>JBOHHF010000001.1:0-9677 GCA_050700495.1 Pseudonocardiaceae bacterium
GTGGGTCAATGCCGAAGGCGAGAAGTTCTGGGTCAAATATCATTTCAAGACCGACCAGGGCGTCGAGCACTTCACCCAGGATGAGGCCGACCAGATGGCCTCGATGGATACCGACTACCACCAGCGCTATCTGTACGAGCACATTGACGCAGGCAAGTACCCGAGCTGGACGCTGTACATGCAGATCATGCCCTTCGAGGAGGCCGAGACCTACCGGTTCAACCCGTTCGACCTGACCAAGGTGTGGCCCCACGGCGACTACCCGCTCATTGAGGTCGGCCGGATGACGCTGGACCGCAACCCGACCGACTACCACACCGAGATCGAGCAGGCGGCCTTCGAGCCCAACAACCTCGTGCCCGGCATCGGCCCGAGCCCGGACAAGATGCTGCTGGCCCGGGTCTTCGCCTACGCCGACGCCCACCGCGCCCGCATGGGCGTGAACTACAAGCAGATCCCGGTGAACGCGCCGAAGTCACCGGTGCACAGCTACAGCAAGGACGGCGCGATGCGGGTCCACAACGTGTCGGACCCGGTGTACGCGCCGAACTCCTACGGCGGTCCGAAGGCCGACACCGTGCGTTACGGCGAGCCGGCTGGGTGGCACACCGACGGGGAGATGGTGCGCTGCGCCTACACCCTGCGTGCAGAGGACGACGACTGGGGTCAGGCCGGCACGATGGTTCGTGAGGTGCTCGATGACGCCGCCCGCGGGCGGTTGGTGAACAACATCGTGGGTCACCTGCTCAACGCCGTCAGCGAGCCGATCTTGCAGCGCGCGTTCGAGTACTGGCGCAATGTGGACAAGGATCTCGGCGACAGGATCGAGGCGGGCGTTCGCGCCAAGCAGGGTGAGAAGGACCCGAAGGCCGCTAAGCAGGCGAATCCCGCCCGTGAATCCATGCAGGCCAAGGCCTAAGCTTGCTGACAGGGTCCGGCGCCCCCGCCGCGGGGTGCCGGACCCTTGCGTATCCGGAACCGGCGCCGTCGTAGGGTCGGTTGACATGGGGCTCACCGTGGTCGGCATCGGTGGTTCGATGCGTGCGGATTCGCAGTCCGAGCGGGCCCTGAACGTGGTTCTCGAAAGCGCCCGGCTCGCCGGTGCCGAGACCGTCGCGATTACCGGCGTCGACCTGGTCCTGCCGTTCTACGACCCGGCGGTGGTCGAGCGCAGCGAAGTGGCCCACCGGCTGGTGGCGGCGCTGCGGGCGGCAGACGGGGTGGTGCTGGTCTCGCCGGGTTATCACGGCACCGTCTCGGGGCTGGTGAAAAACGCGCTGGACTATGTCGAGGACCTGCGCGCCGAACCCCGGCCCTACCTGGACGGACGCGCGGTGGGCTGCGTGGCCATGGCGCTGGGCTGGCAGGCCGCGGTGACCACGCTCACCGCGTTGCGCTCGATCGTGCACGCTCTCCGCGGCTGGCCGACGCCGTTGGGCGCAGCGCTGAACTCCGCCGAGGTGAGTTTTGACGACCACGGGGTCCCGTCCGATCCCGCGGTTGATCACACGTTGCGCACGATAGGGGAGCAGGTGGTGCAGTTCGCGCTGGATCATCGTGCTAGCCGACCCTGAGCTGGACCAGGCTGAGCTAGACCAGGCTGGGCCGGGCCGCGCGGAACTAGACCAAGCTGACCTTGGTGGGTGCGTTCGGATTGGGCGCCTCGGGTCGCAGAGCTGCCCGAACGTGCAATGCACCTCCTTCCAACCGGCCGCGTGGGCGCAGCCCGGCCCGGCGTAACACCCGGGTCATCGCGTGGTTTCCGACGGCCGACACCGCGGTGAGTTCGGTGAGCTGGTTGGTTCGAGCCAGTTCCACCAGCCTGCGGGTCAGCGCCGTGCCGACGCCTCGCCCCTGCCAGGCGTCCTCCACTATCAGCGCGACCTCGGCGGTGGCGGGTCCAGCGCCCACCAGGTTGGCCAGCCCGACCGCGGCACCGCCATCGGTGGTCACCGCCAGCACGCTGGTGGAGCCGTCGGCGCCCACCAGCTTCGCCAGCACGGCCGCAGGCAACCCCGGCCTGGTGGACAGCGACCGCAGCGACCGGGTCTGCGGGGAACACCGCGCGTGCAACGCGGCTACCAGGGGCGCGTCTGCGGCCGTCGCCGCCCGCAGCACCACCTCGGAACCGTCGGTCAGCTGCACGCTGGCCCGCGGTGGCGGCAGCCTGCGCCCGCCCGAGGCGCCGGCGAGCTCGAGCAGAGCAGCAGCCTGGGAGAGCTCGGTGGCGGTGAACGGCCAGCCGCGACACAGCCGTACCCGCCCGGCGCCGGTGCCGACCTCGGTCTGATGCGCTGCGGGCGGCGAGCCTGCCCCAGCCAGCTCGGCGCGCAGCAGGACCGCCACCGCCCGCGCGGCGCTGCCCGGGTCCACTGCCACGCAGTGCGCCAGCGCCAGCGCGGTGCTCACCGGATCGGCCAGTGCCTGCGCGTCAGCCTGCACCACCACGGTGGCGCGGAACCCGGCTGCCTCCACGACCTCCACCAGCGTCGGTACCGAGAGTTGTGACGGCACCCGGACCAGTAGCTCGTCTGTCACCGCAC
This sequence comes from Pseudonocardiaceae bacterium, assembly GCA_050700495.1. Lineage (GTDB taxonomy): Bacteria > Actinomycetota > Actinomycetes > Mycobacteriales > Pseudonocardiaceae. The sequence goes on from JBOHHF010000001.1 coordinate 2,544, forward strand.
CGTCGTGCGCCGGTTCGCCGACGACGTGCAGTGAGACGATGTTGGCCCCGCAGCCCCCGACCGCCGCCGCTAGCGCGCCCAACTGGCCGGGTTGATCGGCCACATCGACGTGCAGCCGCCATAGGGTCACGGTGACCACCTCCTGGCCTAGCGTCCGTGCGGAGCGTTACCCCCAGATTGACTAAGGGTAAAGTTCACCGTCGCGCCATCAGACCGCTGAAAGCGTTGCCGTGGCGAGCACCTCGCGAACGAACGCGACCTCCGCAGCGACGTGCCGCATTGTCTCGGCCACCACCAGCGAACCATGCCCCGCGTCGTAACGGTAGGAGTGGTACGGCTTGTTCAACTCGGCGAGCCGGGCGAGGTAGTTGTCGACCTGACGGATCGGGCAGCGCGAGTCGTTCTCCCCGGCCAGTATGAGGACCGGGACGGCAACGTCTGCCGCGTAGCAGATCGGGGACGACGCGCGGTAGCTTTCGGGAAGCTCCTCGGGGGAGCCACCGAACAGGGCCCGGTCAAACGATCGCAGCGGTTCCATCTCGTCGGCGTAGGCGGTTACGTAGTCGGCCACCGGAACCCCGGCGACTCCCGCCGCCCAACGCTTCGGTTGAGTCCCGAGGGCGAGCAGGGCGAGGTAACCGCCCCACGACCAGCCCTCCACCACGCATGCGGCGGGGTCGGCGAATCCGGAGGACACTGCCCAGTCGTGTACGGCCGCGACATCCTCCAGCTCGGTGAGCCCCGGCCGGCCCTCGATCGCGTCCCGCCACGCCGAGCCGTATCCGGTGGACCCGCGGTAGTTGACGTGCGCGACGGCGAATCCGGCGTCCAGCCAGAGCGCCCGGAATGCGGAGAAGCGGTCCTCGTCGGCCGCCTGCGGCCCGCCGTGCAGCAGGAACACCGTCGGCAGTGAACCCGGAGGGGCGCCCGCCGGGCGGGCCACCAGGGCGTGCACATTCCCTTGCGGGGTTGGTACGAATTGGTCCGCCAGGGGTTCGGATCGGGGGGCCGGCGCGCCTTGGGGATGCAGCAGCACTCGGCCGGTGCCGTCGGCGTGCAGGGCGCGGATCACGGGCGGCTCGGCGGCGCAGGACCAAGCGTACTCCACGGTGCCGTCCGGCCGCACCCCTGCGTCGCCGATCGTGCCGGTCGGGGTGTCGAGCGCGGTGAGCTCCCCGGTGGCCAGGTCGTAGCGGTGCAGCGTGGAGCGGGCGCAGTGCCGGTGCAGGACAAGGAGCGCGGCACCGTCGGGATACCAGTCTGCGATCACCTCGCCGGGCAACTCCAGCGTGAGCTCGGTCTCGGTGTCCGCCGCGACGTCCCAGATCAGCAGTTCCGCCCGGCTGCGCCGCTCGTGGGTGAGCAGCAGCCTGGTGTCGCCCTCGATGGGGGAGAAGCCCAGCACATTCAGGCCCTTGCCGGGACCATCCCCTTTCTCCGCGACTGCCGTGCCGGTGGCGCCTTGATCGGCGTCGAGCACCCGGACTGCGGGATGGCGGGAGTCACCATGCTCGGAGTGCATGATCGCAAGCAGTTGCTCGTCCCGGGACAGTGCCCCCACCTCGGCGTCGTGCTCGCTGCGATAGACGACGTCGGCGAGCGTGCCGTCCCGGGAGATCCACACCGTGGTGCCCTCGTCGGTGGAGGCCCCGACGGCCACGCTGCGCCGGCCGATGTCCAGCCCGGCGGGGTAGCCGGGCTCGGCGCCCACAACGGCCGGCTGCGGCGGCTCGTCGGTGGGTCGCCCGGCGAACGGCTCGGTCACCCAGCTGCCGAACTCGTCGCCGTCGTTGTCGGCGAACCACCACACCTGCTCACCGTCGGGCGTCACGGTGCCGGTGTGGGTACCGTTCGGTCGGTCGGTGACCTGCCGGTGCGTACCGGTGACACGGTCCCAGGCGTAGGTCTCCCAGGTGCCCGACGCGTTGGAGGAGTAGAGGCAGCGATCCGGGGCGTCTCGGGCCCACTGCGGCAGGCTGATCAGGGGTGCGGTGAACCGGGCGCGCCAACGGGCTTCCGCATCCGGATCGTCGAACAGGCTGTCAGGGACGGTCGCCGAATGCTGTGATGCGCTCACCCCCCGATAGTGCCGCACCTTGCTTGTTCGATGCTTGTTCGAGGCCCGGCCGACTACCGGGCGAGCCGGCGTGTCGTGTCCTTGAGTACCTCGGTGAGGCAACGCTGCGCCACGTTGCCCATGCTGTTCAGCACTACTTGCAGCTGCCGTGCGGTGTTCAGGTCGATTTTGCCGATCATGGTTGCTGCGGTGTGGGTCAAGGCGAGCAGCACGCGTCGAAGGTCCTCCGGATCCGGCGAGCGGCTGACAAGTCCGGCCCGGCTGAGCCGATCGACCATCGCGCAGGTGGCCGGTGGTCGGGTGCCCAAGGCATGGGACAACGCGATCAGCGTGACGGGAGCCTTCGCGCTGATGAAGTGCAGCGCGATCAGCTGGGCCAGGGTCAGCTCACTGCTTGCCCAGGCGGCCGGGCGGGACGCCACCATCCCGCGTAGGTAACCGGCGAGCCAGCGGGCGTCCTCTGCCGTCACCATCGACGGCCTGTCCCCGGGCCGACCGACCAGCTGTTCATCGGTATGACCTCCCTCGTTCGGCAATCCTTCATGGAACCAACGAAAGCAGTCCGACGCAACTGGTGGCCGTAACATTAGGCCTGGCTAACCTGCGGAACGCCGGCACCGTAGCCTCAGGTCGTGGCTTTTCAGGTCGACCGAGTGATCCCCGTCCTCCGCATCTTCGACGTCACGAAGGCACAGGAGTTCTACGTCGCGGCGAGCGGCGTCCGCGAGCTGCACGGCGAGCTGCAGGCCGCGCTCGACCGCCCAGCGAAGTCTTTGATGTACCTACGCTAAGTAGGTACATTGGTTGTATGGAAACCATCGGCTTGCGAGAACTCAACCAAAACCCGTCCAAGGTGGTCGCGAGAGTCCGCGCCGGAGTCTCGCTCATCGTTACCGATCGGGGCAAACCGGTGCTGCGCATGGTTCCCGAGACCGAGCACCTGAGCACGCTCCAGCAGATGATCGCAGCCGGCGAGGCCAAGTCCCCTGTCGAACATGGCATGCCCGAGCTGATCCACGACCTCGCACCAGGTGTCGAGAGCCTGGCCGACCTCGTTGTCGCCGACCGGGACAAGGAACGTAACCGTTGATCTATCTCGACGCTTGCGCCCTGTTGAAGTTCATCAAATCGGATGCGGAGACCGAGGCGTTACGTGCCTGGCGCCAAGCGTTCCCGGTGAGAACCGAACTGGCCACCAGCGAACTGGCCCAACTGGAGATCACCCGGGCCTTGCTGCGCGCTGGCGTCGATCACCAGCGGGTGCCCTACATCACCGGTCAGGCGCTGAGAGGCGTTCACCTCGTAGATCTCACCAGCACCGTCATAGCCCGCGCCATGGCCTACCGCATGCCCCGCCTCGGTTCCCTCGATGCCATCCATCTGGCCACCGCGGACCCGTTCCGGCCTGAGTTGACGGAGTTCGTCACCTACGATCACGAGCTGACCAAAGCGGCTGTGGACCTCGGATTCACCGTGGCGGCGCCGTCCTGACACTTCTCACTCCGGGGCGCCCAAGACCTCGAATCGCGAACCGGCAGATCATCTGTACTACCAAGGCGGGAGGAGAGCACCGTGACCGTTGCAGTATGCAAGGCGACCGGCCAGGACCTCACCGAAGTGTCGGAAACCCTGGCCGAGGCATTCTTCACCGACCCGGTCCTCTCGTGGTGCATCCCCGAGGACCACCGGCGCAAGGAGATCCTCCCAGCGTTCTTCGGTGTCATGGGCGAGACCACCCTGCCGGGCGAGGAGGTGTACCGATCGACCGACGGGGTCGGCGCCGCCATGTGGATGCCGCCCGGTGGCCAGCCCACCGAGGAGGAGATGGCCGAACTGGCGCCGCGCCTCGGCGATGCCACGGGCGAGCACGCAGGGAGGCTGTTCGAGTTCCTCACCCTGATGGACGAGAAGCACCCGAAGGAACCGCACTTCTACCTGTTCGCCATCGGGACCAGGCCGCCCTGGCAGGGCCAGGGGATCGGCTCGGCGCTGTTGCGGGCCGTCCTCGACGGCTGCGACGAGACGGGGACGCCCGCCTACCTCGAAGCCACCAGCGAGCGCAACAAGCGTTTGTACCTCCGGCACGGTTTCGAGGTCACCGGCGAAATCCATCTGCGCGATTCCCCGCCGGTGTGGTGCATGTGGCGTTCGGCGGGCTGACGGTGTTCGGGTTGTGAGTGCTCTGAGGTTCCCGCCAGGGTTGGTGACAAACCTGAAGATCTATGGGACATGGCGATCGGAGACCCAACCCGTGACCGACGGCTATCCGACCCCATCCGGCTGACAGAGCGTAGCGGCTGGGCACGGGACGACGAGAACTGTGGCTCCAACGCGCTCTTTCGTGTTTAGCGGGCATCGCTCGTCCTCTCCTCCTGTGGTTGCTGTTTTGGGCGGATGGACAGGAGAGGACGTCGAGATGCCCAAACCTGCGCGTGGACGAAGCATCGCGTGGTCAGCCTGACCCGAGGGGGGGTCACTCGACCTGATCTGAAGGAGTTCCCCATGGTTGCCACGGTCACCCTCCCCAAGCGGGACGTCGACCGGGAGGTCTACCTCGCGGTCGCCGCCGACAGCAGCCCGGAGACCAACGTCCTCGCCGGCATCACCCACCACCTTCTGCTGCTCCGGCCGAACATGGGCGCCACCAGGCTGAAGCAGTTGGCGGAGACGGTCGCCGCCGCCATCGCGAAGCATCGGCCCGATCTAGCCCGTGACCTGTCGCCCAACGACGCCTTCCGGATGAGCCGCTGAGCCTGCTGAGGTAGGCCGCGGCCGGCGTCGCCCCGGCGGAAACCGCGCGGGTCCGATCCCGCCCCGTAGGCCGACACTGTGCCCGACGGTCATGGCAGGCTCCAGTCGGACGGGCGACCAGTAGGCCAACCAACCGCACCGAGGGGTGGCAGTTGTTTGTCGTGCGGCTGCTGCTGGGTATCGCCATCGGGGCCGAGCACTCCATCGGCTCGTCGATGCTTGCGGAGTTCGTGCCGGCGCACGGGCGTGGTTGGCGCTGGCCAAGCACAGCGTCCAGGCCGCCGGGTCACCCGCCCGCACCGGAACCCCCGATAGACCAGCCACCGGGCGACCGTCACACAATGCGGCAGGTGCTGCTCGCGGCCCAGACATGAGTCGATCTGGTTGGTCCAGCCACACAACCCGATCCTGGTTCGGATGGTGGCCCTCGTACTTACCGCGACCGACCTCGTGAGACCGCGCTACGCCGACATGTTTCGCCCAGAACTTCGGCACGTATTCGAACAGCAGCTCGCACAGCCGGTCGAGTGCGGCGTTGAGGTAGCCTATGTGCCATACACCACACATGCGCCGCCTCCGCATCGATTCTCCCAAACAACGATCTTCGCCCAATGAGGAGGCACAGAACATGGCAACTCCTCTCACCCGGCTCGCCCGTATTGCTCGTATCGTTGAGCAGCCACCGTTTTGGGGCGGCGTTGCCACTGCACTCGCCGTTAAGGGTGGGACAAGGGGCCGGCAAGTGGCCCTGCGAGGCAGCGTGTGTTACGTCGTCGCTGCCTTCATCGCCAACATCGTTATCAAACCCCTCGTTTACCGGCGCCGGCCTCAAGGCGCCAGCGAGGGCCGGATCGGCCCGTACACATCTTCTTTCCCGTCGGGCCACACTGCGTCGGACAGCGCCTTCGTCTTCAGCGTGGTTCAGGAGTTGCCCCTGTTGGCGATCCCACTCGCAGTCGCCGCGACCGCAGCCCACTGGTCCCTGATCCGCAGCGGTAAACATCACGTGAGCGACGTGTTGGCCGGTGGTGCGATCGGACTGGGCGTGGCATACACCGTGTGGAAGTCGTGGCCACCAGGGACGCCCCCGCCGCGGTGGCCACAGGCGGCGGCCGGTTAAACCTCGCGCCGCGTCGGGCACCCGGTCCCTTGCTGACGCGTCGGTTTCTGCCCATCACAGGAGTATCTTCAGCGTCTGTGGAACCCGAGTCGGTGCTTCGCTCACTGCCGGGCAGCCCGTTGCCGGCAGTGGTGGTCAACCCGATCCATGTCGATGACCTGGCGCAGTTGCACACCCAGATCACCCAGGTGTGCGCGGAACTGGGGTGGGCGCCACCGTTGTGGTTTGAGACCACCGTCGAGGACCCGGGGGGCGGTCAGGCCAGAGCCGCGCTGGCCGCTGGCGTGGATGTGGTGCTTGCCTGCGGTGGAGATGGCACGGTCCGCCACGTGGCGTATGTCCTCGCCGGGTCGGGCACTCCACTGGGCCTGGTGCCCACGGGTACGGCCAACCTGCTGGCCCGTAACCTCGCCATTGTGCTGGATGACCCGGTCTGCGCTACCCGGATTGCATTGTCCGGGACAAACCGCGCGGTCGACGTCGGTCGGGTGTTCATCGAAGACCGCGCCGAGGAGCAGGTGTTCATGGTGATGGCGGGGGTGGGTTTTGCCGCGGCGATCATGGCCGGTGCATCCCACGAGTTGAAAGGCCGGTTGGGCTCGTTGGCGTATTTTGTCTCCGGAATGCGCGCGCTGAGGGGTCCGAGGGCCTCGATCACCCTTGCCGTGGATGGTCGGATTGAGCCGCCCCGTCGAGCCCGCACAGTGGTGGTCGGCAACTGCGGCAAACTTCTCGCCGGGCTGGTGTTGATGCCCGCGGCCAGGATCGATGACGGGCTGCTGGATGTGGTGGCCATCGGGCCGAGGGGCATTATCGGATGGTTGGCGGTGACCGCGCGGGTGCTGGCTCGCCGCCGCCGTGGCCACCGGATCGTGCAGCACTGGCAAGGCCGCACCGTCCTCATCAGCGCGGAGTTTCCACAGCAGACCCAACTCGATGGCGACCCGGTGGGCGAAGTACGGGGGTTGCGGATGCGCGTCGACCCGGGCGCCTTGCTGGTGCGCATTTAGCCTCGCCACGACCTGGTCAGGCATGGCGCCGTAGCTCGCAGCCCACAGGCAATGCCACGTAGCATAAGTTGATCATGCTGCTGGTCTGGGCTTTAGCTCGCGGATGTTGATCGTGGCCGGTGCTCGGTGGCGGGTGCTGGCCGGCTCGCCGAGCTTCTTGACCCGGTAGCTGTTGT
>JBOHHF010000002.1:0-4451 GCA_050700495.1 Pseudonocardiaceae bacterium
AGTTGCAACGACCGGAGGACTGCACCGCGAAACAGGGTGTGGTGATCTCCGTCGATGGGCTGCCCGCCTACCGGGCCCCGTCGGTCGTGCCGTTCTGGAATGCCGAGGTCGCCCGCCGCAAGGGCGGCGGGACAGCGGGGCTGTGCCTGGCATGCGGGCGGGTGCGTCCGCTGCTGGACACCGTGCCGGGCAAGCTGCCGGCGCGGCTCGTTCCCGGCGCGAGCAACGACGCCGCGCTGGTGAGCATTAATGAGCGAGTGTTCGGCTACGGCCTGGGCACCCAGCTGGGCAGCACCCCACTGTGCGTGGTGTGCGGCGAGGCGATGACCGCGGCCCTGGTCGACGTGCTCAGTTCCCGCAACGCCACGTCCCACGGCGGAAAGGACAGCCGGCTGGTCTGGTGGGTGACCGGCGGTGCCGACGCAGGTGACGTGGACCTGCTCGACGAGCCCGACCCGGAGCGCATCGTCGGACTGTTGCAGTCAGTCCACCGCGGACACAAACAGAGTCGGGACCAGCAGACCGAGATGTTCTGCTCACTGACCGTCGGTGGCAATGTCGCGCGGGTGATGGTGCGGGACTGGGTACAGATGCCGTTGCCCCAGCTGAAAGACAATATCGCTCAATGGTTCACTGACCATGAGATCGCCACCCGGTGGGACGATCAGCGTCGCCACCACGGAATCGGTCGCTTCGCCTTGGTCACCGGACGATGGCTGCGGGACCGGCAGCGCTACGCCGACTTCGACGCCAAGGGAGCCGACCGACCTGACAGCGTGCACCGCGATCTGGTGCGCGCGGCGATCCGAGGCACCCCGCTGCCACCGTCGCTGTTGGCCCACCTGGTGCACCGGGTGTGCACCGACGGCCGTCTCGATGAGCCGCGAGCGGCCCTGATCCGCCTAGCCCTGACCCGCTCCCCACTGACCCGAGAGATCCCGATGCCCGACCTTGACCCGACCAACACCGATCCCGGCTATGTCGCCGGCCGACTGTTCGCCGCCTTGGAGCAACTGCAGTACGACGCCTCCGAGGGCAAGCTCAACACCACCTACGGGGACCGGTTCTTCTCCGGCGCGGTCACCAACCCGCGGGCTGCGATCGTCAACGGCCGCCGGGACGCCAATGCATGGCTGCGCAAGCTGCGCCGCACCAAGCGCGGAGCCGCAGTCAACCACGATAGGCGGCTCGACGAGCTGTTCCGGTTGCTTGATGCGGGCGCCGGCCTGCCGGCCCGTACCACCCTGTTCCAGCAGTCGATGTTCCTGCTCGGTTACCACCACCAGCGCGCCGACCGCTTCGTGTCGCGCGCCGCCGCGACCGCCCCCGAGGAGACCTCCTGATGACTCAGCCACACCTGGACCCGACGGTCCGCCACGACATGGTGTTCCTGTTCGATGTCACCGACGGCAACCCCAACGGTGACCCCGACGCCGGTAACCGGCCACGCACCGACGACGAGAGCGGGCAAGGCCTGGTTACCGACGTCGCGCTGAAGCGAAAGATCCGCGACACGCTCGCCCTCGCTGCGGGCGACGACCCTCGCTACGGGGTGTTCGTGCAGGCCGGGTACGCGCTCAACCCGCGCTTGGAGGCGTCGTACCAAGCACATGGGCTTGAGCTGGGCTCGAAGAAGATCACTCTGGAGCAGGCCGCGACCGCCCGCGCATGGCTGTGCGACAGATATGCCGATATCCGGCTTTTTGGTGCGGTGCTGTCGGTGGGCAAGACCGGCGCGCTGGGGCAGATCCGCGGTCCGCTGCAAGTCAGCATGGCCCGCAGCATCGACCCGGTGTTCCCCATGGACCACACCATCACCCGGGTCACCCAGACCAAACAGGAGGACATCGACAAGGGCGAGAGCACCGAGATGGGCGGCAAGTGGACCGTCGCCTACGGCCTCTACCGAGTCGAGCTGTACTACTCCGCCACCCGTGGCCAGCAGACCGGTGTCGATGTCAAGGATCTGGACCTGCTGTACCGCACGCTGGAGATGATGTTCGACCACGACCGCTCAGCGACCCGCGGCACCCTCACCCCCCGCGGGCTCTACGTGTTCAGCCACGCCGACGCCTTCGGCTCCGCCCCCGCTCATCGGCTGACCGAACGTGTTCGGCCCTCCCTGCTCAACGCCGAGGTCGCGCCGCGGGCCTTCGGCGACTACGTCGTCTCGGTCGACGACAGTGGCCTGCCGCAGGGTGTGACGCTCACCAAGCTGATCAGCTGACCTGCAATGGACGATGAGGTGACGCCGGGCCGCCGTAGCGTGCCGATCTCGGCGCTGGAGCACTACGCCTACTGCCCACGCCAGGCGGCGCTCATCCACGTCGATGCCTACTTCGACTCCAACGTCGACACCGTGCGGGGAGACCTCGCGCACGCCGCCGTGGATCAGGTCGGTATTGGGAAAGATCGACGGAAGCAACGGGTGTGGCGGTCATTGCCAGTGTGGAGCGACACGATCGGGGTCCACGGCGTCTGCGATGTGGTGCAGTTCGGCGCGGACGGGCCGCTACCGGTGGAACACAAATCGGGTACGTACCGCAGCGGTGGGCCGGCTGACCTGCAGGTCGCAGCCCAGGTACTGTGCCTGCGGGAGATGTTCGACGCGCCAGTGCCAGTGGGGGTGGTGTTCGCCGGAAAGGATCGCCGACGGCACGAGATCGTCGTTGACGACACCCTCGCCGCTCGCGTGAGTGAGACGGCGGAGACTCTGCGGACCCTGATAGCGCAGGGAACGCTGCCGGCGCCGGTCAACGACACGCGTTGCCGCCGGTGCTCGCTTCGGCCGGGTTGTGAACCCGCTGCTCCCGTGGTGATCTCCGACAGCTTGTTCCGTCCACGCCAGGAAGTCGACTGGGAGACAGGGACAAGCCGGTGACCGAGCTGCTGAACACGCTCTACGTCACCACAGCGGGAACGAGTCTGCATCTTGATGGCGACGCGCTACGTGTATTCCATCCCGAACGATCGGGCCGGCATCTGGTCCCGCTGGTCCGCCTTGACCACATCGTCGCGTGGAACGGTGTGGACCTGTCCGATGATTTGCTGCACCGGTGCGCCAGCGACGGCCGGTCGGTCACCTGGGTCACCCGCAACGGGAGGTTCCTCGGTCGGGTCAGTGGCCCGCAGACCGGCAACCCGCTGCTGCGGCTCGCCCAGTTCCGTGCCTACGAACGGCCCGAGCACCGGATCGGTATCGCGCGGGCGATCGTGGCCGGGAAGCTGCACAACTACCGGCAGCTGCTGCTGCGATCCGCCCGGGACACCACCGGTGACCGCCAGACCGCATTGCGTACCGTCGCCGAGCGGCACGCAACCGCATTAGCCGACCTCAGCAAAGCCACCGGACTGCCCGAAGTACTCGGTATCGAAGGACACGCAGCCCGCGACTACTTCCGCGGGCTCGCGCTTCTCGCGCCCGGTGCCATGGCCGGGCGAACCCGCCGACCACCCCTCGATCCCGTCAACTGTCTGCTGTCCTTCGGCTACGGGATGCTCCGCGTCGCCGTCCACGGCGCGCTGGAGCAGGTCGGCCTCGATCCCTATCTGGGTTACCTGCACGGCATCCGCTCGGGCAAACCAGCGCTCGCGCTGGACCTCATGGAGGAGTTCCGCCCGCTGCTCGTCGACCGTCTCGTCCTCACCTTGGTCAACCGCGAGCAGCTCAACGCCGCGCACACCGAAACCCTGCCCGGAGGAGCTGTCCAGCTCACCGATGACGGCCGTCGCTTCTTCCTGGAGCAATGGTCAACAGCCCGGCAGCGCGAGTGGCGCCACGCCGGGCTCGGTCGAGACATCCCCGCTGCGCTGCTCCCACTCGTCCAGGCGCGACTACTCGCGCGCCACCTCCGTGGCGACAGCGATGCTTATTTGCCCTGGACGCTGAGCTGATGGAACTGCTGGTCACCTACGACGTCGACACCACCACCCGAGAAGGAGAACGCCGGCTTCGTCGGGTCGCCAAGGCGTGCGAGGGCTACGGCTACCGGGTCCAGAAATCCGTCTTCGAGATCGTCTGCGACCCAGCGCAACGGCTGCTCCTCGAAGCCCGACTGCTCGACATCATCGACCCCGACCAAGACAGCGTCCGCATCTACCACCTCACCCGCAGCACATTCCGAACCACCCGACACCTCGGCGCAGCCATCACCCCAACCCACGACGGACCGATGATCATCTGACCGGCCTCGGAACCCCTAGCATCACGCGCCACACCGAAGGATTCCCAACATGACACAGGCGCGTCCTTCCACAATCTGAGATACCCTCTCCGCAGCCGATAACTCTCGGCGATAAACCCTGGTCATCCAGGGCAGCGCCCAGCCCACGGGCTGGGCGAGGATCGCAACGAGTGGTTCGTCGCACCGGTGTGGCTGCACCTCCCGCAGCGCCCAGCCCGCGGGCTGGGCGAGGATCGCAACATCTCCGCCGGAGGCACCGCCTACGTC
>JBOHHF010000003.1:0-2746 GCA_050700495.1 Pseudonocardiaceae bacterium
GAAGAGGGGGGAGTCGCACACTCGGGTCGCCCCGCCACTGGGTCCCGCGTCGCGGATCCCTGCGGGTGGGGGGGCACCCAGGGGTCCTGGCGGGCCGCGGTCCGGCGGGGGAGGACGAACCGCGGGCTGGTGCTCGCCTGCCGGAATTTCGGTGGGAGCCGACGAGGTGAGCGGTGACACACTCTCAGCCAGGCCGGTGGATCTCAAGACCTTCACGGTACCCAGTTCGAGCGTGACCCGATTGGCGTAGGTGACATGTCCCGCCGGGGTGCCTGGTAGCTACGGACGTCACCGTCCACCGGGTCGGCAGCTCCGGTGGAACGTCCGCTGCGTCGCCTGCCGGCGCCAAACCCCCGGTGTCAAACCCGGAGTAACGCTCGTGACACCGACAGCGACATACAGGAAGTCCACCGTATTGGGCCATTGCTGCCCCCGGCCGCGCTCCTTGGTCGTGGACTGCTTGGCTGTTGGCTGCCGCGCGTCGCGTTCGGAGTGTCGAGGAGGAAATAGCCAGCGTGCAGTCACGCACCGGATACGGTCGGTCGCGCAGCGTAGTCATCCCCCGTTCGGCTGCTTCGGTGGGGTGCGCATCGCTGGTATGAACTGCGACCGGACTCGCCGGTTGTAAGGTGACTCGATCTCCGGGAGGAAAATAGACATGGGCATGGCAGCAATCCTGGCGGACTTGCCGGACATGTGGCGCAGCGCGCTGAACGCACATGTGCCTGACCCGCAGGGTCGTTGCTGGGCATGCCGCGACGCCAACGGCGTCGCGGCGTCCTGGCCATGCCTGACCCGAGAGGTTGCCGAGGAGGCCAAGTACCTCTACGAGGGTGGGCTGCCGGGCACCTTCAGCGGCCGTCACGCCCGGTGGTGAACCAAACCGCTACCGCGGTACGCGGAGATCGCGCTGCGGCCGGCCACACCTGGCCGTCCTGTGATGACAACTCAGAACGGGAAGAATTCAGCGCAACAAATGCAGCGCCCCACAGTCTTGATGGTCCAAATCTTGATGACCAACAAAAGCAGGGAACCGCTGCGCGACCAGCTTTTCCCGGGGGGGCGGGGGGGAAGCGAGTGGCCAGCGGCTCCCTGCGACGACGGTGGGGGTGTCAGCAGGGGTTCTGGAAACACCGTCGTTGCGCGTTAATGTATGGGTAACCTAGTAGCCACGGCCAGCGGCCGTTCGGGCTATTTGATTGTGCGAATCGTTCACGATTGGGTGTCGGCAGGAAGTGTCTGGTCCGCAAGGGGTGTCCCCCGATTGTGGTTCGCTACGCGTGACAGGCTAGCGGTATGAAGGGCACGAACCTGGGGACCCTGCTCCTGCTCCGCCACGGCGAGAGCGAGTGGAACGCCAAGAACTTGTTCACCGGCTGGGTGGATGTGCCGTTGTCGATGCGTGGCGAGCGCGAGGCGGTGCAGGCCGGAGCGCTGATGAGCGAGGCCGGGCTGCTGCCTGACGTGCTGCACACATCGCTGCTGCGCCGCGCGATCAACACTGCCCACCTCGCGCTGGAGGTCGCCGATCGGCACTGGATTCCGGTCCGCCGCGACTGGCGGCTCAACGAGCGCCACTACGGTGCGTTGCAGGGCAAGGACAAGGCTCAGATCCGTGCGGAGTACGGCGACGAGCAGTTCGCGTTGTGGCGCCGCTCCTACGTCACCCGGCCACCACCGATCGAGCCGGGCAACGAGTTCAGCCAGGACGGCGATCCGCGATACGTCGGCATTGACATCCCCAGCACGGAGTGTCTGGCCGACGTCGTGGTCCGGATGCGGCCGTACTGGGAGTCCTCCATCGTGCCCGACCTGCGGGCTGGTCGCAGCGTTCTGGTGGCCGCGCATGGCAACTCGCTGCGCGCCCTGGTCAAATACCTGGATGGAATCGACGAGCAGACCGTCGCCGGGCTCAACATCCCGACCGGCATCCCGCTGCGATACGACTTCGACGATCGGCTGCGGCCGGTCACGGCCGGTGGGTCCTACCTCGATCCCGAGGCGGCCGTCGTCGCGATCGCCGCGGTGGCCAATCAGGGTAACCGAACTCCCCAAAGCAGGCCTGCCCGATCAAACCTCTAAAGTGCAGGGGATGAACCCGCGGTGAACGACGGACGAAGGTTCACTGGTCACGACGTCGATCCGGTCACTCACGGCGCCCCAGGCCTAGGAATGTCACCGGGTCGGGTGTCTACGATTGCTGCGTGACACTCTCAGTCGTCGTGCTCACGGCGATCGGTGCGCTGATCGCCGGGTTTCTGATCGGCCGCCGTGCGGCAACAGCGGCATCGCAACGGTCGCCGGACGGCGCGACCGCTGCTGACCTTGTCCAGCGGGTTGTGCTCTCCTCGCACAACGGTGTGGTGCTGTTGAACAGGTTCGGCGACGTGGTGCTGGCCAATGCTGCCGCCGTCGAGCTGGGTCTGATCCGCGGGCCGCGTCCGGACGAGCGTGCCGGCAAGGCTGCTGAGCAGGTACGCGCTACCGGCGAGGTGGTCCAGGTCGATCTTTCCCCGCTGGATCGGGGGGCCCGATCCGGACGAGGACCCACCGCGGTACTCGGTGAGATCCGACCGCTGGGCGACGGGTTCACGGTCATCGATGCGTCCGACGAATCGGATGCAGCCCGGCTGGAAGCGACCCGACGGGATTTTGTGGCCAATGTCAGCCATGAGTTGAAGACTCCGGTCGGAGCGGTGGCGCTGCTGGCCGAGGCATTGCTGGACGCCGCCGACGACCCGCAGGA
>JBOHHF010000004.1:0-10891 GCA_050700495.1 Pseudonocardiaceae bacterium
TGCCGATGATCGCGGCCTGCACCGGATCACCGGTGATCATCGTCAGGGACGCGAACTTGAGCTGGGCCAGTACCTTCGCGCGGGCGAAGGACGGGCCGTGCCCGGCGATCGCGGCGCTCAGGCGCCCAGCGGCTTCAGTCGCACCATGCCCGGTCGGCGCCAGGTCGGCCAGGGCGTGCCCGGTGAGCCCGGCGTGCATGGCGGTGTCGTAGTGGGCTAGAAACGGCGGGGTACTAGCCGGGGTGGAGTGCGCGAAGTGGTCATCGGCGGTACCGATTGCGATCAGCGTCTCACGGACTCGCCGCATCGTGGCCAGCGCTGGGGCGCGCTGACCATGGAGCATCGCCCGCTCGGTCGCGGTGAGCCGGTCGGCGCCGACCAAGGCGTGCTCGATCAGGGTGAGCCCCTCATAGGGCCGTCCAGTCAAGATCTCCTGATACGCCATGCTCGCCAAGACCTGGGCTCGCAGGTGACAGTCACCGGCCTGCTCGGCACAGCCCAGCGCGAACTGGTAGAAGCGACGGGCCTGGTCGTGGGCGTGGGCGTCGAGGGCGATGTACCCAGCGGTGTGCGCGAGGTAACCGACCGCGCTGAACAGCTCGGGACGCAACCGATCCGGGCAGGTGGCCTTCAGCAGGCCGGCTGACCAATGCACCTGAGCAAGCACAGCTTCCCGCGCCAACCCACCGCCGTAGGCGGAGTCCCAGGACTTGAACATCTGCGCGGCGACGCGGAGTTGCTCGATATCCGTGGCACCGACCCGAGCCGGGAGCGGGATGGGCTCACTGCCCGCCAGCAGAGCCGCCACCGGTCCCAGCACCAAGGCTCCGGCACCCAGGGCGGCGGAGCTGCGCACGAACTGCTGGCGGTCCACGGCCTCCAACCTCACTACCGTGCGGCGGGCGTTGACGAACCCCAACGCGGCATCGGTGGACACACCCAGGATCGCCCGCAGTGCTTCACGGTACAGCTTACTGGGCCAGCGGATGTGGCCGCGCACCAGTTTGCCCAGGTAGTTGGCGTTGAGCGCCACCATCTTCGGTCAAGCGGTAGACCGCACTGGTCGGGCGTTGCCCGCGCGGAACGTGGTCACGGACTGGCTCGGCGGTCGTGCCGCGGGGCTCCCGGACATCACTCTTCTCGTCGAGGTTGGCGTGCCCTGCGTCTACATGGTGCGTTGTCGTCGCGACCTGTCCGTCAGGAGACATCCGTTGACCAGTTACAGTGTTCTGCTTTCCGGTTCCCGCGCGACCGTCACTGCCACGTGGCCCGGTGAATGGTCCGACCACAGCGCCAAGGTCACCACGCTCACCAAATAGCGACCAGGCTTCCGAGCTGACGCACCTTCTCACCCGATTGTCGGAAAGCGCGTGGGCCGCCGCCGCTGGGTTGGACACGACCCCTGCAATCGAGCTGGCATCACCGCGCTCATCGAGCAGCTGGGAGGCCCGGCGGAGAAGATCGAGGAGATCCACTATTCGAACCGCTGTGACCTGCTGGAACGGTTGCAGGAAGCGCTTGGGAAGGTGGAGGCTAGGCCGTATTCGTCGCGGGGTCGCCGTGGGAGGTGATCTAGCTGCTTACCATGATCGTGACGTGGGTAGGGTGGCCTGTCGTGGGGAACAAAATGGTCAGTATCCCGCCAGGGCGAGTGGTGCTGTCGGATCGGCGAACCCAGCGCACATGGCCGGTCAATGTTGAGCTGTTCCACATGTCGGCCTTCCCCGTCACCCAGGAGTGGTATGCGCGGATCACCGGCCAGCGGCCGAGTGCCGCTCAAGGCGGCCGGTTACCCGTCGAGTGTGTGTCCTGGTGGGACGCGGTCCGGTTCTGCAACGCCGTATCCGAACATGAGGGGCTGAGGCCCGCGTATCGCCTAGTGGGGGACTGTGAGGTGGCCGAGTGGGACGCCTCGGCTGACGGGTATCGGCTACCGACCGAAGGTGAATGGGAACACGCATGTCACGCTGGTACGCTCGGCCCTCGGTACGGCCAGCTCGATGAGATCGCTTGGTATCGGGGCAACTCGAACGGCCGGATCCATGCTGTGGGCGGTAAACAGCCCAACGAGTGGGGCCTGTACGACATGCTGGGTAACGTGTGGGATTGGTGCTGGGATATCTACGACGCCAAGGTGTACGGCCCGTATCGGGTACTTCGTGGCGGTGGATGGTCGGACGAGCATTGGAGCTGCCGCGCATCGGTGCGGCGCCGTAGCCACCCGACCTTCCGGATCGACGACGTGGGGTTCCGCATCGCCCGCTCCACGCCTATCTAGTGGTCACTATACTTCCTGGCCACCTGTCCCCAATCTAACCCATCCCGGTCTCTGACCGGCCGTTCGTTGCGGCCCACCTCCGGTCGTGGCAGCGGCTCTGGCTGAGCTGCTGACCTATTGAGCTGCCGCGAGTGCTGGGGGTCACCATGTGGAAAGGTGGCATCGCGTGGCCACCGGCTCCGGACGAATGCTCCCGTCGGCAGTGCTCTGCCTGCTCGTTCTGCTCGTCGCTGCCGTCCCCCTGGACGTGTTGGGGCAGGCTCCGGCAGGCGCCCAGGCCGTCGCCATCACGAACGTCACCGTGATCGACGCTAGCGGTGCTGCGGCGCAGCCCGACATGACGGTGGTCGTCCGGGGAGACCGCATCGCCACCGTCGGCGCGAGCCGGCAGGTGCCTGTCCCGAGGGACGCGACCGTCGTTGACGGGGCGGGCAAGTTCCTCATCCCCGGGCTGTGGGACATGCACGTCCACACCCACGACCAGAGCTGGCTGACGCTGTTCCTGGCCAACGGTGTGACCGGTGTGCGCGTGATGAAAGGCGAGCCAGTCCACCACGGTTGGCGCCAAGGCATAGCGGGGGGCGAGCTCCTCGGTCCCCGGATGGTGATCGGCAGCAACCTCATCGACGGACCCGACCCGATCTGGGCCGGATCGGTCGCCGTCTCCGACGAAGCTGATGCCCGCCGAGCGGTGCAGCAAGCCAAAGAGAAGGGGGCCGACTTCGTCAAGGTCTACTCGCTGTTGCCCCGGCCGGCGTTCTTCGCGCTGGCCGACGAGGCCCGCAAGCAGGACATCGTCTTCGCCGGGCACGTCCCCGACGCCGTCACCGCCGCCGAGGTCTCCGATGCCGGCCAGCGCAGCATCGAGCATCTCAGCGGCATCACCATGGCCACCTCGACCCGCGAAACGGAAATCCGCGCCGAGATAGGACGGATCTTTCGTGGCGCGGACTATTCCACCCAACGCAAGTCCCTTGAGCTGGCAGCGGCGCAGAGCCACAGCCTGGAGCGCGCCCAGTCCTTGTTCGACCGCTTCGCCCGGAACGGGACGTGGCAGGTGTCCACCCTTGCCATCCTGCGGTCGCTGTCGCGGATGGGAGACGTCCGTTACGGCCAGGACGAGCGGCTGCGGTATATCGCGCCGGACCTGGCGCAATCCTGGCAGCGATACCCCCAGGCTTCCCGTAGCCCGCAGCAGCTGGCCGATCAGCAAGAGTTGTTTCATCACCAGCTTGCGCTCGTCGGCGCCATGAACCGTGCCGGCGTAGGACTGCTGGCCGGCACCGACGCCCTGAACCCCTTCTGCTTCCCGGGCTTCAGCCTGCACGACGAGCTGGAGCTGTTCGTCCAGGCAGGCCTGCTCGGCGCTGACCCGCTCGCCGACATCCGCAACACCCGGCAGATCGACGGGGTGGTCACCGCAGGAGTGTTCCTGCCCCGGGACCGGCTCGACGCCATGCTGGCCGAGGTCGAGGCAGTCACGGCTGCGCGGAGCAGCCCTGCGCAGCGGCCGCGAGCCGGGTGAGGGTCTGCCGGCACAGCTTGCCCGTGGCACCCAGCGGCAGCTCGGCCAGCGCGACGAGCAGTTCGGGCAGCTTTTTGCGCTCCAGGCCACGTTCGCCCTCCAGGAACGCGTTGAGCTCGGTCAGCGCCAGCGGCGCTGTGCCCGGCCGCTGCACGACGCAGACGCAGAGACGTTCGCCGAGGTCGGTGTCGGCGACCGCGACGCAGGCCGCGTCGGCGATCACCGGGTGGACGTTGATCTGCCGCTCGACCTCAGCCGGGCTGATGTTGTAGCCGCCGCGGATGACGACCTGCTTGAGGCGGTCGACGTAGTGCAGGCAGCCGTCCTGGTCGAGCAGGCCGCGGTCCCCGCTGCGGACCCAGCCGCCCGGCGGCCGGTAGCGGGCGTCGAGCTCGGGCGCGTTGACGTAGCACAGCGGGGTCATCGGACCGAACGCCCAGATCTCCCCGTCCTGGCCGGCCGGCACTGGCTGGCCGGCCGCGTCGGTGATGCGGATCTCCGCGACGGTCGGGTCGGGACGGCCCACGCACGCTTCTGACCCGCAGCTGCCCCCGGCCGTGTGGCAGTTGATGCCGTCCGCCGAGCCGTAGATGTTGATGACCGGAGCGCCGAAGCGTGCCCGGCACGCCTGGGTCGTCGCCGTATGGAGCAGCGAGGAGCTGGTCACGACGGCGCGCAGCGAGGAGAGATCCTCGCCGGGTGTTCGGGGAAGGTCTGCCATCCGGCGCAGCATCGTGGGGACGCCGAAGACATGGGTGGGCCGGTGGTCGGTGATCATGCGCAGGGCGGCGGCCGGGTCGAAGGCGTCGAGGAGCAGGACGGCGCCACCGTGGCGGGCCAGCGTGACCGACGTGCCGCACGAGCCGTACGAGGAGGCCAGCGGCACGAGGATCAGATTGCGCATGGGGTCCGAGCCGTCGTGCAGCGCGCCGATGTAGTTGCCGCGCCCACCGCCCATCGCGTTGTGCGAGTAGGCAATCATCTTCGGCTCGGCCTCCGACCCGGACGTGACCAGGATGCGGGCCGGTGCCTCCGGGTCGACCGGTACCGGATGCCACCGCCGTCGCCCGGCAGCGTTATCGCCAGCGAGCCACCGGTCCAGCGGCTCGCATCCGTCCGGGGTGGCGCCGAACACGAACACCGTCCGCAGGTCGGGTAGGGCGCGACGCTGGGCGGCAAGGTTGGCGGCCAGCGGCACCTGCCCCGCGACGTCGGCGACGATCGCGGCGCTGGCCCGGGAACGGCCGAGCAGGCTGACGGAGTCCCGGCGCCCACGACCGGCGGGGTAGGGCAACGCCACGGCGCCGACCGCCGCGACGGCCAGCTCCGCGGCGACGGCGCGCCAGCCGTTGGGTACCTGGATGCCGATGATGTCGTGTGGGCCGAGCCCAGCCTCGGCCAGCGCAGCGGCGATGCGGCGCACGCGGGTATCGAGGGTGGCGTAGTCGATCGCACCGGCTGCGTCGATCACCGCGGTCTGCTGCGGACGGGCCCGCACGTGCTCGCTGAACAGAGTGTAGAGATCCTGATCGGAGCAGTAACCTCGCTCGACCCAGCGACGCCGCAGCGGGGCGGGAACGAGGTCACCCAACACGATCCCGTTGGCCGAGGTCCACTGGGTGGTCATCGGAGTGGTCATTGGAGGGGTCATTCGGAGAACTCCCAAGGGGCGCGGGGGAACGTGCAACCGTCGCGCTGCAGGGCAGCAGCGAACCGGGGATCCGCGGCCAGCGCCGCAAGGTCGGTGCACACCGCGACGCTGCCCAGCCCGGCGTCGCGCAGCCGATCGACCCAGATCTGGCTCCGCTCGTGGCGGCAGCGTGCGGCGATAGCCTCCAAGCTGGCCTCGAAGCTGCGCCGCTCACCCTCGGGCCCGACGCCGCACGCTGCGGCCACCCGGTCCGGCTCCGCGCAGGCCCGGGCGGACAGCGCCAGGTAACCGTCGCTGGTGGCCAGGGGCCGGTGTAGCGGGGTCCAGACCGGTCGGCCGGTGCGCGGCCCGGCGTTGCCGGGGGCCGCGTCGAGCACCGGTTGCTGGAGGACCGTGGCGGCTGAGAGCAGCGAGGAGTCCACCCGCTGCCCCGACCCAGTGCGGATCCGGGCGATCAGCCCGGCCAGCACGCCCTGCGCGCAGACCAGGCCACCGAGCACGTCGGTGAGCGTCATCAACGACGGCGCCGGGGGCTCGCCGGACGGTCTGACCATGGCGGCCAGGCCGCTGTGTGCCTGGACCATGAAATCCGTGCCCAGGGGAGGCCGAGCGCCGAACGCGTCTCCCCACCCGGAGGCGTAGGCGTAGACGAGCCCCGGGCGCACGGCGGCGAGGTGGCCGGCGTCCAGCTCCAGCTGCGCGGCCTTGCCCGGCGCCCAGTTGTGCACGAACACGTCGGCCCCTGCCACCAGCTCCTGCACGGCCCGCTGCCCGGCCACGGACTTGAGGTCGATCTCGACGACGTCCTTGCCGCGGTTGAGCGCAAGGAAGCGCGCCGAGCAGTCACCGGCCATCGGGGGCATACCGCGCAACAGGTCACCGCCGGGCGGCTCGATGCGGATCACCCGGGCTCCGAGCAGCCGCAGGACGTGGCCGGCGAGTGGGCCCTGCAGGCGCCTGCAGGCCTCGATGACCACGAGGCCCTCAAGGGGCAGCTGCACCGTGGCCGGTGGGCGTGGCAGGGCTACCGGCAGCGTACTTCTCGGTATCCCGGTGATCCGCCAGGGTGGCAGGCCGGCGGCAAGTTCGACGCTGCGCTCGGCCACGTCACGCAGTCGCAGGATGCTGACGCCTGCCGCGTCCGCCGCGTCCGCCACCGCGGCGAACCGGCTGCGGCCGGTGACCTGATACAGCTCATCCGGCAGCGGGCAGGTCGCGGTGGCGTAGCGATGCTGAAACGGCTGCCAACCACGTCGCACTGCCGCCTCGTCGGCGTCGAGAAGCGCCCAGAAGCGCCGCCACCCGGCGGCTTCGAACGTCTCGATCTCGAAGCGCACGCCGCCGGCCGACGTGAACGGCGGCCCGCCGGGACGCATCGGCTCGGCCCAGTCGTCGCCGGCAGTGGCCGCCGCCAGGTACTGCGCCACGCTCAGCAGCGCTGCCTGGGCAACCGAGGTGGTGACGCGGCGCAGGTCCATGCCACGGAGCCGACCGACCAACGCCGCCAGAACGCCTTGCGAGGCAAGCACACCGGCCGTGACCGAGGCGTAGTCGATACCGAGGGGCTCCGGGATGCCGGATTTGCGACCGTGGACGTGCATGATCCCGCAGGCGGCCTGGACCGTGGCCTCATCCACCAGCGGGGCATCGACGGGACCGGCCCACTCGATCCCGCAGTCGACGCTCAGTGGACGCCTCCCGTCATCCGGCAGGCTCAGGCGCAGGTGGCCGGCACCCGCGACATACGGCCAGCTTTCGGGGCTGCCGGTGAACCCGCACCCGAGTGCCCGTAGGTGGCGTACGGCGACATCGGCGGCCACCGATCCACCCCGCTGCGCCACCGTCCATCCCCGCAGGGGCGGCGAGGCGGCGTCCAGCGCAGCGAGTCGTTGCGTCGTGGTCATCGTCGTTTCCCTGGATCGGCCCCGGCGGCCGGCCGCAGGCGGGTGGCCACCGCCATCCGGTTCCAGACGTTGATCGCCGCGATGGTCCACAGCAGGTGGGCGAGCTCGGTCTCGTCGAACTGCTGGGCAGCCGCCCGGTACACGTCGTCCGAAACATGCCCGTCCGTGACGAAGGTGACCGCCTCGGTGAGCGCGAGGGCGGCCCGCTCCCGGTCAGTGAAGAACGGTGTCTCACGCCAGGCCGCCAGGGCGTACAGGCGCTGCTCGCGCTCCCCCGCTGTGCGGGCCTCCCTGGTGTGCAGGTCGAGACAGAACGCGCAGCCGTTCAGCTGCGAGGCACGGACCTTCACCAGCACACCGATGATCGGATCGAGCTTGTCCTCGGCGGCTTGGCTGAAGGCCACCATCGCGCGGTGGACATCGGGAGTGCTGGCGGGCAGGTTCACCCGGAGGGTCGTCGGGTGTCCGGTGGCGCCGATCTTCGCGGTCATGTCCAGCGGCCTGTGCCGTAGGTGGCGCCGACGTTCGCCAGCTGCTCCCGCAGTGCAAAGCGCTGGACCTTGCCCGTGCCGGTCCGGGGAACCTGATCCCAGGTCAACACGATCGGCTCGTCGAGTGCCGGCAGATCCCGGACAGCAGCTCGCCAGGTGGTGGCATCGAGGCGCCCGTCGCCCGTGACGACCACCGGCAGCGGCGGCCGGCCGGGGGTGCCCAGGATGACGCATTCGAGCACCTGGGCAAGCCGATCGTCGATCACGTCCTCGAGCTCGACGCAGCTGATGCCGGGGATCTCGTCGACCTCCCGGTCGAGGAACACGACGCTGCCGGTCCGGGTGATGACGCCGATGTCTCCGGTGTTGAACCAGGGGCCGTCGGCTTTCTCATCCCATCGCTGCTGCTCGCCGAGATAGCCCAGGCACCGAGCCTTGGTCCGGGTCATGATCACCCCAGGTTGCCCGTGCGGGAGGGGGCGGAAGGTCTTCGAATCGACCACGCGCAGCCTGGTCTTGCCCGGAACCGACATCCCTTGGTTGCGGGTGGTGGGGCGCCGGTTGCCCCGCAGCGCGAGGGCTCTGCGGGTGAAGAAGCGGAACGTCAGCGGTCCGGTCTCGGATTGGCCCCAACCGTGGACGAACACCGCACGACGCCGCGTGGAGGCGGCCAGGAACGTCCGCACCGCGGGTGGGTGGATCGCGTCATACGTGCTGATGTACATGCGGACGGCACAGAAGGGACTGTCCGGTGTGGCGGCCATGGGCTGCCAGCGGGTGAAGGTGGAGGGCAGGCCTTCGAGGATCGTCGGCGGATGGGCCCGCAGGACCGGTTCGGCACGAACCGGATCATCGTCGGCGACGATGACGACGTGGCGAGGCGCCATGGTTAACGTCGAGGCGGTCCAGCAGAAGGTCCGGCCGTGCGAGAAGGCGCTGGCGCTGGCCACGGTGTCTTCGGACCGAATGCCGACGAGGGGCCAGCGGCGGCCCTCGAACTCTGCGAGCTGGCGGATGGCGGTGGTGGTCGAGTGCACGGCCAGCTTGGGAAGGCCGGTCGTTCCGGACGTGAGGCAGACGACCAGCGGCTCGTCGTCGCCGCGGCGGTGCGGCGGTGGCGACTCGTGACCACGCACGCGGTCGAGGGACAGCGCCCCAGGTGCGGTCCCGTCAATGCTGAGCGTCGTCTTGGCCAGGGCAGCCAGGTCCACCCCCGCACCGCTCGCCGCTTCGAGGGTCTGAGCGGTCGTGACCAGGACGGCAGGCTCCAGCCGCTGGAGCAGGATCTGGATCGCTGCTGGTGGAAGATTGTTACGGATCTTGGCGGGGACGGCTCCGATGCGTACGGCTGCGTAGGCAAGCAGGTCGCTGTCCCAGTTGTTGCCCTTGACGATGGCGACCCGGTCGCCGGGACGGGCTCCGGCGGCGGCCAGCCATCCCGCGGCCTCAGCGGTGAGGTTGGCCAACTGCTCGACGCCGTAGGTGAGCCCGCCACCAGGAGCGATGTCGAAGGGCCGGTCGAGGTGGACGAGCGTGGCGCCGCGCTCGGCGACGTCCTCGAACAAGGTGCTCGGGTTGATCGGTTTCACGCTGATTCCTTTCCGGCGAACAATCGAGACGGTCGTCGTTGGCTGCGCTGCCGATCCGGCGCGCCGATGTCCTTGCCCGCCCAATCCCGGTTCTGGCTCACCAAGCCGTCCCGGAAATATCCCCAGGTACCGGCCGTCGCACGGCGAATCTCGTCCGCGCCGCTCCTGCACAGATCAGACCCGAACACTTGCAACGCACTCAATCCTGCGTTGAAATAATACTGCCGGATGAAATTGGGCGAACGGTACTTTCCCCACAGCACAAGCCGAAGAACCTGCGCCGCAGTGCCAGCCCCAGCTGGGCACCGGTTCTCGGGATTCAGCAGCTGCCATGGTTCGGGGCACAATCTGCTCTCCGCGAGCAACCGGTAAATGTTCCCGGACGCCTCAGCGGGTGAGATCAACTCCTCACGTACCGCCTTCACCTGCGACACCGCGTCAGTGAACAGCTTCCAGAACACCGGATAGTCTATCCCCTGCAGCCCACGATAGGGAGACTGCTCGAGCCGCTCGAAGGCCGCCGGATCCCCATCCCGCTCAAACTTCACGAGCGCCTCGATCATAGGATTGGCGCCATACACCGCTGCGACCATCCACACCCGGTGCCAAGCATTCCAGAGCTCGAAATCACGGAACGCGATGTAGGAGCATGTCACGAGCTGGTCGTAATACGCAAAGACACGTTTCGTCCAGGCGCCAACGTAATCGAAGTTTGAGGTTGCGAAATCTTTGCGTCGTGTCGCAGTGATGAGCCGATGAGCCAACGCGTTCACGGCCATGGCAGTATTTGTCAGGCCGCTGGAGAAGAGCGGATCCACGAAATCAGACGCGTGCGGCAGCAAGCAGAAGCGGTCACCGACCACGTGCCTCGAGGAGAACTGGAGGCGGCTCGTGCGCACCCAGCTGCGTACCGGGGTGGCGTCCTTGAGCTGCCGGAAGACACCGGGGAAGCATCTGACGATGCTCCAGAACTCTTCTTCCGGCGCAAGCTCCTGCTCGGGGAACTCCGCCAGCTCGAGGACGAGCCCGACGCTGCAAAGCCGGTTGGTCGACAGCGGATGGTTGCCGAACGGAATGATCCACATCCACCCACCCTTGAAAATGTGGTGCAACGTCCCTTGAGAGACC
This sequence comes from Pseudonocardiaceae bacterium, assembly GCA_050700495.1. GTDB lineage: Bacteria > Actinomycetota > Actinomycetes > Mycobacteriales > Pseudonocardiaceae. The sequence continues at coordinate 10,567 of JBOHHF010000004.1, forward strand.
GGGGTGGCCATCCCGTGTGCTCTACAGTCAGGCCCCATCTGCTCATAGGGCGGGATCCCGACCATGTGGGTGAAGATCGCGCGAGACCGCGTCTCGTACGGGCACGGCTCCTCGCGCAAGCCCAATATCCGGGGAATGAGAGCACCCGGTCCGCCGGCGTCGACCACGTATTGCGCATGGAACGACCTACCCTCCTGGCCTTTGCCCGCCGCCGTGAGCCGGACACCGTCATCGTCGAACTCCACGTCGGTGATCCGCGTCTCGGTGTGGCAGACCGCACCATAGGAAACGGCGAGCGAGAACAGGTATGCGTCCACGTCCTGGC
>JBOHHF010000005.1:0-3362 GCA_050700495.1 Pseudonocardiaceae bacterium
TGCTGCTGAAGGCTGCCCTACGCTGCACGCCACTGCGGGCGCTTTCTGTCCTACCTACGGGGCGGATCCCAGATTGTGATATCCAGCGCCACCGGCATCTTCGGGTCCACAATGGTGACAAAGGCGAACCGCCGATTACTGGTTCGCACACAGAAGCTGAAGCCACTCCGGTCGTCGTTCACATTGATCCCGGGGAAGTAGGCCGTTTCCTTTTGGCAGGTGGTGTAATCCGGCGGGCCGCTGACCGGCGCGAAGTCGGCGCCGTTTTTGGAATAGAGGGTGGAGCCGGAGGAATCCAGATACAGGTCCGCGCCGTCGACCCCGCGGTTGGCCACTTCCCAGTCGGGAGCCAGTGAATCGAGGTCCGCATAATAGTTGGCGGTGAGGCGGAGTGGTCGATCGCCGCTCTGCCGGCGCACGGTGACGGCGGCCGGAACGATCGTGGTTACCGTGGGCGGCGCTCCCGACGATGTGGTGGCAGGCGCTGTGCTCGTCACCGGGGTGGTGGTGACCGGGCTGGCCGGCGTTGGCTCGGCGCGGCTGGGCTGGGCACCGCTGGGTACCGCCCGTTCGCCGGTCAGACTCCTGGTGGCCATCACACCGAGCACGACCCCCGCGACCAGGATGCCGGCCACCGCTGCGGCCAGCCGCCCGATCCGTCGGCGCGGTCGTGGTGGCACGATCGGTTGCGTCGGGGAGGGTTGCTCCGGGACCGGCTGCGGCCCAGGCGGTGAGAGAGCGTGCTGGTTCGTGGTGGCGGTGTTGCGTAGCAGCCGGACCCACTCGGTAGCCCTTGGTCGGGCGGCCGGATCGGCGCTGAACATCTCCATCAGCTGGTCCAGCTTGGCCAGCGGGGCGGGGGCCAGTAGCGAGGTCGCTGCGAGCCCGGCCCAGATGGCCTCGGGGTTGGGCGGCGGGACCGTTCCGGTGAGTGCAAAATAGGCAATCGCGCCGAAGCTGTACCGGTCCGACGCCGGGGAATACTGGCCACTGAGCCAGACCTCGGGGGCGGCGTACCCGGGAGTGCCGGCAGCCTCTTGGGTGTGGTGAGTCAACTGGATGAGACCAAAGCCGACCAGTGCCACCTGGCCGACCGGTGTGATCATTAAGTTGCCGGGTGACAGATCGCCATGGACTACCGGGCGATTCGACGGAGTCGCCTGGCCGGAATGCAGCCAGTCAAGCACCTCAGCGACCTGCTCGAGGTGGCGAAAGATCCGGGTGCCGCAGTCCGGCGCGTCCCGGTTGTTCATCACCCAGTCGCGCAGCGGCTGCCCCTCGACCCAGTTCATCACCAGGTACAGCGAACGACCCGCAGTCTCGGCCGCAGTGTCGGCCAGGTGGAACGGCGCGCCCTCGAAATACTCGCGGACCCCCACAACGCCGGGATGACGCAAGAACCGCAGCAGTTCCGCCTGCTCATTCCACCGCCGGCTGAGCCGGGCGAAATCATCCACCGGCTCCGGCCTCAGCACCTTCACCGCAACCGGTTCGGCGCCGCCCGCGACGGACAGCTCCGCCTGCCACAGCTGCGCCTCACCACCACCACCGACCTGCCGCAGCAGACGGTACTTGTCGGGGTTGTCATCAGGGCCGACATGGAAACTCGACCCCCGGTTGCCGGTCATCTGCCACCCTCCCTTTCTTCTTGGCCGGTAATCGCCCGCCGGATCGCTGTTGTTACCCAGTTATCTCGCGCAGGCTCTCCATTAGTTCTTCGGCTTGTTCACGGAACAAACCGAGGAGCTTGACGCCGCGGTCGGTGCTGGTGTGCAGGTGGATGTCCGCGGTGGCCCGCAGGCCGAGTCTGCGCCGGGGCACCAGGTCTGCGCCGGTCAGCTCGGTGGATTCGACCCGCAGCTGACGGGTGATGCGGAAGGTGTGGTCCAGGTCAGCGATCGCGATGGCGGTCTCGGTCACTGCGACGATGGCGGATCCGTTCGGGCGCCGGGGCAATGCCGCGGGGGCAAGGTGGCGGAGCCAGTCGCCGGTGCCGAGCAGCGACGTGACGGTCCGGACGATCATGTCGCGGTTGCCCGACCACTGCTGGGATGCCGGGAGAACGTGGCGCAACATGGCATCGATGCCGGTACGGATCGTGGCGGGATCGAGGTCCTCACCGAGTACGAGGCCGACCTGCAGGAGCTCTCGCTGGTGGGGCGCTCGGCATGGTGATGATCCGGTCGACGAGATCGGTGATGTCGGTGCGCAGGTGGGTACGCCGGATCACGCTGGGTGGCTGGTGACTCAGGATGCTCCGGAGTTCAGGGGGAACCTCGTCATTGAGTTCCGCGCTCCGGCCGAGGAAGGCGGAGATGATCGTCCTACCGAGTCGGGCTGCTTCGGTGATCTCCCACCGGACCCAGTCCGGTGCTTCCCGCCGGCGGCGCAGCTGCTCTTGCTGCTCCCAGCGGGGACCGATCAGGGCCAGCAGCACCGTGCTGCGGGCCAGCGCCTGCGGCAGCCGGTGCGACGGGTCGCTACGGGGTCGCAGGGCGAGCGTGTCGAGGAAGACCCCGCGGGTGCCGAAGCGGTCGAGCAGCGCCGCCGCCACGAGCGCTGCGGCGAACGGGTCGTCGGCCCGCCGGTAACTGACGAAGATGGACGGCTCACCCGGCGCGGCGGGCGATCGATCAGACACGACCAGTCCTTCGCGGCCGAGGATCCTGACGTTACCCGCTGCTCTTGGCGCGACACCGGCATGCGCACGTCCATCACGACCACGTCCGGGCCCAGGTCTCGCGGCCTCGATGCCTGGCTGCTCGACCACGAACTGCGCGGCGTAACGACCACGCTTAGTGCGGCAAAATAACCATGTGAATCACGGCAAGCCAACCACACATAACCCGTGACGTGCTAGGTTTCCCGGATGACAGGTGGCAGCGAACTCCTACCGCGACGGGCTTACGAGAACGTCCGAGCAGCGATGACCGACACCAGGGTCGTCGTGATCAACGGCGCCCGGCAGACCGGGAAGAGCACCCTGGCAAGGCTCATCATGGACGGCATCTCTGGCGCGGAGCTGCGTTATCTCGACGAAGCATCGGTGCGTTCCGCCGCACAAGCGGACCCGGCCTTGTTCGTTCGTCACGATGGTCTGCTGGTCTTGGACGAAGTACAGCGGGTGCCGGATCTCCTCCTTGCGATCAAGCATGAGGTCGACGTGGACCCACGTCCGGGTCGCTTCTTGCTCACCGGTTCAGCACGACTATTAGCCCTGCAGGACATCCCCGACCTGTTGCCCGGCCGCTCGGAGACCATCGAGCTGTGGCCGCTGTCTCAGGGTGAGATCGACCGCGCCGCGGATAACTTCGTCGATGCGGTGTTCGAGCACGGCGCCGAGCTGACCGTGCCCCAGTTGA
>JBOHHF010000006.1:0-5595 GCA_050700495.1 Pseudonocardiaceae bacterium
ATTACCCCGCTGAGCCCGCTGAATGCGGGGGGTCGCCGTGCGGAGGATGGCGATCACTCGGAGGACGCGGGGGTCGTGTTGGAACTGTTCTAGGGTTACGGGGAGTGGGAGTTGCCAGTTGGGGTACTCGGTGACGGTGCCGGGCAGGTTGGGCTGGCGTAGCTCGCTCACCGCGTCGTAGGGGGAGGCCAGCAGCAGCCGGCAGGGGGTGCGAGCCAGCAACGCGTGCATCGCCATCACGATGTCGTCTTCGGTCGGTGCGCCCAGCGGGCTTTCGCAGTCAAGCAGGCCTTCGGCGCACAGCAGGTCGACAAGCTCTGCGCGTTCGGTGCCCGCCCGGGCCCACTCCGCGGCGTCGTCGTTCAGCAGCCCCAGCTCGGCGCGCACCCGCACGTGCTCCCCGCGCAGGAAGCCGATCGCGGTGGGCAGATCGTGGGTGGAGATACTGGCCGCAGCGTGCTGCGGCCAGTATTGCGGAGCCAGCAGCGGTGCCCCGGGAGCCTGCTTGTCGCGGGCGAACCACAGCACCGCGCAACCCAGCATCCGTTGCGCCGCCAGCGCCTCGGTGACCTCGGGTTCCACGGTGCCGAGGTCCTCACCCACCACCATCGCGCCGGCCCGGTGCGCCTCCAGAGCCAGCGCCGTCAGCATCGCCGTGGCGTCGTAGTGCACGTAGGTGCCCTGATCCGGAGACGCTCCCGGTGGCACCCACCATAACCGCCACAGGCCGGCCACGTGGTCGATGCGCAGCCCATCGGCATGCGCGAGCACGGCGCGCAGCATGTCCCGGTACGCGGCGTACCCGGTGGCCGCCAACCGGTCCGGGCGCCACGGCGGCAGCCCCCAGTCCTGTCCCTGCTGGTTGAACGTATCCGGCGGGGCGCCGATGGTGGCACCGATGGCGAGCACGTCCTGCAACGCCCACGCGTCGGCGCCGTCGGGGTCCACGCCGACAGCCAGGTCGTGCACCAACCCGATGGCCATCCCGCGGGCGGCGTCCCGCGCGGCGGCCAGCTGCTCGTCGCACTGCCGCTGCACCCAAGCATGAAACGCCACCCGCGCCGGGTCCGCGCTCGCCGTCGCCGGGTGCCGCAGCTCCGGTGGCCAGTGCGACCAGCGTGGGCCGTACCGCTCGGCGAGCGCGCAGAACGTCGCGAAGTCGCGCAACCCGTCCGGCAGCACCGGCCACGCTGCGCCGTCGGCCCGCCAGAGCAGCTCCAGCGCGGCTCGTTTGGCACGCCAGACGCCGTCGTAGTCGATCCGCTCGCCTCCCGATCCGATCCGCAGGGCATCCACCTCCGCCCGCAACGCCGGGTCCCCGCGGCGGTAGGCGCCGATGTCGGTGATGCTCAGGTAGAGCGGGTTGATGAAGCGGCGGCTGGACGGGTAGTAGGGCGAGGGCTGCACCGGAGTGGTCGGGGTCACCGCGTGCAGCGGGTTGACCAGCACCGCACCACCGCCCTGCGCGGTGGCCGTCCAGGCGACGAACTCGCGCAGGTCAGCAAGGTCTCCGAGACCCCACGACCGGGCCGAGTGCAAGGCGTAGAGCTGCAGCATCCAGCCCCAGGCACGCGGCGGCACGGGACGCTTCGGTGGCGCCACCAGCACGGTGGTGTGCCGGTGTCCGCTGGTCAGCGAGTACCAGCCGGGTGCAAGACCCACCGGGAGCGCCCCGTTGACCGGCGTTTCGGTGCCGAGTTCGTCTCTCAGCACGCCGGCCAGGTGGATCCGGCGGCCCTGCCCCGGGAGCAGCACCACGGTGCCCGGCAGCCCGGGTTCGCGGGCCGCAGCCAGCGCATCTACAGTCTGCGCCGGTGTATCGGCACTGACGCCGAGCAGCGCGAGTACCCGGCGCACCACGTCTTGGTCGACATCGACCCGCTGGCGCTGTGAGTCCCGGTACCAGGTAGCGACGCCGTAGGCAGCGGCAAGCTCCTCGAGTGCAGTGTCCATCCTAACCCTCTGTAGCTATTGGTGAGTACTCGATCACGGATCGTACCCGGAATGCGCCACCCGATGCCGTAACCGCATTGATGTAGTACCCCGTATCGTGTCCGTATTCGGTCCAAGTGCGAAGAGGGTGAGCTGTTGAGCTGGGTTTCCCATGACCTGGAGCCAAGCGGTGCCCCCAACCGATCATCCTGCTGAGTCCGCCCTGACCGTAGCCGAGTTGGCGGCGACTTGGGCTACGGCGGCGGGCCGGACCACTTACCTGCCCATGTCCGGGGAGGAAGTCGAGCAGCTCCTGGCTCGGCTGATCAACCGGTTGGTGATGGCGGTATCCGCGGCACCGGTTGATGAGCAGGTGGCGATCGAGGTGGCAGCCGAGCTGGTCGCGCATCATCTCACCGGGGCGCGCAGCATCGCCCGCAGTATCGACATCCTCGGCGAGGGACTGCCGCGGCTCACGGAGTTGCGGCACGTTGACCGGCGCGATGCCACCGTCTTGCGGGTACTGGGAGCGTTGGCCGGCGGGTACGCCGAGGCGCTCCGGCAGCGCACCCTCGACGAGCAGGACCAGGTCACGCGGGCTGTGCTCCAGGCGAAGCTGGATGCTGAGCGTGAACTACAGATCAGCGATACACGCTTCCGGCAGATCTTTTCCGAGGCAGCGGTGGGAATCGCGATCAGCAACCTCGACGGCATGCTGGTCGCCACCAACCGCGCCTTCGCCGGCATGGTCGGCCGTGCCCCGCAGGACCTCATTGGCGCCACGCTGCCGACATTGCTGGTCACCGAGAACGATCCGGCGCTGGGTGCGGCCTACCATAAGCTCGCTCGCGGTGAGTCGACCCACTTCCGGCGCCGGGGCCAGTTGGTTGGTGCCAGCGGCGAGGTCACCTGGGCCATCCTCGCGGGCTCGCTGCTGCGTGACCCCGACGGGATGCCGACCCACCAGATCATCGTCGCTGACGACGTCACCGAGCTGCATCTGCTGGGACAACAATTGTCCGAGCAGGCGCTGCACGACAGGCTGACCGGCCTGCCCAACGAGCACTACTTCATGTCTCACCTGCGTGATGTGCTGGAAGGCGCCGACCCGTCGGCTCAGGTCACGTTGTGCCGGGTGAACCTGGACAGCTTCTCGGTGATCAACGACGGGGTCGGCCGGACAGCCGGCGAATCGCTGTTGCGCTCAGTCGCGGAGCGGCTCCAGGATCTCGTCGCCGGCGAGCGGGCGATGGTCGCGCGGATGGGCGCCGACGATTTCGCGATCCTGGTCGAGGGCGGCATGGACAGCCGTGACCTCAGCCTGTTTGCCGCGACCATCAACGTCCGGCTCTGCGAGCCGGTCTACCTTGACAACCGGGGGATCTCGGTCTCGGCTGGCGTCGGGGTGGTGAGCCGGACCGCCGGTGGGATCTCGGCAGGCGAGCTGACCCGCGCTGCGGACGCCACGTTGCGTCGGGCCAAGCGTACCGGTCGCGGACAATGGGAGCTCTACGACGCAAAATATGATGCCAAGCAGCGGGAGCGTTCTCAGCTGGCCGCTGAGATCCCCGGGGCCTGGGAGTGCGGGGAGATCGACGTGCAGTATCAGCCGGTGTGCCGGCTGGACAGCGGGCAGATCGTCGCGCTGCAGGCGTTGCTACGCTGGGATCGGGCCGATGGGACGGTGCTGGGCCATTCCGACTGCCTCGCGCTGGCCGAGCGGACCGGGTTGGTGGTCTCCCTGGGGCCCTGGATCGTGGAGAAAACCTGCAGCGTGCACGTCCAGGTGGCACACGGCCGGGAAGACCGGGCGCCGCTGTTACGGGTCGACCTCACCGCACAGCTGAGTCAGGATCCCGATCTCGTCGGGGTGGTGCGTGGTGGGCTGTCGGCCAGCGGCCTGCGTGCCGAGCAACTCCGGGTAGGGGTGCCGCTGGTGGCCCTGGCGCGCGACCGTGGTGACGTGTTGGACAACGTAGGTGTGCTTGCTGACCTGGGTGTCGAAGTAGTGTTGGTCGGCGCCGCGGCCGGTTCCGGATACCTGGCCTATCTCGAGGATCTGCCGGTGGGGGCGGTGGAGATCGCTTCGGACATCGTCGCCCGCATCGCCCGGCGCCCCGGGGACGACTCTGTGGTCGCCCGGGCGGTCCGAGACACCATTCCGCTGGTGCACAGTACAGGCGCCACGGTGATCGTTCCCGGGGTGGACACCCCCGAGCAGGCACAGTGGTGGCGTAGCGCCGGAGCTGACACTGCGTGGGGGGCGCACTTCGGCCCACCCGGGCCCGGCCCCCATCTCTAACCCACTCCGTCAGCTGCCACCTGGATGCCTGGTGCAGGTCTGGCGAGCGACACTGGTCGGGTGGAGGATTCAGTGCGGCTGCGAGTCGCGTTTCCGTGTCAGCACGAGGGCTGTCAGCGCGCGGCGGCGATCGTCGAGGTGACCCGGCGGGGGCAGCTGTACATCGACGAGGAACAGGACATCATCTATCGGATCTTCCCCGAGGCGCAGGGCACGATCCGGGTGAACGGTTTCCTGCCGTACACCAGTTTCTCCGCGCACGTCACCAACTTCACCGCGACCACCGGCGCGCTCCGGGCCATCGACGCGGCCGCGCTGCACACCATGGAGCGAACCTGGGTCCCGTTCTACTGCCACCAGTGCGAGCGCTCGTTCTGCGGCGAGCACTGGAACCTGACGGCCACCTTCGACTGGGGCTTCGACTACTACTCCGGCACCTGTCCGGTAGGGCATCCACACGTCATCGAACACTGCTGATTCCTGCGCCGAACCGCTCACGCAGCCAGGATCGCGTCGCCTCCCGATACTCGCTGGCGTTCTTGTGCAATGCCATGGCGTGCCCTGCTTCCGGCAGGACGTAAGTGGACAGCTCGGCGGCCGGGCTGAAGTACGGCGCCTCTCCTTTCCGCAATGCCTCCGCGCTCGAACAGTCGCGAGCGAGAAAACCGCAGAAAACGACGTCCTTTTCGCCGATCGCCAGCAGGACGGGAACGTCGACAAGGCGCGACGTGGGGCCTAAAAGGCCGAGCACCTCCCCGATCGCTACCGCGGCGAGTGAGGCCTGGTCCTTGGTGGCCTCGTCGGTCGCGATCACCTGAGGGTCGGCGTTTCTGGGCGAATAGGTCACCGGCTCGCGTTGTCCCGGTCTGGTGGTGATGTACCCTGAATCGCTGCCATTTTTGCTAAGTCGCGGGTCCAACGTCACCGGATGCACGCGCATGGTGAAGATTTTGGCTAATTCCACCGGCGGCTGCTGGTGGGTGGCGCTGGTCAGGATCACCCCGTCGACGTCGTGGTACGTGGCTGCTTCCAGGGTCGCGACGCCTGAGCCCAGCGAGTGTCCGACCAGGATGACGCGGTCGAAGCGCACTCCGCCGACCCGGCCGGCGCGCAGGTGGCCGACGACCTGGTGGATCGCTGCCGCCTCGACACTGCTCAGCAATATCGCGCTGGGCGGTTTGGTGCTCTGGCCGGTGCCGAGTTGATCCACGGCGAAGGTGGCGTAGCCGTGGCCGGCCATGTCGCGCTGATAGGAGTAACGATCCGGCTGGTAGGGGAAGTCCCAGTACACGCTGTTGTACGTGCCACCGGGTATCAGCAACTGCACGGTCGTCGGGGCTCCGGTCGTCGGAATCCCGGTG
>JBOHHF010000007.1:0-2468 GCA_050700495.1 Pseudonocardiaceae bacterium
GGGAAGCCGCCCTGGGAAGAGGACAGCCAAAGTATTCAGAGCCATTGTCCAGCCCGCCGTTCCTGTCCCGGATTCACCTCCTCTCTTACTTGAGATGTTCCGCAATCCGAGGTAGAGTAGCTTCATCGCCGCGGCATCCGACGGGAAATGCCCCCGAGTCTTGGTGATCTTGCGGAGTTGGAAGTTGATGGACTCGATCGCGTTCGTGGTATACACGATCCGCCGCAGCTCCGGTGGGTAATCCAGGAACGGGATGAACTCGTTCCACGCCCGACGCCACACGTCGATCGCGCCGGGGTATTGTTCCCCGAAGTCGGCCTCGAAACCGGCGAACTCGACTCCGGCGGCCTCCAGCGTCGGGGCGGTGTAGATCCGGCGCATGCCGGCCGCGACTTTCTTGCGATCGGAGTAGGAAACGAAGCGCATCGCGTTTCGGATGACGTGTACCACACACGTTTGCACGACGGTCTTGGGGAACGCTGTGGTAATCGCCTCGGGAAGCCCTGACAGCCCATCACAGCAGCAGATCAGGATGTCGCGCAGCCCGCGGTTGCGCAGCTCGGTCAGCACCGACAACCAAAACTTCGCGCCCTCGGCCTCGGCGATCCAGCACCCCAAAGCGTGCTTGCGGCCCTCCACGTCGACCCCGATGACCAGGTAGGCGACCTTGACCGTCACCGCACCCTTGTCCCGGACCTGGATCCGGATGCCATCGACATAAACGATCGGGTACACCTCATCCACCGGCCGGTTACGCCACAGCTCAATCTCATCCGCCACCACCTCGGTCACATTCGAGATCAACTCCCGAGACGCGTTCACCCCATAGACCTCACGCAGGTGCGCCTCGATATCACGAGTCGTCATCCCCCGGGCATACAACGACAAGATCATCTGATCGATCTGCCCCAGCCGCCGAGCGTGCTTGGGCACGATCTTGGGCTCGAAGCTGCCGTTACGGTCCCGCGGAACCTCGATGGTCACCGGCCCGTTCGGTGTCGAGATCGTCTTCGTCGACGTACCATTACGGGAATTACCCGACCCCGCGCCCGCCGGATCACCACGCTCATAACCCAGCTCATGAGTCATCTCGGCAGCCAACGCCCGCTCAATCACCGCCTTGTTCCTCCGGTTCAACAAACCATCACCACCATCGATCGGCGTACCCGTCACCTGCGCATCGGCCAACAACGCATCAATCACCGACGGATCCATGAGGTGCCCCGAGGTTCTCGGACCACGACCCGATAGGGTTGTATCCGAAAGGCGCCATCGAAAATGTCTCGGAAGTATCGGAAGTTCAGTCCTGAGTTTCGGGACGAAGCCGTTCGGCTGGTGATTGAGGCATCTCGCCCGATCGCACAGGTCGCACGCGAACTCGGCCTCAATGAGGGGACCTTGGGAAACTGGGTAACGCAGTACCGTGCGGAGCATGCTGACGACGAGCCACCGTTGACCCTCAGCGAGCGAGCGCGGCTAAGCGAGGCCGAACGACTGCTTCGAGAACTCCGAATGGAAAACGAGTTCCTGAAAAAAGCGGCAGCGTACTTCGCCCGGGATCCCCGGTAGTCGAGAAGTACGAGTTCATCGACTCGTGCCGGCTCGACGATGCGAAGTACGCCTACCCCGTGAAGAAAATGTGCGCGTGGCTCTCGGTTTCGCCGTCCGGATTCTTCGACTGGCAAAAGCGACCCACGTCAGCGACCGCGCAACGGCGTGACCGATGGGAATTGCTCATCACCAAGGCATTCAAAGAATCCGACGAGACCTACGGCTACCGGCGCGTCCACGCCCAGCTCGCCAGGTGGGGCGCACCGTGCGGTCCCGAGCTCGTCCGCGACATCATGCGCAACCTGGACCTGCAACCCTGCCAGCCACGACCGTGGCGGGCGAACCTGACCGAGGCCGACGGAAAGGCCCACCACATCCCCGACCTGCTCGGCCAAGACTTCACCGCCCAAGCACCCGGACAGAAGATGGTCGGCGATATCACCTACATCCCGACCTGGGAAGGATGGCTATATCTGGCAACGGTCATCGACTGCCACACCAAAATGATCGTCGGCTACTGTATGGGTGAGGATTACAAGACTCCCCTCATCCAGGCCGCTCTTCACCATGCCGCTAACCGGATCGCGCTCGAGCCAGGTGCGATCTTCCACTCCGACCGTGGGAGCAACTACACCTCATACGACTTCGCCGTCACCATCGCCGAACTCGGCCTGCGCCACTCGGTCGGCCGTACCGGTATCTGCTACGATAACGCCATGGCCGAATCGTTCTTCGCGGCACTGAAGAACGAACGCGTCCACCGCACCGTCTACCCGACCCGGGAACACGCCCGGCGCGACGTTACTCGGTACATCGACTTCTGGAACAATTCCAACACGCTCCACACTGGTCTCGACTACAAGACGCCACAAGAGGTCCTCAAAGAGTGGACAGACTCGCAGGAAGCAGCGTAAGAA
>JBOHHF010000008.1:0-18674 GCA_050700495.1 Pseudonocardiaceae bacterium
CAATCGGCGGCGTACAGCGCGTTGATCGTGGAAGCCGCTTGCTGATTCCGCTGTGTAACAAGAACGACGAGATCAGATCTTCTGGGAGGCCAGCAGACCGCCTGAGGAGCACCTCGAAACGCACTGAACCTGCGCGACGCCCCGCGTTCGCAGCTGGCGCCCGACCGGCGCACCTCCGCAAGCCCGTAATTCGCCCGCCCGGGGTGTGACTGGGTGACATCCTCGCTGGCTGGCGCGCACTGCGCAACGTGCTCTACCGGCACATTGGCGGTGCCCGGCATCAGGCGGAGCGTGTTGAGACCAACTGAGCCACGCCGCCTTCGCAGAGGTGCGCGATGGCGGACTGGGTCCCGCAGGAACCAGGAGCTGATCGGAGCTGACTGAGCCCCGCCTCGCCGGTGAGCAGGATGCGGTGCTCGGGGATGGATGCGGGCGTTGCGATGGCTGGCCAGCAGCGCGGCTATGGCGTCGATCTCGTGGCCCTGGCAGGCGGGTTTCTCCAGCAGCACCCGGGCTTGCGGGTCTCGATCAGGATCGACCGCAACACGGGAAGGTGCTCAGCGGTGGGACAGCACACCGACCACAATCCGATCTAGTCGATGATCGTATCGGGTAGTTCGGCGACACCGTGCGGGAAGCTCTGGTGTGCTGTAGGTAGGTCTTGGTGCTTCGGGTCCAGGATTGGTCAGTGCCGCGCCGTGATCGGCGAGGATCGTGGAGTGCAGACGGCCCGCTACCCCGTAGCCCACAACACAGGCGCGCGGTACGTGTTCGACCTGGCCGGGCATGTCCGCGGTGGACACCGGGCGGGGCGCCGTCCGGGCGGGTCCGGGTGAGCCGGGTGCTAGGTAGGTCTCGTAGTTGGCGTCGTAGAGCCCGGAGGAGGCGATGATCTCATCGACGAGGTCGGTGCGGACTTCTGGGCAGAGTTCGTCGATACGGCGACACAACTCTGTAGCGGCGATGAGGGTGCCTGCCCGGTACACCCCAGGTCGGCGTTGACAAGGAAGTCACGGAGCAGATGTGCCATCTCAGAGGTTGACCAGGACTGGTGGCTGTCGGCTACTGTGTGGTGACCCGTGTCGGCGTGGGGGGATTAGGCCATGCGGCAGCGCGAGTCCTTGGGCCTGCGTCTCATCGTTGATGAAAAACTAGCCGCATGAGCACAGTTCGAGAGATGAACGCCAGCAACGCTGACGAGACCACACGCGCCGAGGCACTGCGCGAGGGCATGATCGCCGAGCTCCGCCAGATGGGAACGATCCGTAGCAATCGGGTCGCTGAAGCGTTCTGCGTTGTGCCGCGACACCTGTTCGCGCCGGGGCCTCCGTTGGAGGCCGTGTATGCCGCCACCACGTCTGTGGTCATCAAGCGAGAGGACCACGGCGTCCCGATCAGCACGGTCTCCGCGCCGGAGCTCCAGGCTTTCATGCTGGAGCAGGCCGCGCTCCGTCCCGGCATGAATGTGTTGGAGATCGGGTCCGGTGGATACAACGCCGCGTTGGTGGCTGAGCTGGTCGGTCCCGAGGGCACGGTCACGACCGTGGACATCGATCCCGACGTGACCGACCGTGCCAGCAGCTTCCTCGGCGAAGCCGGGTACTCACGGGTGAATGTCGTGCTTGCTGACGCCGAGACTGGCGTATCGGAGCACGCGCCCTATGACCGGATCATCGTCACGGTCGGTGTGTGGGACATCCCGCCGGTGTGGGTGGAGCAGCTTGTCGACGGTGGGCGCATCGTCGTCCCCCTGCGGATGCGGGGCCTGACCCGCTCGCTGGCCCTGGAACGCGATGGGAACCGCTTGGTCAGCCGGTCGGCCATGATCTGCGGTTTCGTGAAGATGCAGGGAGCCGGGGCACATCAGGAGCATCTGCTGCTGTTGCGCGGTACGGAGATCGGGCTGCGATTCGACGACGGAGGTCCGGATGATCCCCATCTGTTGGACGACGTGCTCGGCACCGAGCGGGCCGAGGTGTGGTCGAGGGTAACGATCGGGCGCGCGGAGTCGTTCGACACGTTGCAGTTCTGGCTGGCCACGACATTGCCGGGATTCTGTCTTCTGGCGGCGGACGCCAAGCAGGACACCGGCCTGGTCGCTGCGGGCAATCGCTGGTTCAACCTGGCAGCGGTGGACAGTGACTCCTTCGCGTATCTGACCACCCGCCCCGCCGGGCCGAGGGAGGTCGAGTTCGGTGCGCACGCCTTCGGTCCGCATGCGCGCGGGGTGGCCGAAGCGATGGCCGGGCAGGTGCGCGTGTGGGACCGCGATCAGCGCGGAGGTCCCGGCCCGAACTTCGCCCTCTGGCCATCGGGCACACCTGACGAGTGTCTGCCCGACGGACTGGTCATCGACAAGCGGTACAACCGCGTCACGATCTCCTGGCCTGCGGCAGAAGCTTCCGTTGCCACAGGCCAAGGCGTCCCGCATGACACCGCCGAGTAAGGAGCGTGATCGAGATGGCTCAAGGCTCCACGAGCGCTATGGCGCTCGTCGACGATATTGCGGGCGCGGGCGGCTTCGAGGGAGAGTTTGACCTCGACCTGCGCGTGATCGAGGCCGCCTATCCGATGACGAAGCTGTTGTGCGACACGAGCGATGGTTGCGGCAGTACGTGCTCGGGCAGCGCTTGCAACAGCACCGCCAACAACCCTTCCTGACGGACGGCCTCGCCGTCGGTGTCTCCGAGCGGTGCTGGCAAGCAGCCCCAGGGGCCGCATCGGAGGGGAGTCAGCACGGTGGGATCGGAGATGCTCTACCGACACACCGGCGTGGTGTTGGTGCGTGCCACAACCGATCCGGGCGGGCTGGAGCTGCCCGAGGATGTGGACCTGTATTCCGATGACTCAGTGGTTGAGTCCGGCCGGGCCTGGCTAGCGCGGCTCCGGCTGCGCGATGAGGTCCGGGCTGCCCTGCAGGTCGCGAGGCCGGTGCTTTCCCGGCAGATCGACGCCGTGCTGGGCGGTGGCCACATCGATGCCCGCCAATTGCGGCGCGTGATCGTCTCGACATCCTCCTACCTGCTGCGCTGGCAGCGGCGCCCTACCCCATTCGGCCTGTTCGCCGGGGTCGCGGCGGCGTCGGTGGGCGATGAGCCGACGGTGTGGTTCGGCCAAAACCACCGGGTGATCGTGCGGGCGGACGCACAGTGGCTGAGTGGGCTCATCGGCGGCCTGGCGCAGCAGCCTGGCTTGCTGCCGCGACTCCACGTGCTCGTCAACAGCGCCGGGTTCGTGCGCGGAGACCGGTTCGTGGTCCCAGTCCGATCCGACGATGCCCAGCCGGGCATGGGAGCGTCGCTGGAGATCTCGGTCCGCCACACCCGGCCGGTGCACGCGGCGCTGGCCGGCGCGGCTGAGCCGGTCCGGTTCGGCGAGCTAGCCGGGCGGCTGTGTGTGCAGTTCCCCGCCGCTTCGCCGGACAAGGTCCATACCTTGCTGGCCGAGTTGGTGACACGCCACATCCTGCTCACCAGCCTACGGGCGCCGATGACCACCGTCGACGGCCTCGCCCATCTGGTCGAGCAGCTTGAGGCGGTAGGCGGCGCAGACCTGCCCGAGGTCGCGGACCTCTTCAAGGAACTCACCGCGATTTACGGCGAGCTTTCCATCACAGCCGGAGCGTGTTCCCGCCTGAGGTCGATCCGACCGTAGAGGGTGTGGCCGAGCGCATGAGGGCGGTATGCGACACCACCGACCATGTGCTTGCCGTGGACGTGGAGCTGGACTGTCGGCTTACCATTCCCGACGCCGTGATGCGCGAGGCCCAGGCTGCCGCCACGGTATTGCTGCGTCTGACGCCGAATCCATTCGGCTCCGCAGCTTGGAAGGATTTTCACGTCCGCTTTCGGGATCGCTACGGCGCGGGCGCCGTCGTCCCCGTGCGCGACGTCGTGGCCGATTCGGGGCTGGGATTGCCCACCGGGTTCCTCGGCGCGCCGCGCGGACATGCCGTGCGCGCCCTGGCTGAGCGCGACGAGAAGCTGCTGGCCCTCATCCAGCAGGCCGTCCTCGACGGGCGTGACGAGATCGAGCTGACCGAGCCGGTGATCCGCGGGCTCGCGGTCGGAGACCACGCCGAGATGATCCCGCCTCCTCGCGTAGAGCTGGCCTTCGAGCTCCACGCCACCTGCCCCGACGCCCTGCTGCCTCGGGTGATCTCCGTGTCGGAGTACCGCAGTGTTCACAATGGCCTGATCGCTCTGGACGATCTCGCGGTCACCGCCGACGCCTCGCGGTTGTATCTGGTGCAGATGTCGACTGGGGCGCAGATCCAGCCGCAGGGTGCTGCACGCGCTGGAAGCGTCGGTGCAGACCCCGCCGCTGGCGCGTTTTCTCGCCGAAGTCGCTTCCGCGCGCTGCGGCGTCTACGGCCCGTTCGACTTCGGGGCGGCGCGCACACTGCCCTTCCTCGGGTGCGCCACGGCCGCGCCGTGCTGGCCTCGGCCCGATGGCTGCTGGTCGCCGACGACCTTCTCGCGCCCGGATGTGCTATGCCCGCGTGGGAGAAGACGCTGAGCGCGTGGCGCGGTCGGTGGCGCGTTCCGTCGGCCGTCGAGCTGTGCGAAGGGGAGCTTCGCCTTCCGCTCGATCTGGACGAACGGCTGCACCGTGTGCTGCTGCGCACCCGTCTGGACCGTGCCGGCCGGGTCGAGCTCCGCGAGGCCGGCGATCAGAGCGATCTGGCGTGGGTCGGTCGCGCCTGCGAGTTCCTCGTCCCGCTGACCCTGGTCCGGCCCCAGGCCGCCGGGGACCGTCCGCGCACAGCGCTGCCGGCCACGGTCGCACGAGGGGACGCGCTGCTGCCAGGAAACTCGGCGCTACTACACGCGCAACTGTTCGGACACCCGATGCGCTTCGACGAGATCCTCACCGATCACCTGCCCCGCCTCCTCACCGACGTCACCAACCACATGGTGTCGTGGTGGTTCCTGCGCCACTACGACACCACCCAGCCCGACACCGACCATCACCTCGGGCTGTATCTGCGGCTTCCCGGGCCAGGGGACTACGGCGCCGCTGCCATGCTGCTCGCGAACTGGGTCGCGGAGCTGAGCGCCCTGGGCCTGCTCGCGCAGCTGAACCTGGGCACCTACCAGCCGCAGAACGGCAGATATGGCCACGGCACGGCGATGGCCGTGCAGGACGTGTTCGCCGCTGACTCGGCTGCCGCCCTGGCCGAGATCACGATGGCCACCCGCGCCGGTATACCCAGCCAAGCGATCACTGCCGCCTCCCTGGCTGATCTGGCCGCCTGCTTGGCCACTGTCCCGGAGGCGGGCTGGCGGTGGCTGATCGACCTCCTCCCCCAGGAACAGGGAAGGCTGGAGCGGTCGTTGCGCGACGCGACGCTGCAGTTGGTCGACACCGCCGAGGACAGGGCCGCGCTGAGCACACATCCAGGCGGCGAGATCGTGGCGGCGGCTTGGGATAAGCGACGGGTGGCGCTGGCCGCCTACCGAGAGCAACTCGCCGAAGAACGTGATCCCGCGACGGTACTACGACCCCTGCTCCACGACCATCACGTCCGTGCCGTTGGCGTCGATCCGGACCGCGAGCGGGTCACCAACCGTCTGGCCCGCGCCGCCGCTCTGCGGCAGCTAGCTCTGATCCGCCGGAGGACACAGTGACCCCGCAGACCGCAACCGGGAAACGCGCCTCTCTCGTCGACGCTCTCACCGACCAGTTGGCGACGCCGGCGCTGACGGATGCCGAACAGCGTTTGCCGGCGCAGTCCCTGGCCAAAGGTGCGGCCGGCATCGCTCTGCTGCACATCGAGCGTGCCCATTCCGTCTCAGGGACGTGGGCAACTGCGCACGCCTGGGTGAGAGCAGCGACCAGGTGCGAGATCAGCGCTGCCGATAACACAGGGCTCTATGTCGGCGCGCCCGCGATCTCCTTCGTCCTGCACGCGGCCGGGGCCGACGAGATCCCGCGCTACGCCGCTGCCCTGACAACTCTGGACGCCCACGTCGCCAGTCTCGCCCATCGCCGGGTCGATTCCGCCTTGGCGCGCATTGACCGCGGCGATATGGTGGCATTCGCCGAATACGACCTACTCCACGGCCTGACCGGGATCGGCCAACTCCTGCTCCAGCACGCTCCCGGAAGTGACGCGCTCGGACGGACCCTCGGTTACCTGGTTCGACTGACCGAGCCGCTGCGCATGGACGGAACCCTGTTCCCTGGCTGGTGGGCTTTCCACAACCCCGACCCCACCTTGCTGACCCCAGGCGGGCATGCGAACTTCGGTATCGCCCACGGCATCAGCGTTATCTCGGGTTGTCAACTTGATCCAGCAGGTCGGGTGGACTTTTCGATTCGAGTCACGTGAGGCACGACCGTGTTCGCCTCTGGTTCACACGGTGCGGGGTGTGTCGACGAGTTCGATGCCAAGGGCGACGACGCCGAGGGCTTCGCGCTCGGGCGGGTAGATCTGGCGGATGTTCGCGAGCTGCTCGTCGCGGGTGGCCAGCGGGTTGACCGAGGCAACGGACTCGTGGTTGAACATCTCTTCGAAGGTGTCGTAGCGGGCGACGCGGACGACGCGGGTGAGGACCTGGTCGCCCTGGCAGCGGAACCGGATCAGCGAGCCCTCCTTGATCTTGCGGCGACTGGAGTCGTTGACGCGGATCTCGGTGGTCTTGCGGCCGGTGGCGATGAGGTCGAAGTAGCGTTTGTAGATGCCCATCTCGTGGGCGCGGACGACGGGTTCGGTGGGGCGTGCGGTCATGATGCGGCCGAGTTCCTTGACGGTGAACGAGCGGAAGAAGTGTTTGGGGTCGGTCAGCAGCTCGCTGACCATCCAGACCAGCGAGTCGACGTAGTTGTCGATCGAGCCGGGCCAGGCGGTGGTGTCGAGCATCCAGGGCTCGACGTCGGCGGGCAGAGCGCCCTTGCCCTGCTCGCGCAGCAGCGACTTCGACAGCTTCGCCCCGGTCGGGGCGAGCACCTGCGGTGTGAACACGCGGATCGGCATGTGCGCGGGCGGGGTATTCAGTGCGCCGAGAGCGCCATCGACGAGCTGGCAACCGAAGACCCAGTCGCCGCCCTTCATCATCACGTGCAGCGTGCCGTGGTCGCGGCCAAGCGCGCGTTCTTTGACCAGGTTGCGATAGAGAGTGGCCAGGTCGAGGTAGGGCTGGTCGTCCTCCGGGTCGATGTGCGCCTCGTAGGCCCCGTGATCGAAGCACACCGCGGTGAACGTGGCGCCGTCCTCGTCGAGGTGGGCGAGCTTGGTTCGGTCGGCGCGTTTCTCCGCCCAGCCGCAGTCCGGGCAGGGGACGCGGACGTGGACCACGCCGTGGGAGGGCGCCATCCACCAGCGGATGTCCTCCAGCCGTTCCAGGGTGCGCAGGAACTCCGCCCGGAACCCGGGGGTGGCTTGCTGGTCGGTGTAAGTCTCCACCTCGTAGTCGGTGTCGGTGGCCTGCGACAACGAGGTGAAGAACGCCTGGTAGTAGCCGTCGATCAACTCACTGATCTTGTCCTTGCCCAGGGCGTGGTAGTAGGTCTGCTGGTAGGCGGTGTGCGTCTCCGGGTCGAGCACCACCTCGTGGGGTGCGTTGTCCAGGGCGCCGAACCGCACGCGGGTGTCGATGGAGAATTCCCGCCGGGCGATCTTGGCGAGCAGGAAAGCCGCGGTCTGGACCAGGTTGGTGCCCAGGTGCGGCGTTCCGTTGATCTGGGTGCCGACCACGAACTCGATCCGCGAGGGCCGCGTCGCCAGGACGCGGGGGCGCAGGATGTCGATCGAGCGCAGCAGCGCGTTGGCCAGCACGCTGTTCGGCGAGATCAGCAATGACGGTTTCCCGTTGCGGCTCAACGAGGTCACGCTCCTCGGCTGGGTTTGGGCAGGCGCAGGTTGGCGCAGATGAAGTCCAGCCGCGCGACGGCGGAGTCGGGGGCGACGAACACCGGTTCGTAGCCGGCGTCGTAGTAGCCCTGCACGATCAGCTCGTGGACGCGGCGGATCTCGCGGTCTTTGGCCCAGACGATGTCGTCGGGGTCCTCGAAGGTGTCCAGCGGATCGAGCACGAAGACCGCGTCGTAGCGGTAGAGCCGGGTGGCTTCCTCCAGCTGCGAGGTCGGTCGCAGTCCGAAGAACCCTTCCCAGCCGTAGCCGTCCGGGATTCCCCTGTTGTAGAAGCGAATTCCGCCGGTGTGCGTGGTGTATTCGGTGATGAACGCGTCGAGGACTTCCAGGGAGTAGTCGCGGCGGTCCTCCTTGAGCAGGTGTCGGCCCAGCCGTTCGCGGTGCTTGCGGTAGATCTCCCGGCCGGGTTCCTCGACCATGCACGGGATTCCGGCCGCGTGGACGGCATCGATCAGATCGTCCTTGCCGGAGGAAGGGCCGCCGGTGATGACGTAGCGGCGCGGGTCACCGGTCGACGCCGCCTCCAAGGCAGCGGCCAGAGCCGGGTTGGTGGTGGTCACGAGAGTCGTCCGTTCTGTTCATCGGGGATGTTCTCGGAGGATGCGGGATGGAGGAAGCCGTCGGTCCAGGCGTTGCCCAGCCCGGTCTCGCCGTGCAGGGCCGCAACGAACTGCTCCCGGCTGGCGCCGCCGGTGGCGGCTTCGGTCAACCGGGATGCCTGCGCCGAGGTCAGAGTCGGGGTCCAACCGGCCAGAGCGACCAGTTCGTCGGGAGAGGACTCCAGGTCGGGGGCGAACGCGGTGGTGTAGCTGATCGCCTCGGCGCGAGCCCCCGCCCACCGCCAGGCAGCGGTCACCGCCGCGTGCAGGATGTCCATCCGGTCGGAGCGCAGGCTGATCAGCCGCTCGACGGCGAGCAGTTCAGCGCGGGCGGCATAGATCGCCGACCACAACCGGCTGAGTTGCTCCTCGTGTTCGGCGACTTCCCACGCGAACGGGTCGGCCTGGACCGGCTGCCGTCCGGTGGTTGGCGCCAGCCGGGGCGCGATCATCGGAGAGCGGGTGAACCTGTCGGCGTCGGCCAACAACTCCCAGGCGATCTTCTCGACCAGCTTGGGTTCGACCCGCTTACGGAAGTGATGGACCTCGTGCCCCGCCTGCTCAGCCGCCAGGTCCCGGCGGACGGTGAGGTTCTGGCCCGGTTCGGCCGGCGGGAGCCCGAACAGCGCCCGCGCGGCCGAGGCGTAGCGGGTGTCCGGGAATCGGGCCAGCAAGCCGCGCAGCGTGCCGTCCAGCGCCGCGGTCCGGCTGGCTTCGTCAGCGGGGTCGACCGCCCTGGCGGCGATCCCGCGCAGGTTGAGCAGGACCGTGTCCGCGGTGGCCGGGGTGACCGGCAGCCCGCGCCGTAGCAGTCGCCCGACTGCGGCGACCACCTCGTCCTCTGCTGGGCTTTTTCTGGGCATGGTTTGAGTGAAGCACGATGCCCAGAAAAAGCCCAGCCCCATCCACGTGTGCCGGCGCGATCAGCCCGCCGTGTTCTGCTGCCGGGTCATCTGTTTGAGGGCCGCCCGAAGCCCACCGACCTCGTCCAGAGCCGCTTCCAATTCCGTCGCCAGCCGCTTCGCCTCGGAGCGTGACGCTTCCAGCTCACGATCGCGCTGCTGGAGTACGTCGCCCAGCTCACGGATGCGTCGCTCCAGTTCGCCACTTCCAGCCTGCTCGACCTGCTGTCCCAGGCCGCGTTGGACCTTGGCCTTGAGCCGGTCCCGCTCCTGGCGGAGACGCCGCAACTCGGCGCGGGCCAGTTCCAGGTCAACCGCCAGGCTTGCCGCGCCGGCTGAACCGCCGGACTGCTGGTTGCGCCGCCGCACTCCCTGCTGGCTCTTGCGGGCGGCTTCGATGTGCTCGCGCACGCCGACGGCGTAGACAAGCCAGTTCGATACCCCGGCGGCCTTGGCGACGCCGAGGAACGTGATCGGCTCACCGGTGGCCTTCAACTCGTCCACGACGGCGAGAACCCTGGCCCGCTTGGCCAGACTGTCGCGCTTACGGGCTTCGCGCAGCACATCGACGGGCCGACGCTCGGCGGTCACCTGCCGTCCTTCCCAGCATGGCGAACCACGGGCATGGGCAAGGCGACCAGCCCGGAAACGGCGGCACCAGCGCGCAGGCGCCGCAGGATCTTGCTAGCCTCCTCGACCTCGCGGCGCTCCTCATCGGACATAGATCCCAGCTTCGCCTTCATCTTGGTGACCACGTTCTGGTAGTCCGCGATCTCGCCTTCCAGTCCTTGATGGCGTAATCGGCCGCGCCCATCGCACGGGCCAACTCCAGGTTGGCCTTCAAACTGCGGACCTGATCCTCAATGGACGGAAGATGCGATGGGTCGGGCCGATAAGACGAGCACCCTGGACATTGGAAGCGGATCGGGCAGGCTTTGCCTCCAGCCTTGACGTTGGACGGCTCGACGCAGTTACCCCACGGCACCGCAACCGACCGCACCTCGTAGGCTGCGGCCGTGGCCATCGGCGCGGGATTGCCGTGCCGGTCCACCGCATGGACCCGCAACGTGTCAACTGCCTCACGCTTCATCTTCTTCGACACCGTGTAGTACGCCGACGTGGTGTCCGCCGATTTGTGGTCCATAAGGGACTGCAAGACATGCAGCTGCACCCCGGCATCCGCGTAACGCTGGCAGAAGGTACGCCGGAAGGCGTAAGGAAAGATCTTGGACCGGTCGAAGGGCACCGGCGTGCCTTCGGGGCCGAGCTCTTCCGAGTTCAGTATGGGAATCGAGTCTGCCCACGACCTGATGACCCGTGAGAGGAACCCCGAGTCGAGGTGGTGGTATCGGTTGGTGATAGCGGGGAACAGATGCTTCGCGCTGTTCCGGGGCATGTCCAGCCCGGCTATGAACTCTCGCCAGTCCTTGATGGCGTCGGCGGTCCGCCGGAGGATCGGCAGACGGCGACGTCTGCGGCGCCCCTTCATGTTGTGCCACACCAGCTGGTACTCACCGTGGTCAAACTCCAGGCAGTCCAGGTCGAGGCCAACGACCTCTGCAGGGCGTCGCCCGGTGTCCCGCAACACCACGTACACGGTGGTGAACATCGTGGTCACAGCCTCCGCGGACAACGCCCCGTAGACGAATCCGTTGCCCAGCAAATCGATGTGCCGGTCGAGCTGTCCGATCACCGACTCCGGGATGGCCTTGCCGATCTCGTCCTCGTCCACCCGTTTGATCGTGTGCAGACCTGGGTGGCGGGTGAACCACGGAGAGAGGTTGTCGAGCACCCCCTCACGGCGCCCGAACTCAAGCAGGTCGAAGAAGTTGACAAGCAGGTGTCCCTGATACGACGACGAATAGATCTCTCCCGTCTTGTTCGCGGCCCGTTTGAACCCGTCGACGACCGCGTTCACGTCCGAGAACCTGAGCTGGCCTGGATCCACCCCGCCTCCCGGCCGCAGGTTCAATGCCTGCGAGGCGATGACGCACGCTGTGTGCCATCTGCGTAGTTCCTGGCTGTTCGGGCTCGCCGTGCGCGCCCAGTGCATCAAGGCCTCTCGCAGCCATTCCTGTCGTACCTCACTGAAGTCGAGGCAGCTAGGGTTGCGAAGAGCACTCACGCCCTTCTTGAGCGAGGGGATCGCGCGGCTGACCGTCCGCAGATCCCAAACCAGTTTCCGTGTCGGATCGACGCCGTGGAACTGGTCGAATCCGGTGGTGATCTCCCACCGCGCCGCGCTCAAGAGTGAACGGGTCCACTCGCTCACCGCAAGGGCGGCAGGATCTGGGAAATTGTTGGCAGAAGGCGATGCTGAGCAGGTCGGCCAGTTTGTTAACGACGCCTCGCACCGCTTGCGGGGAGAGATTGACCCCACGGGCGTCACGCTGCTGGAGAGCATGGAGCATCTCCACTCGCACGAGCGGGCTCAGCGGGGCGAGCGAGAACACATGTGCTGCCAGCACGGGCGTTTGGCGCTCCGCCCACCGTGCCACGGCGACATGGTCGTTGTTCCTGCCAAGCTCTGCCGTCTCGGAATAGAGCTGCCACTTTCTGTGGTGCGTTCGGCAAAGGCCATTGAGGTTGGTCTGATCCCTCGGGCATGCCAGCACCCGGCACGGCCTCGCATCAGCTGCCGGCTTCAGCGTCGCCATCCAAGCCGTCCTATCGATCCAGGGACGGTTCCGCGCTTTCACCCAGCTTCGATAATGAGTAACGCACAGGCCCTGCCCGTGGGTTTTTCTGGCGCAGGCCGGCACGTCGCATTCAGCGGCATCGCGAGTGACATTGGCCCTGTTGAACTGACGCGAATATGTAGCCTCGAAATCCTCTTTGGTCAGGCCACTCTGGCGGTAGGCATCGCTGCACGTCGCGCAGTAGCCCAACGACTGCGCCTGGATAGTCACCCCGCAACCGGCCACCTCGCACACCCCGACGCTGGTGCGGGGGTTGCGCGGGTCACCAGTGAACAACAGCAGGCTCTCGTCCCACTCACCGGATCGCCAGTCGGGGTCAAGCCGCTCGCGGAGCCAAGCAGTCCACTCTTCGGCCAGCTGCGTGCCGCATGGGTGGTTGTCCGACGACGGGGAAACGATTGCAGTCACGGTCACGAGCAAGCCTTTCCGAAGGCGGCGACGTGGTTTACCGCGTCCCGTTTCTCTTGGTCGCTGGCGTGGGTGTACTGGTCCATCGACTGCCGGGACACGTGCCCGGCCAGGTCCATGATCACGTGGTCGGGCTGGCCCTCGCGGCGCCATCGAGTGATCGCCGAGTGGCGGAGCATGTGGGGCCGGGCGGCGAACCCAGCCCTCTTCGCCAGGCGCTGGAACAGCTCGTAGGTGCTGGGGTACTTCATCGGCTGGCCGAGCGGCGCGGCGAAGAGGTTGACGAACACCAGGTCGCAGTCCGCAGCCTCCGAGACCTCCTCGCGCTCCCACTGGTAGTCCGCGTGCAGGCCGCCGATGTCCTCCCCGACCGGGATCCACCGGGGCTTACGTGTCTTGGCCAGCGCCCCGTTGGCGTTCTGCCGACGCCGGACATGCACATGTGGCCCGCCGACTGGGCAGCCGAGCATCTTCGAGCTGGCCAGCAGATGCATGTCCTCGCGACGCAACCCCAGCGCCTCTCCGATCCTCATGCCGGTCGTGCTGATCAGCGCTACCAGCAGGCGATCACGGGCGTGTGTCGCGCAGTCCAGCACTCGCCGGATCTCCTCGTCCGTCAAGTACTCGTAGCCGGGGACCACGACCTTGAACTTGATCGTCTTGACGTTGACGGTGGAGAACTGGCCATCTTCGCCCTGGTCATACCCGGGCGGTGCATACCGGAGCTGCTTCGGCTCGTACAGCTTCGCTGCCAGCTCCGTGGGTACTGGGCTGTTGTCCAACGACGAGCAATACCGCAGGAACCGGAAGACCGTGCCTACGATGGCGTTCGCGGTGCCCTTGGATCGGTGTTTGGGCTCCATACGCGGTCTGCCGCCCTTCGGCGGCAGGGGCTCGTCCACCAGCCAGTTCAGGAATCCGGCCAGCTGCCGCATCGACGGTGTGGCCCAGTCGATGCCCCGGTCCGCGCAGTGGCTCAGGTACAGGGCGACGCGGCCTGCGTAGACGCGCTCGGTGTTCACCGACGCGTCCTCTTGGCAGCGGAGCGCTGCCAAGTACGCCGACGAGTACGGGTGCAACTCGTAGTCAGCGTCCACGACGACCCACATCACCGAGCCGTCGACCGGAGACAGTGCCTTCTCACGCCGGAATGCCCGAGGGGGCAGGCAGATGGTTTCTAACGTCACTCGAACCCCACTGATACCTGTGAGGCACGTCGGTCACCGTCCCATGTGACTCACGTGCCAGAGATCATTTCGGGAGCCCAAGATAATCGCCGGTCCGTTGACCTTATTGTCCCTTGCCCTGCGGCGCGGCATCGCCGTGGAAGGGCACATCGACTCCATCTCGGAGATCTGCGCCCATCTGGACGCCTGGCGGCAGGATTGCGAGTCCGGACCGTGGTGGCCGCAGTGGATCACACGGGACGAACTGCGCACTGGGTGTGTAAGGCAGACCGGTCCGCTGCGGCCGTCATGGTGTTACGGCACCCTCGGCATCGCCCGTGCCCAACAGATCGCCGCCATCGCCACCGGCGACACCTCGCGCCAGATGATGGCAGAACACACCCTCGCCACCTGTCTGTCCGACCCTGCCCAGCTTCACCGGATCACCGATACCGGCTTGTGCCACGGCTGGTCGGGGCTGTACCAGACCGCCTGGCGCGCCGCGCGTGACGCGCTCACCCCCGCGATCAGCGCGCGGCTGCCGTACCTGGCCGAACTGTTGACCCGACATGCCGAAACCGAGGAACACCACGACGCGGGACTCTTGGACGGAGCCGCCGGCCTCACCCTCGCGCTGCACACCGCCACGCGCATCACGCCTCCGATCTCCGGATGGGACTCATGCCTGCTGATCAACTGAACCCGAGCACGGCGACCCGCGCACACAATGCACAGACGGCGCTGGCAACGCCGAATGAAATGGCCGAAGGCGTGCTCGCGGTACTGGCTGGGTCACCCCTCGACCAGGTCGCCGCCGGACTCGACATGGCCGCCGCCGACCTCGCCGACGCGGTCGAGACGTATCAGCAGGCTGGACACGCGGCCCTCGAAACCCAGGCCGCTACCCGCGACTGGCACCAGGTCCGCGTCCAGTTCCCCGAGTGGGCCGCCGCCGAGAAGGCTGCGGCTACCGGCCTCGGCCCACAGTTGCAGCGTCTCCAGGACTCCGGCGTGATCGCGGCGTGGTGGTTCATCCGCAAAGCCCCCTGTTGGCGGCTGCGCTTAAGGCCTGGCTGCGACGTCGCGCCCGCCGATATGAAGATTTCCGTGAATTCCATCCTGGACGGACTTATGACAGCCGGTCTGATCTCGCGCTGGTGGCAGACTTTCTACGAACCGGAGACCGTCGCGTTCGGCGGTCGGTCGGGGATGGACATCGCGCACGACCTCTTCTGCTCCGACAGCAGCAACATCCTGTCCTACCTGCGCCGACCGGAGCCCACCATTGGGCGTCGGGAATTGTCGGTACTGCTGTGCAGTACCCTGTTCCGCGCCGCAGGACAGGAGTGGTTCGAGTGCGGCGACATCTGGCACCGCGTGGTACGACTGCGGCGGATCCCTGCCGAAGCCCCCACCGACCGGCTCACAGAGTTGGCGGAAAGTCTTCGCAAACTACTGACCTACGATGCTCGCCCCACCGGAGCGTTGTTCGACACGAACGGCCCACTCGCCTTCGCCGCATCCTGGGCCGCTGGGTTCGACCATGTCGGGCAAGCACTCGGAGCGGCGGCCAACGAAGGAGCGCTGGAGCGGGGAACGCGCGACATCCTGGCTCACCACGTGATCTTTCACTGGAACCGGATCGGCTTACCCTACAAGACACAAAGCATCCTTGCCTACGCGGCCAAAACCGCCATCTTCAGTTGATTATTAGCGACGAGCAACTCCACCGCATCCTCCGGCGAGGCCAGCACCTCCGGTCGCACCGCCACCTGATGACCCCGTTCATGCAGAAAGCAGTGAAGGGACGGTCGCTCTGGTGCAGCCGTCATGGTTCTCCCTCCGGCGGATGAACCAGGCATGGTCAACGCCAATCAGGCCCGTACCGGACGGTGCTCACGGGTGTCGCGGACAGTGTCCGGCAGGGGCCTCCGGATCCGCCCGGCCAATTATCTTGCTGATCTTCCTCGTGGGTGATGGGCCCGAGTTCCGGCGCTTCGAGACGTGAGCGCGCGCGGAGCCGTCAGCGCCCCGAAGCCATGACAGCCCTGCCCTGCAGGGGCTGACGGGTCAGGCGGGATACCGGGACCTCGCCGGACGCTGCGACTCAGGTATCAAACTGGTATCGTCACTGGTATGGCGATGACGTTGCGGCTCACCGACGACGAAACCCGGGCATTGCGTGCCCAGGCCGAATCCGAGCAGCGTTCCATGCAGGACGTGGCCCGGGCAGCGGTTCGTGAGTACGTGCAGCGGCGCTGCGCCGTTGCGCAGGTCGACGGAGCACTGCACGTGTTGATCCCGCGTTACACCGGCCTGCTTGAGCGGCTCGGCAACGTGTGACGCAGCACCTCACACTTGGTCTGCTCTTGCGGGTCGCCGAGCGGGCCTGCGCAACGCCGGTACGGGTCCGTGACTATGGGTTGCTCGAGTCGGCGCTCGCCCGCCCGGCGGCCACGGTGTTCGGCGCCGACGCGTACCCCACCGCGCACGGCAAAGCGGCAGCGTTGTTGCATTCATTCAGCAGCAATCATGCCCTCGTCGACGGTAACAGGCGGCTGGCGTGGGCTGCGTCAGTGGTCTTTCTGTGGATCAACGGTCATGACCTTGACGCGCCCGAGGACGGCGCGTTCGAACTGGTGATCGCCGTGGCCGACGGGTCACTGGCCGACGTGGAGAAGATCGCCGAGCGCTTGGCTGGATGGAGCCGGCCGCGTTAACGACCTTGTTCAGCAACGCGCCACCTGCCGCCGCACCTGCAGGCTTCGCCACCACCCTCACCGTCACCCGCACCTGATCCGTCACCCGCGTTCTGGATGCAGGCTGCGGTAATGCGGACCCTCTTTACCGCGTTCTGGATGCAGGCTGCGGTAATGCGGAGGCGAGGAAGGCGTGCCAGGCGGGGGTGGGGACGGTGAGGGCGGGGCCGGTGGGGTTCTTGGAGTCGCGGATCTGCACCCGGTCGGGGGCGGGCGCGACCTGGACGCAGGCACCGTTGCCGCCGCTGTAGCTGCTGGTGCGCCAGCCGACCTGGACGCAGTCACCGTTCCCGCAGCTGTAGCTGCTGGTGTGCCAGACGATGCGGTCCGGCTCAACCGCGGTCATCATGATCCTCTCCGTCCGCGTAGAGCCCGGTTGCCAGGGCGGCAATCAGCTCCCGTGATTGTCCCTCGCTCAGTGCAGTGTCCGCCAGCGCACCCAGAATGTTGCGGTAGGCCTGGATTTCCTCCGGCTTCTCCAGGAACACGCTGGAGGTCTCACTTTCCAGGTAGGCCACCGGCTTGAACTCGGCGAACTCCATCAGCCGGAACGCCCCGGTCGTCGCCGCGTGCGCGCCGAGCGCGACAGGCAGCACCCGCAGGGTCAGGTAGGAGCGCGCCGCCATCCGGTGCAGGTGGCGCAGCTGCTCGGCCATCACTGCGGGCCCGCCCACCGGCAGCCGCAACACCGACTCGTGCAGGTAGAAGGTGAACCGAGCCGGGCGGTCCCGGCTGAACAGGCTTTGCCGGGCCAGCCGGGCGGCCACCCGATCACCCACCTCGCCGGGTGGCACGTTGACAATCCGGCTGATCACCGCGCGGGCGTACTCGCCGGTCTGCAGCAGCCCGGGCACGACGGTCGCCTCGAAGACGCTGATCGTGACCGCCTTGTTCTCGTGGTCGATCAGCGTGACGAGCTGTCTGGGCAGCCGGGAGCCGTGCTGCTGGAACCAGCCCGGGGTGTCCTGCTCCCGGCACAGCGCCAGCAGCCGGTCCCGCTCGGCGCCCTTGACCCGGCACACCCCGAGGAACGCCGCGATGTCCACCTCGC
Organism: Pseudonocardiaceae bacterium; assembly: GCA_050700495.1. Classification (GTDB taxonomy): domain Bacteria; phylum Actinomycetota; class Actinomycetes; order Mycobacteriales; family Pseudonocardiaceae. Next base: position 17,461 of record JBOHHF010000008.1, read on the forward strand.
TGGCCGCCCGCTTGCCGGCCAGCAGCATCGACACGTAGCTCGGCGTCACGTCGAGCATCTGAGCGGCCTGCTTACCGGACAGCCCGGCCCGCTGCATGGCCTGGCGCAGTCCCTCACCCAGTTCCCGGCTGCGAATCGTCGGATCGCGATGTGGCACGATTGACACCTCCCGGCGCAAGATCATAGAGCCCACCGTCAGAAAATTCGACCAGCCCGGTCAGATTGACCACCGGGTTAATTATTTGCATCACCATTTGGTTAACCGGTTCTCTCGCTCTCAGCGGGGTGGTGGACCTCGCCCGACGCCGGGGAGGGATCCGATGAGCACCCACTCACCGGCATTCGTCGACGCTTTCCGCCTGCTGCTCAACGACCTCTGCGGCTACCTGGCGGAAGCGGACTTACTGGCCACCCAGTACGCCGAATGGTCTGTTGCGGACAGCGAAGCGGCCCGCGACCTGGTGCTCGTCAACCGGGGGTCGCCCGGAGCGCACGACCCAGTGACCCGGTACGTGTGCCCGCAGGCCGAAGCATGCCCCGGATGCGGCGCCACCAGCGGGGTGCAACCCCAGCCCGCGCCACCCACGGTGCAGGCGCGGACGTGCCCGGCGTGCGGCATGGAGTGGGCGATCACCTGCGTGAACCCACAGGTGCGTCCGGTCGACCTGGCCGAGTTGCTCGGCGCCGCGCGCTGCACGCTGCGGCAGGTCGTCGCGCTCGCCGAACAGGGAGACAGGCTCACCGATGAGCAGTTGCGAGACCGGCTGACCACGCTGGCCGAGCCGGGCAAACCGGTGACCCGCCCCCGATGGTGGGCTGTCTCCCCGCTGGACGGCGCCGTGCATCTGGTGCCCGAGGGTGGTGCCCACCCGCCCGGCGGACTCAACGCCAGCTGCGGCGCGGTCTTGCCCGTCGCCGCCATCCAGCACGACCAGCCACCACCCGGCCCACCGTGCGAGTCGTGCCGGGTGCTCTTCCTGGCGGACTTCACCGCCACCCCCAGTACCCGACCGGCCGCCGGTTGAGCCAGCCCCGTCAATGCTCCCGGCGGCCGGTCGGTCCCAGACCGAACGCGGGCAACCCCGCTCGATGGCTGCAACTGGTACGCGGCGTGGCCCTGCCTCGTCGGGACTGCGGCGTGGTGCAGCGGCACTTCAAGCCCGGATGCCAATGTCGAGAATCATTAGTCCTCGTGGTGGCACGCGGTGCAAGGC
>JBOHHF010000009.1:0-3881 GCA_050700495.1 Pseudonocardiaceae bacterium
GTCCGAGATCTCTCATTACCTGTAGTCGCGGCCGAAATCGTAGTCATCCAAGGGGACGGCTGCGCCGGTCCCGGTGCCGAACACGTCGGGCGAGTAGTAACCGTCGTCGTAGGACGGGATCGCGTACGCCGCGGCCCGGGCCTCCTCGGTCGGCTGCACCTCGATGTTGCGGTACCGGTTGATCCCGGTGCCGGCCGGGATCAACTTGCCGATGATCACATTCTCCTTGAGCCCGAGCAGCTTGTCGCTCTTGCCCTGGATCGCCGCATCGGTGAGGATCTTGGTCGTCTCCTGGAACGATGCCGCGGACAGCCACGACTCGGTCGCCAGCGACGCCTTGGTGATCCCCATCAGGACCGGACGGCCCGAGGCAGGCTCGCTGCCTTCGGCGACCACCCGGCGGTTCTCCGACTCGAACACGCCGCGCTCGGCCAGCCCACCGGGCAGGAACTCGGTAGCGCCCGAGTCGATGATCGTCACCCGGCGCAGCATCTGCCGGATGATGACCTCGATGTGCTTGTCGTGAATGTCCACACCCTGCGACCGGTACACCTGCTGGACCTCGCGGACCAGGTGTAGCTGTACCTCCCGTGGCCCCATCACGCGCAGCACCTCGTGCGGGTCCACCACACCCTCGAGCAGTTTCTGCCCGACGGTGACGTGGTCGTTGTCAGCCACCGAACGCTCGGTGCCGTCGACGGTGATCACGGCAAGCCGCTGCCGCTTGGACAGCTTGTCGTAGACGATCTCCTCACTACCGTCGTCCGGGATGATGGTGATCTTCCAGAACTTGTCGCCGTCCTCGATGCGCACCCGGCCGTCGGCGTCGGCGATCGGCGCCATGCCCTTGGGCACCCGGGCCTCGAACAACTCCTGCACCCTGGGTAGACCGGTGGTGATGTCCTCGCCGGCGATCCCGCCCTGGTGGAAGGTGCGCATGGTCAGCTGCGTGCCGGGCTCACCGATGGACTGCGCGGCCACGATGCCGACCGCCTCACCCACGTCGACGAGCTTGCCGGTGGCCATCGAGCGGCCGTAGCACACCGCACACACCCCGTTAGCCGCCTCGCAGGTCAGCACCGAGCGCACCTTGACCCGCATGACACCGGCCGAGACCAGCGTCTCGATCGCGACATCGCCCAGGTCCGCACCCCGCGGCAGGATCACCGAGCCGGAGCCGTCCAGCACGTCCTCCGCGGTGCAGCGGGCGTACAGGCTGGTATGCACGTAACGATGCCGGATCAGGGCACCGTCCGCCCCGGCCTCAGCGACCGGCATCTGGATCCCGCGCTCGGTGCCACAGTCGTTCTCCCGCACGATGACGTCCTGCGAGACGTCCACCAGGCGCCGGGTCAGGTACCCGGAGTCGGCGGTCCGCAGCGCCGTATCGGCCAGCCCCTTGCGCGCGCCGTGGGTGGCGATGAAGTACTCCAACACGCTCAGGCCCTCGCGGAAGTTGTGCTTGATCGGCCGCGGGATGTACTCGCCCTTGGGGTTGGAGACCAGGCCACGCATCCCAGCCAGGGACCGCACCTGGGTCATGTTCCCGGCCGCCCCCGAAGACACGATCGTGAAGACCGGGTTGTCCTCCGGGAAGTTGGTCTCCATCGCCTTGGCGACGTCGTCGGTGGCCTGGGTCCAAATCTTCACCAGCTCGCCATTGCGCTCGTCGCGGGAGAGCACACCACGCTGGTAGCGCTTCTCCACCTGGTCAGCCCTGGTCTCGTACTGATCGAGGATCTCCTGCTTCGCGGCCGGCACCACCACGTCGACGCTGGCCAGCGTCACCCCGGAGCGGGTGGCCCAGTGGAAGCCGGCGTCCTTGAGCCGGTCCAGCGTCTGGGCGACGGCGACCATCGGGTACCGCTCGGCGAGATCGTTGACGATCGCGGCCTGCCGCTTCTTGGGCAGTACGTCGTTGACGTACGGGTAGTCCTCGGGCAGCAGGTCGTTGAACACCACTCGACCCACGGTGGTGTCCGCGATCCACGCCGCTCCGGGCTCCCAGCCCTGGGTCTCCCGAAGCCGGGGCTGCTCGTCCACCGGCGGCACCACGTTGCGCAGCCGGACCCGGATCTTGGCCTGCAGCCCGATGGTGCCGCGGTCCAGCGCCATCAATGCCTCGGCGGGTGACGAGAACGAGCGACCCTCACCCTCGTCGCCTTCGCGAAGCTTGGTGAGGTGGTAGAGCCCGGTGACCATGTCCAGCCGGGGCATCGCCAGCGGGCGACCCGAGGCCGGGGACAGGATGTTGTTGCTGGACAGCATCAGGATCCGAGCCTCGGCCTGCGCCTCGGCCGACAGCGGCAGGTGCACTGCCATCTGGTCACCGTCGAAGTCGGCGTTGAACGCCTCGCAGACCAGCGGGTGCAGCTGGATCGCTTTGCCCTCGACCAACTGGGGCTCAAAGGCCTGGATACCCAGACGGTGCAGCGTCGGTGCCCGGTTCAGCAGCACCGGATGCTCGGTGATGACCTCCTCGAGAACATCCCACACCTGCGGACGCTGCCGCTCCACCATCCGCTTGGCCGATTTGATGTTCTGCGCGTGGTTGAGGTCCACCAGACGCTTCATCACGAATGGCTTGAACAGCTCCAGCGCCATCTGCTTGGGCAGACCGCACTGGTGCAGCTTGAGCTGCGGACCGACCACGATGACCGAACGGCCGGAGTAGTCGACCCGCTTGCCGAGCAGGTTCTGCCGGAACCGGCCCTGCTTGCCCTTGAGCAGGTCCGACAGCGACTTCAGCGGGCGGTTTCCCGGGCCGGTCACCGGACGGCCACGGCGACCGTTGTCGAACAGGGCGTCGACGGCCTCCTGCAGCATCCGCTTCTCATTGTTGACGATGATCTCCGGAGCGCCCAGGTCGATGAGCCGTTTGAGCCGGTTGTTCCGATTGATCACTCGGCGGTAGAGATCGTTGAGGTCGGAGGTGGCGAACCGGCCACCGTCGAGCTGCACCATGGGGCGCAGGTCCGGCGGGATCACCGGGACACAGTCCAGGACCATTCCCATAGGGTTGTTGCGGGTAGCCTGGAATGCCGCGACTACCTTCAGACGCTTGAGCGCCCGCAGCTTCTTCTGGCCTTTGCCGCTACGGATGGTCTCGCGTAGATTATCCGATTCAGCGTCGATGTCGAAGTTCTCCATCAACTTCTGGATCGCCTCGGCACCCATAGCACCGGTGAAGTAGTCACCGTAGCGGTCGTAGATTTCACGGTAGAGCAGTTCGTCCACAATGAGCTGGCCGACGTCGAGCTTGGTGAACGTGTCCCAGATCTCGTCGAGCCGGTCGATCTCACGCTGGGCACGGTCACGCAGCTGGCGCATCTCGCGCTCGCCGCCCTCTTTGACCTTGCGTCGCACGTCGCTCTTGGCGCCTTCGACCTCCAGCTCGGCGAGGTCGGCCTCGAGCTTCTGCGCGCGTGCCTCGATATCGGCGTCGCGGCGGTCCTCAAGTCGCTTGCGCTGGACACCGATCTCGCTCTCCAAAGTGGGGAGATCGTTGTGCCGTTCCTCGGCGTTCACCGCCGTGATGGCGTATGCGGCGAAGTAGATGATCTTCTCAAGATCCTTGGGAGCCAGGTCGAGTAGATAGCCCAGCCTGCTCGGGACACCCTTGAAGTACCAGATATGCGTCACCGGCGCGGCCAGTTCGATGTGGCCCATCCGCTCACGGCGCACCTTGGCTCGGGTAACCTCGACGCCGCAGCGTTCGCAGATGATCCCCTTGAAGCGGACGCGCTTGTACTTGCCGCAATAACATTCCCAGTCCCGGGTCGGACCGAAGATCTTCTCGCAGAAGAGCCCGTCCTTCTCCGGCTTGAGCGTGCGATAGTTGATGGTCTCCGGCTTCTTGACCTCGCCGAAGGACCACTGGC
>JBOHHF010000010.1:0-5244 GCA_050700495.1 Pseudonocardiaceae bacterium
TGTCGAAGAGTATCCCTTTGTCGAAGCTGTCGGCGTTGGTGGCCAGTACCTGCCAAGCCAGCTCGGGGCTGGTGACCACGTACACGGGCAGCGGGCCGAGGTAGATCCGCACCACCTCGCCGTGCGAACGCAGTAATGACAGGAACCGGAAAGGCCTACCCAGCAGCGACATCGTGTGGCCGAGCAGCGGTAACCGACCGGGAACAACCGGGGCGGTGCCCGCTGCGCTTCGCGCGCCTTGATTCGTGACGTCCGGACCAGCTGCCATGTCACCCACCCTCGCACACTGACACCGCGACACTCAACGGAAGCGGGATTCCTGTGATCATGTTGCTGGGCGATGGCCGACGATCTCCGCGGTCGCCTAGGCTGGTTCGCGCCAACCGAGGATGGTGAGGAGATCGATGGCCGAGAACCCGGACTGGATACCGAACGGCGTTGATGTGACCGTGCCCAATGCGGCTCGGGTGTACGATTATTTTCTGGATGGCGCTCACAACTTCGCAGTCGACCGCAAAATGGCGGGTAAGATCCAGCAGGTCATGCCGGCCGTACGGGACGCTGCCCGGATCAACCGGTCTTTCCTACGCAGGGCCGTTCGTTTCATGGTCGACTCCGGAATCCGGCAGTTCCTCGACATCGGCTCTGGTATCCCGACCGTCGGCAATGTGCACGAGATCGCCCAGCAAGCCGATCCCGAGTGCCGGATCGTGTACGTCGACAAGGAACCGGTCGCGGTCGCGCACAGCGAACTGTTGCTGGAGGGCAACGACCGGGCCGCGGCGATTCACGCGAACCTACGCCACGTCGAGGACATCTTCGACCACCCGGAAACCAAGCGCTTGCTCGACCTCGATCAGCCGATCGGCCTGCTGATGCTGGCGCTGCTGCACTTCGTTCCGGATTCCTGGGATCCGGTGGGCATGCTGGCTCGATACCGGGACAAGCTCGCGCCCGGCAGCCACCTGGCACTCACCCATGTCACGGCCGACGGCAACCCTACTGGGCTGACCGAGACAGTTCGGCAGTACAAGAACACCTCGGAACCGCTGTATCCACGTAGCCACGAGGAGGTGTTGCACTTGTTCACTGGGTTCGAGCTGGTCGAACCGGGCCTGGTCGGCAGCGCTCTCTGGCGGCCATCGGGACCCGGTGACATCTCCGACAGCGCCAAAACGAACACCCTCACCTACGGGGGTGTCGGCCGCAAGCCGGGGCAGACTGCTGGGAATCCGGACTGAGTGCCGCACGGCGTCGACAAGATCGTGCCCAACCCGGCTCGAGTGTACGACTACTTTCTGGATGGATCCCACAACTTCGCGGCCGATCGTGAACCGATCGCGGTCGCGCACAGCGAACTGCTGCTGGAGGGCAACGACCGGGCCGCGGCGATCCGGGTGAACCTGCGCGACGTCGAGGACGTTCTCGACCACCCGGAGACCAAGCGGCTCCTGGATTTCGATCAGCCGATCGGCCTGCTGATGGTGTCGGTGCTGTACTTCGTCCGGATTCCTGGGACCCGGTGGGCATTCTGGCTCGATACCGGGAACGGCTCGCGCCCGGCAGCTACCTGGCCGTCTCCCATCTCACGGCCGACGCCAATCCCCCTTGGCTGGACCAGGTACTTCGGCTCTACCGGAGCATCCCAGAACCGGTGTACTTCCGCAGCCACGCAGAGGTGTTGCGCTTTTTCGGCGGATTCGAACTGGTCGAACCGGGACTAGTGGGCAGCGCGCTCTGGCGGCCCTCGGGTCCGGGCGACATCTCCGACCACGCCGAGATGAACATGATCTCCTATGGGGGTGTCGGCCGTAAGCCGCGACCGACCTGAGGTTTCCGGCTGTCTGTAGGCCCCGCCGCCGCGGTAACCCGGGTACGGCCGTCCGAGTGACTGCGACAAAACAGGCGTCATCAGCCATCTTTCACTTCGTTCCCATAAGGGACGGGCTCGGTGGATATCGCAGGAGGTTCGGTGTTGTCACGGCTGGGGGCGCTTGGCGCTCGGTTCGCCAAGATCGGCCTGGTTCTGGTCATGCTGGCCGGTGCGTTCGTCGTGGCTGCGCAGTCGGCGCGCGCGGGAGCGCCGGACGCGGACTCGCCCCGGTCTGAGAGATTGTCCTGCGCGATGACCCGCACCGGGGAGTACGAGAAGGCCGACCCCGCCGCTGCCGGTCTTGACCCGGTGAAGCTCCAGGCGGCGCTGGACTACGCCAACCTCTCGAATCCGCTCACCATGAAAGTCTTCCGGCGAGGCTGCCTGCTCGGTGAGGGTCTTCGTGACCCGCTGTTCGAGCGGGTGCCGGCGGACAACTGGGGTCAGACGAAGACCATCACCGCATTGATCACGGGAATCGCCCAAGATCAGGGCCTCGTCGACATCGACGCGCCGATCGGCACTTACCTGCCTCCGAACCTCGGAGATGCAGACCACCGTGCGGTGACGCTGCGCAACCTGCTGCAGGCGTCGTCCGGTGTCGAGGTCAACCAGGTGCGTGGGTTGAACTTCTTCGCCGACCAGTCTCGGGCCCGTGAGTTCTTCACGATGCCCATCGTCCACCAGCCCGGGACGTACTTCGAGTACGATCAGACTGCTGTCTCGGTGATTATCTTCGTGATGCAGCGCGCGATCTGGGAGCGCGAGCCGGGCCTGGATTTCCAGGACTACGCCCAGCGCGAACTGTTCGACCGGCTCGGAATCCCCACCAGCGCTTACTTTTGGCAACGGGATCGGGCGGGCACCACCACCGGCTACTCGCAGCTGTTCCTGCGGCCGCTTGAATCCGGCCGGCTGGGGGAGCTGATCGTTACTGGCGGCGTCTACGACGGCAAGCGCGTCATCTCCGAGAGGTACCTGCGCGAGTTGCGGACCGCGGCGAAGACCAACTGCAGCTACGGGTTCCTCACGTTCCTCAACAGCTGCCGGCCGGGGGAGATCCAGGTAGACGTGTCCGTCCCCACCCGCCGTGATCCCGGCGGCGTGCCTTGGATCGCCAGCGCGCCGGCGGATATGATCTTCACCGACGGGATCGGGATCCGCACCTTCGTGATCCCGAGCCTGGGCCTGGTAGTCACCCGTAGCGGCGAGCAGGAATTGGACCTGCTGCCGTCCGCGCTGCGCCGGGACGTCGAGGGTGTTGTCCCGGGTCGCCCCGGGGCGGCGGGCACCCACGAGTTCTTCCGCTTGCTGATGGCTGCGGTGATAGACATCCCCGACGAGGTGCGCGCCACCATTGCGAACTCTGGGCCGTACGACCGGGCCCCGGAGGTCGGTTTCGACGCCACCCACTTCCTGCACCCCCTGGACGCGCCGGCCGGCAGCTATCTTTCGGTCGGTCCCGGGGCGCCGGAAGGCTGCAACCCACTCGGCTGCGAGGGCGAGCCCAACGACGGGATCCAGCGGTATGTCGGTGATATTCCGCGCACCGTTCCCGGCATCGTGGGCGCGGAGACGCGACCCGACGGCCACTGAGATTCTGCTGGCCGAGAGCTCGCCGATGACCTGAGATCGCCTAAGCTGTCCCCGTGCCCACTGAGAATGGCGAGGAACTAATGGCCACGAGCCCGGACTGGGTGCCGTGCGACATCGACACGACCGTGCCCAATGCGGCTCGAGTGTACGATTTCTGGCTGGATGGTGCTCACAACTTCGCGGCCGATCGTGACATGGCGGACAAGATACAAAAGGCCGTGCCGGCGGCCCGGGACGGCGCCCGGATCAACCGGTCCTTCCTGCGCCGAGCCGTTCTCTTCATGGTTGACTCCGGAATCCGCCAGTTTCTGGACATCGGCTCGGGTATCCCGACCGTCGGAAATGTGCACGAGATCGCCCAGCGAGCCGATCCTGAGTGCCGGATCGTGTACGTCGACAAGGAACCGATCGCGGTCGCGCACAGCGAGATGCTGCTGGGAGGCAACGACCGGGCCTCGATGATCCAGGCGAACCTGCACAACGTCGATGACGTCCTCGACCATCCGCAGACCAAGCGCGTGTTGGATTTCGATCAGCCGATCGGCCTGCTGATGCTATGGGTGCTGCACTTCGTCCCGGATTCCTGGGATCCGGCGGGCATTATGGCTCGATACCGGGACCGGCTCACGCCCGGCAGCTACCTGGCAATCACCCATGTCACGACTGACGGCAATCCCCCTGGACAGGCCGAGACAGTGCAGCTTTATAAGAACACCCCCGACCCGGTCTACTTTCGCAGCCGCGAGGAGGTATTGCGCCTGTTCGCTGGGTTCGAGCTGGTCGAACCCGGGCTGGTCGGCAGCGCTTTCTGGCGGCCATCGGGACCCGGTGACATCTCCGAGAGCGCCGAGATGAACACGGTCTCCTACGGGGGTGTCGGCCGTAAGCCGTGACCGATCGTACCGAACCGCTCGCGCAGCCAGGCTCGTGTCGCCTCCCGGTACTCGCCGGCGTTCTGGTGCAACGCCATGGAATGTCCTGATTCCGGCAGGACATAGGTGGACAGCTCGGCAGCCGGGCTGAAGTACAGCGCCTCCTGTTCCCGCAACGTCTCCGCATTCGAACAGTCGCGAGCAAGAAAACCGCAGAAGAAGAGATCCTCTTCACCGACCGCCAGCAGGACGGGAACGCCGATACTGAGCGTCGCAGGGCTGAGGAGGTCGGCTGCCGCAGTCGCTATGCCGGGGAGCGACGCTTGGTCCTTGGTGGCCTCGTCGATCGCGATCACCTGGGGATCGGCGTTGCTGGTTGAATAGAACGCCGGTTCGCGTTGCCCTGGCCTGGTGGTGAAGTACCCCGGGTCGCTGCCGTTCTGGTGAAGTTGCGGATCCCACGTCACCGGATACACGAAGATGGTGAAGAACCTGGCCGCTGACGGCGGCGACACCAGGTGTGTCGTACCGGTCAGGATCACCCCGTCGACGTCGTGGTACGTGGCTGCTTCCAGGGTCGCGACGGCCGAGCCCAGCGAGTGTCCGACCAGGATGACGCGGTCGAAGCGCACTCCGCCGACCCGGCCGGCGCGCAGGTGGCCGACGACCTGGTGGATCGCTGCCGCCTCGACACTGTTCACCAATATCGCGCTGGGCGGATTGCTGCTCTGGCCGATGCCGAGCCGGTCCACGGCGAAGGTGGCGTAGCCGTGGCTGGCCATGTCGCGCTGATAGGAGTAACGATCCGGCTGGTAGGGGAAGTCCCAGTACACGCTGTTGTACGTGCCACCGGGTATCAGCAACTGCACGGTCGTCGGGGCTCCGGTCGTCGGAATCCCGGTG
>JBOHHF010000011.1:0-9051 GCA_050700495.1 Pseudonocardiaceae bacterium
TCACGATGGACGAGGAGCTACTTGCCTGGTTCGAGCAGAAAGCCGCTCAGACCGGCGCCAAGCTCTCCCCCACCATCGCCAAAGCCGCACGGAACTGGATGCTCTGGGAAGACGCCGCCCGGTTGGCCGAGGCTGACCAGCGCACCGGCCGCAACACCGCCGACCACGCCGAAACTGAACTCGCCACCCAGCGCGAGGCCGAAGCTACCGAGGCCGGACGGGGACACGCTGCGTGAGGCAAGGGCAAATCTGGCAGTTCGAGCGCGACCGACCGTCCAAGGAGAATGATCCCCGCACGCCGTACCGCGTTGTCGTCAGCGCCGACTACCGGTTGCCGCCAGAGCGTCGATGGGTCCTCACGGCTCCCATCGTGTCCACACTGGACGTCGATACCCCCGTTGCCGTAAGACTCCAGCCCGGTGATCCCGTCAAGGGGTTCATCCGCGCGGATGAGGTAACCCGCACTTATGTACCGTGGCTGACCGGCCCGGTAGGAATGATCACCGTGGTCACGCTCGACGCACTCACGGTCGCACTCCGCACCGAGATGGACCTCTAACTCTCGCGTAACCGACAATCTCACAGTTCTTGACGAGTAATATTGTCGGTGAGAACGTGGGCTGGCATGTTCGACGTGGCGGTGATCGAGGACTCGGCCGTGGCCGAGGTGTCGCTGGACCCGGTCCGGGCCCGGCTGCTCGCCGAGCTAGCACAGCCCGGTTCGGCCACCATGCTGGCCGCCAGGGTCGGCCTGCCGAGGCAAAAGGTGAACTACCACCTCAGGGCACTGGAGCGGCACGGGCTGGTCGAGCTGGTGGAAGAGCGCCGGAAAGGCAATGTCACCGAGCGGGTGCTGCGTGCCACGGCAACGTCCTACGTGATCTCGCCGACCGCGCTCGCCGCGGTGGCGCCCGACCCGGCCCGCGCACCGGACCGGCTGTCGGCACGCTGGCTGCTCGCGGTCGCCGCCCAGCTGGTGCGGGATGTGGGCGCGCTGATCACCGGTGCGGCGAAGGCTCATAAGCAGGTCGCGACGTTCGCGCTGGATGGTGGGGTGCGGTTCGCCTCAGCGGCCGATCGTGCCGCCTTCGCCGAGGAACTGGCCGGCGCCGTCACCGCGCTGGTCAGCAAGTACCACGACGAGAAGGCCCAAGGTGGACGTGACCACCGCGTGGTCATCGCAGTCCATCCGAGTATCAAACCTCAGACGAAGGAGTCCTGAGATGTCCCGAGGATTCGAGCTGCGCAAGGAGGTGGAGCTCGACGCGAGCCCCGAGCAGGTATGGGAGGCGATCGCCACCGGCCCCGGCATCTCCTCATGGTTCATGGGACCGCACGAGATCGACCCGCGGGTGGGCGGCACGATGACGCTAACCATCGGTGACTTCTCCGAGCAGGCCACGATTACCGCCTGGGAACCGTCGAAGCGGCTCGCGTACCGGGGTGACGAGGGCGCGGACGGGTCGTGCCACGCGATGGAGTATCTCATCGAGGGACGTGAGGGCGGCAGCACCGTGCTCCGGTTCGTGCACAGCGGCTTTCTCAGCGACGATTGGGGCGCCGAGTACGAGGACATGACAAGCCACGGCTGGGACAGATACCTGCACACCCTTGCCCAGTACCTGACGTACTTCACCGGGCGACCCGGCACCTTCGTCTACGTCGAGGGGCCCGAAACAGACCAGGGACAGGATGCCTGGACACGACTCACCGAAGAGCTCGGGCTAACCAGCCCGGTCAGCCGCGGGGACCGGGTGCGGCTCACCCCGGAAGGACTCGCGCCGATCGAGGGCGTGGTGGACTACGTCGTGCCGGGGCACCAGGAGTTTCTGGGGGTCCGCGGGAGCGACGGGCTGTACCGGTTCCAAGGTGGCGGCCACCAGATCGGTGTGGCACACCACCTCTTCGCCGAGGACACCAGCAGCGACGAGACCGCGAAGGCCTGGCAGGCATGGATGAACCGGGTGTTTCTCCGGGTAGGTGGCGAGCGGCGGAGTCGACCACATATTGACCTCGACTTTGATTGAGGTCCTAGCGTCGTAGGTAACGTCGTCAGGGGCTGGAGCGAAAAACCGGTCGCTGCCGGACTCCGGCGCCGTCAGAATTGTCAGACCTGTCCGCCAGGCTGAGCTGACCAACACGGGACAGGAGCCAACCGATGAATCACGCGATCTGGGCCGAGGGGTTGGTCAAGCGCTTCGGCGAGACCACCGCGCTGGCCGGGGTGGATCTCGCGGTCCGCACCGGCACCGTCCTCGGCCTGCTCGGCCCCAACGGTGCGGGCAAGACCACCGCTGTTCGCGTCCTCGCCACCCTGTTGCGGCCCGATGCCGGGCACGCCACGGTCGGCGGTTACGACGTGGTCCGCAACGCCCACCAGGTGCGCCAGCTGATCGGACTGACCGGGCAGTACGCGGCGGTCGACGAAGCCCTCACCGGTATGGAGAACCTGCAACTCATCGGCAGGCTGCTCGGGACGCCGCGGCACGACACCAAGCAGCGCGCCCGCGAGTTGCTCACCAGGTTCGGCCTGACGGACGCGGCGGGACGAGCGGCGAAGACCTACTCCGGCGGTATGCGCCGCAGGCTCGACCTGGCGGCGAGCCTCGTCGGCCGGCCGAAGCTGCTCTTCCTCGACGAGCCGACCACGGGGCTGGATCCGCGGAGCCGCCTCGACCTGTGGAGCCTGGTGCGCGGCCTGGTGGCCGACGGTGTCACGGTGCTGCTCACCACGCAATATCTGGACGAGGCCGACGAGCTCGCCGACGAGATCGCAGTCATCGACGACGGCAGGGTCATTGCAACCGGTACGCCGGACGAGTTGAAGGCCAAGACCGGCGGCCGATCCCTCGCTGTGCGGCCGGCGGATCAAACAGACCTGCCCACCGTGATCTCCATAGTCAGGGACCTTGCCGGGGTCGCGCCAGAGGTGAACGGCCACTTGGTGACGGCGCCGGTCACCGATTCGGCGGTGCTGCCGGCCGTGGTGCGCCGGCTCGACAACGCCGGAGTGGTCATTACCGAACTCACGCTGCGCAACTCCAGCCTGAACGAGGTGTTTCTCGCGCTGACCGGTCATCCGGCGCAGGAGTCCGCACAGGCTGAAGAGACCGAAGGGGCCCTCGCATGACCACCACGATCGCGCCCGCGCCCGCCGCACCGGAACTGGCCCCCAGGGTGAGTCCCGTCGAAGGGCTCCGGCAGACGATGACCCTCGCGTGGCGCACGCTCGTGCAGATCAGGCACAACCCGTGGGAGCTGGCGGACTTCAGCATTCAGCCGATCATTTTCGTGCTGCTGTTCACTTACGTGTTCGGCGGCGCGATCGCACCATCGACCGGCGAGTACCTGACCTTTGCGCTGCCCGGACTCATCGTCATGAACATGTTCTTCGTCACCATGTACGTCGGCATGGGGCTCAACACGGACCTGACCAAAGGCGTGTTCGATCGGCTTCGCTCGCTACCGCTCGCGCGGTGGGCTCCACTGACCGGCCGCATCACCGCAGACCTGGTGAAACAGACCTGGTCGATCGTTCTGCTGCTCGGCATCGGCGCGGTCCTCGGCTTCCGGATCGGCACCTCGGCTGTCAACGTCCTCGCGGCGGCCATCCTGGTCCTGGTCTTCGCACTCGCCTTTTCCTGGGTGTCGGTGCTGGTCGGCGTGCTCGCCACGGACCCGGAGAAGGTCCAGCTCTTTGGTATGACCACGCTGTTTCCGCTCACGTTCGTCAGCAACGCCTTGGTGCCGACCAACACGATGCCGGGCTGGTTGCAGGCGTTCGTGGGCGTCAATCCGGTGACCCTACTGGCCGACGCGTGCCGTGGGCTCATGGTCGGCGGCCCGGTAGCGGGACCAGTCCTCGGGTCGCTGCTGTGGGTGGTCGCGCTCGTCGCCGTCTTCGCGCCGCTGTCGTTGTGGGCACTCAAACGTCGAGTGTGACATAACCGCAGAGTTCTGAACCGCGCGTGACGTCGTGCAGGGCGGTAGCGTCGGGTGCGTGGCCAGAATCATCGAGCTGAGCTACTACCCCGTCAAAGGATGCGGCGGTACGTCGGTGTGCGATGCGGTTCTGACGACGGCGGGCCTCACGCACGACCGCAGTTTCATGGTCATCGGGGAGGACGGCGGGTACCGCAGCCAGCGACGCAGTCCACGGCTGGCGCTGATCCACCCCGAAGTCAGCAACGGTGGGGAGCAGCTCACCCTCCGCGCGCCGGGCGCCGGGCGGTTGCGCGCCGATGTGGATCTCGCGTCCGCACGGCGCGATGTGGTCCTGCACGGCGTGCTGTACCAGGGAATCGACCAGGGCGACGCGGTCGCCCGATGGCTGTCGGAGGTGCTCGGCGAGCCGAAAGTTCTCCGTGCTGCGATCAGGCAAGCTGTCTGTGGGCGACGAGGTGATCGTCAGCTCGTGGGGCGAGTCCGAGCTGTAGTACGGGTCCTCAAGGCTGGATCGGGGCCACGGTCCGCCCACCGCTTCCCATCAGGCTTCACCGTATGCAGCTGCCATCCCGGCATCACTTCACGCGTCTGCTCCGCGACCGCGGAATGATCACTTCGAGGTCGAGGTGGTCATGAAGTAGCTGTTTGAGTTCGGGCCCTTCGATGAGCCGGATGCGATTGTTAGCGGCGAAGCGGCGGCCGTCGTCGCTGAACCAGGACGGTGTGACGAAGACGGCGTGGTTGGCGCGTTTGTCGTGCATGACCCCAGCGAGCGCGCGGACATCATTGGCCGGGACAACATTCCGGTACTTTTTGACCTGGACGACGTACTCGCCGCCCATGACGGCGTTGCAGTCGAAAAGGACACCGTCGATTCCGTCGTCGCGGGAGCGGCGGGTGACCCGCGCGTCCCCGCCGTTCATCGCCTGGAGAAGCTGGCGGACGAGCTGTTCGAAATCGGCCCAGTCAATCTCAAGCAGGTTGGTGGTGGCATCTAGTGCTGCGGCGACGTCCACCGAGGAGGCGAGCCGGTACTTGGCTTCATCGAAGGTCAGGAACGGCTTGATGCCCTCCACGTCATGGGGGTGACGTGAGAGTTTCGCACCGAGATGTCGCAGGCAGCGGGCAGGATCCAGCTCCGGCTCGTCGAGGATCAGCTCGTCGAAACTCGCTCTGCTGGTGGTGACGCTGACGAGGTAGTCGGTGACAGGTTGTCCGGTCGCCGGGTCTCGGGTGTCGAGCGCCCCGTTGATGACGACGCTGTCCACGACGTCGACTTCGTTGGCGTTGAACAAGGCATGCAAAATCGACAGCGGGAGCTGAGCGATCAGCGTCAGATAGAGCTGGCGTATCTCAGCTTGGGATCGCGGCTTGGCGTCGAAGACGCCGCGGCTGTGGATGTAGCGGACACTCTTCTCAGCTGGCACCACATCCACACCGGGAAGCTGGATGTCGATCACCAATTCCAGCGGATCCGCGCGGTAGGCGACGTGGGGATCGAGCACGATGCCTTCGGGCAGGTTCAACGCGTCGATGGCCGCAGCAGCGAACAGTTCGACCGTCTGCTCGTCTCCGGCGGCCATACTCTCGAGAGTCTCGGCGGCTCGCCGTTGAACGGCGTCGTGCACCTGCCGGAGTGTGCGTTGGTATTCGGTGCGGCGCTGCTCAAGCCGGCACTGCCGGTCATGGTCTCGCTGCCGATGGGCGGTCAGCGCCTCCTCGTACGACGCCTGCGCGGCGGCTGCTTCGCGCCGACGCCTGCCTCGCCCGAACAATCCGCCCTCGTTGACCAGCGGCGGAACCGGTTCCGGTTCCGGGCAGTCGTCGGCGCCGGGGTCGAAAAGCGGGATAACTGGGCGGATCAAATCTGCCACCGTGAACACCGGCTGGTGAACACATCCGATCAATAACTCCGATAATTCCTGGCTCCTGGCGTCGAGACGCTCGGTCTGCTCTGCTGCAGCCGCGAGGTTGTCTTGGCGTTGCCGCTCAGCCTGTTCCTTCGCCGAAACCTTGGCGGCGCGATCCTCCGCAGCTCTTTCGCGGAGCTCCTCTTGCGCCAGCTCGCTGGCGATCTGGCGCGCGAACCGCTCCTGCTGTGCAGCGGCCTTCCGCCTCAGCTCTCTGTCCCGAGCGATCTCACTCCACAACGACGACCGACGCGCCACTCAACCTCACCTCCGCCACGATCAAGCCCACCAGAACCCGTGCGGGGTGTCCAGTAGTCCAGACCGTCCGGTAGCGTCACGAGCCTTGGTCATCGTCTTCTCCTCGGCCAGCAGCTCCTTGCGGGCAACCAGCCATTCGTCGCGTGACACGACCTGTGGAAGACTCATCTCGATCACCTCGGGACTGCGTCTGGTGTGGGTCTCGACGGGCGAGACGGTGCGGCAAAGCAGAACTCATCGATGGGCGGGCGCGGTGTCCAGGCTCTCCAGCAGCTCCACCTGTCCGATCCGCTCGACCTGCCCGGTGATGCCGCGGGTATCGACCTTGTGCCCGACTTCTTCGGCGCCGAGACCTTGCCGAATGGCTGACAGCACCGCGTCGGCGCTGCCCGGCACCTCGGTGGCGACCGACAGCAAGGTGGCCTGCTGGCCCGGGAAATGGGCCAGGTAGAGGCGGAGATGATCGAAGGACGGCGCCCAGTACGTCTCCATATCCGCAAAGAATTCGCGCTCCCATTCTGCACCTGTACCGAAGCCGCTGGTCACGACACGCAGCACGCAACGGCCGCCCGACCGCGCGTCAACGAGAAACTCGGAGACCAGCGGGGTGACAGGCGCACCTTCGTGGCCGGCGAGGGCGGCCCAGTCGGGCTCCTCGTAGGCGAAGCGGCGGGGCGGATCCCAGCCGGTGACCGTGCCGGAGGAGTCCATGTCGCCCATGTGGAAGCAGATCGCGCCGCCCTCGCGCTCTTCGAGGTCGGTGGGCATCATCCAGGAGCTGATGCCGTTGGCGGTGGCGATGGCGGCCCACACCTGCTCAGGCGTGCCGGGCAGCTCGAAGGTCAGTTCCATGCGGAGGGGGACGTCGGGGGTGGTCATGGTGTCTCCTGAGGTCGTAGGAGCGATGGGACTCG
This sequence comes from Pseudonocardiaceae bacterium, assembly GCA_050700495.1. GTDB lineage: Bacteria > Actinomycetota > Actinomycetes > Mycobacteriales > Pseudonocardiaceae. The sequence continues at coordinate 7,028 of JBOHHF010000011.1, forward strand.
GAACGTCGTGCTCACGCTGATGTAGACGCTCCCGGGCCCCAGAACTCATCACGACAGAACTCATCACGACAGAACTCATCACGATGCGTACCGCCGGCTCGGCCTGGCAATGCCGATGAGTTCTGCTGCCCACCGTCGTCGTAGAAGTGTGCGGGGACGCGACACCGGTGCGAGGGTGGTGCTGGTCTGCGGTGATGCGGAGGTGGCGAGCTGGCCGCTGGCGGGGTCGGATCGTCCCGACCTCGCCGTGGTAGATGAGCTGGCGCGGTTGCAGCTCGCCGCTCTGCGTCTGGGCTGCTCGATCCGGCTGCGTGGTGCCTGCGTCGAGCTGTTGGACCTGCTTGACCTGCTGGGCCTGCGTAAGGTCGTGGATGCCGGCTTATGCCGGGAGGCGGGCGGGGAGACCGAAGGCGGCGAACAGGTTGGTGTCGAGGAAGTTGTGATGCCCGACGATCCGGTCCCCTGAGATCTCGATGACCTGAAGGGCGAACGGCTGGTAACCACCATCGGGGTCCGGGCGGTACGAGCCGAACGCGGCGCAGCCGTTGGCCGCCGTCGCCACCAGACGCGAACCCCGGCAGCCGCAACCCTGACCGAGGAACCAGCGGCCCATCTCGACCGGCCCGCGCAGCCAGAAGTCGTAGGGCGGCATCGACATGACGGCGTCGTCGTGCAGCAGCGACACGAGCAAGGTGATGTCGTAGCGCTCGAAGGCATCCACATAGCGGGCGAGCAGCGCCCGCTGGTCGGCGTCCACCGCAGGCGAGTGTGCGGCTTCAACGTCGCTGACCTCGCGGGCCGCGAGGGTGGCCCGGGCTCGCTGCAACGCGCTGTTGACCGACGCCACGCTGGTCTCCAGCAGCTCCGCGACTTCGGCCGCCTGCCAGCGCAACACCTCGCGCAGGATCAGCACTGCTCGCTGCCGGGCGGGCAGGTGCTGCAGCGCGGTGACGAAAGCCAGCCGGATGGTCTCCCTCGACACCGCCAGCTCGGCCGGGTCGCCGTCACCGGCCAGGACTCGACCATCAGGGATGGGCTGCACCCAGGCGTGCTCGGGAAGCGTCACGCCGAGGAATCCCTCCGCCGTCGAGGACGGCCCGAGGTCCATCGGTCGCGCCCGGCGTTCGCGGCCGCGCAGCATGTCGAGGCAGACGTTGGTAGCGATGCGGTAGAGCCACGACCGCAGCGCGGACCGGCCCTCGAAGCCGTCGATGCCGCGCCAGGCACGCACCATCGTCTCCTGCACGGCGTCCTCGGCCTCGAAGAAAGAACCGAGCATCCGGTAGCAGTAACCGGTCAACTCCCGGCGGTACTGCTCCAGGTCCTCCGCCCGGACCTCGCTGCTGTCGACGGTATCTGAACGGATCGGCACGGGAGCCGACTTTACGCCGAAGCTCGTCGACCGCCAGCGTTGGCGACCGATGAGTTCTCCGCCGCGACGGCCCGGCAGCAGGCCAGCGCTCTGCTGCCGCAGAAGTATCTCACCTGCAGGACGCGGCGGGCACGGTTCGGCTGGCGTTACAACGCCGCCGACTTCTAGCGCTACACAGCGTAGGATTAGGTGGTGTCATCGTCGGATGCCGCTGCCGAGCGGCTATGGGTCGCCCTGGAGCTCTACGAGGTGGGCGAACAAATGCTGCGGCAGCGACTTCGGCGGGAGCGACCGCACGCGACACCCGACGAGATCGACGCGGAAGTCGGCCGGTGGCTGCGGCGACGCCCCGGCGCCGAGCACGGTGACCATCCTGGGCCACGGTCTTCCCGAACCCCGTGAACCGCGTCGAGGCCGCACTGCGGGGGATCGCCTCCGACCTGGATATCCTGCATATCCGCTGGGCGCTCGTGGGCGGGTTCGCGGTGTCGGTGCGGACCGAACCCCGCTTCACCCGTGACGTCGACGTGGCCGTTCTCGTCGAAGACGATTCCGCTGCCGAGCGGCTAGTCCGATCACTCATCGATGGGGGTTATCGTCTCGACGCCATTGTCGAGCAGGACGCCGTTGGCCGGCTGGCCACCGCACGGAT
>JBOHHF010000012.1:0-2726 GCA_050700495.1 Pseudonocardiaceae bacterium
ACCCAGATATCCAGGCCGCATTCGGGTTCTCTGGCTCGATGGTGGCAGCCCGGCGCGCAGCGCGTGGTGGCCTCTATGAGGTCTCCGAAGCTTGCCAGCACGGTCGCGGTGTCGATATGGGCCAGCCCGAACGTCCGTATCCCGGGGGTGTCGATGATCCAGCCACCCGCCGGAAGCGCCAGCGCCAGCGCCGCCGTGGTGGTGTGCCGACCTTTACCCACTCCGGTCAGCTCGCCGATAGCACGTCGGGCATCGGGCACCAGCGCGTTGACCAGGGTCGATTTGCCGACACCCGAGTGTCCCACCAGCACGCTGATTCCGTCGGTGAGCGTGTCGGCCAGTTCGGTGACGGGTTGGTCATAGCGTGTGGTCACATAGTGCAGCCCTGCCCGGTCGTAGTAGCGCCGCAGTACAACGGCCGCGGTATCGGCACCGGGCATGTCGGCTTTGGTGAGGCAGAGCAGCGGTTGGATCCCAGCGTCGTACGCCGCAACGAGGCAGCGATCGATGAGGCCGGTGCGTGGTGGGGGATCGGTCAGGGCCACCACAATCACCAGCCGCTGTGCGTTGGCCACAACTACTCGCTCGCCGCTGTCTCCCTCTTCGGTGCTGCGGCGAAGCTGGCTGCGACGGGGCTCGATGCGCACGATCCGGGCTAGTGACCCCGGCGCCGCGGAGACGTCACCTACCAGATGAACATAGTCGCCGACGACCACCGCGCGACGTCCGAGTTCGCGTGCCCGCATCGCCGTGATGAGCCCGCCTTGAGTCTGCCCCTGAGTCTGTGCAGCCGTTTGAGACTGTGCGGTTTCCCCCAGGGTGTCCTCGACAAGCCGACAGGTGTAGCGCCCCCGGTCGACGACGACCACGAATCCCAACACCGCGTCGGCGTGCGTGGGCCGCCGCTTGCCCCTGGGTCTGGAGCCTCTGCCGGGGCGGCGGAATCGCTCGTCGTTGTCGTCACCGTCACGATGCTGCGCCGCGTAGCGCTCGAGGGCGTTGTCGTGGCGCGCCGAACTCACACCGACCCCGTCCGCTCGGTTGGCTCGCTCGGTTCAGTACCGTTGAGCATCGAGGACCAGAGGCCGGGAAAGTCTGGCAAGGTTTTGCTCGTGGTGGCGATGTTCTCTACCGCTAAGCCCGGCACCACGAGCCCGAGCAGGGCGCCCGCCTGAGCCATGCGGTGATCGTGGTAGGTGGCGAATACCCCGCCGTGTAGCGGCCGAGGTGTGATGGCAAGCCCGTCGTCGGTCTGCGTGACCTGACCGCCCAGTTTGGTGATCTCGGTCGCCAGCGCGGCAAGCCGGTCCGTCTCGTGCCCCCGTAGATGCGCGATTCCCCGCAGCCGCGACGGGCCTTGAGCCAGTGCGCACAGTACCGCAAGCACCGGGGTGAGTTCGCCGACGTCGTGGAGATCGACGTCCACACCGCTGATGGGTGCACCACCTCGCACCGTCACACCGTCGGGGGTCTGCTCCACCCGCGCGCCGAACGCGGTCAGCAGCTGCCGTAGCGCATCGCCGGGCTGAGTGGTGCGGGTGGGCCAGCCGGGCACCGTGACCTCGCCCCCGGTGAGCAGGGCCGCCGCGAGAAACGGCGCGGCGTTGGAGAGGTCGGGTTCGATGCGCCAGTCGGGGGCCTGTATCGGGCCCGCCGCTATACTCCACCGGCCTGGTTGGTCGTCGTTCACCGCGACGCCTGACTCGCGCAGCAGCTGCACCGTCATCGCGATGTGCGGTGCGCTGGGGAGCGATGCGCCGACGTGGCGAACCGTGATGCCGGCCTCGAAGCGCGCCGCCGGCAGCAGTAGCGCCGAGATGAACTGCGAGGACGCCGAGGCGTCGATGTCCACCGTGCCGCCTGTAAGCGCACCGGTGCCGTGTATTACGAGGGGGAGCCGACCGTCGTTGTCCGACAGCTTTGCACCCAGGTCTCGCAATGCACTCAGCAGCTGGGTCATCGGGCGGGTTCGGGCCACGGCATCACCGTCGAAGCGGATATCTCCCGCGGTCAGCGTGGTGGCAACCGGGAGAAAACGCATCACCGTCCCGGCTAACCCGCAGTCGATGTCGGCGTCGCGAGTCCACGACCGCGGCTGTACTTGCCAGTTTGGTGAGGTGTCCGAGTCGTCGCCAACCGGAACAGTGTCGATGTCGGTGCCCAATGTCTTCAGTGCGGTAACCATCAGCGAGGTGTCCCGCGAGATCAGCGGCTGGTGCAGCGTGCTGGGTTGATCACTAAGCGCCGACAGCAGCAGCGCACGGTTGGTCGCGGATTTGGAGCCGGGAAGGGCGATAGCGGCGCGTACCGCGCCGCGGGCCTGTGGCGCCGGCCACGGGTCGTTCGCATGTCGGGTGGCTGCTGCGTCTGCGGAGCTAACGTGGCTGTTCATACCACCAGTGTCGCAGCTCAAGTGTTGGTAAGCCGATTCAGTCACCTGTTTCGTGGGCTAGTGCGCCAGGTTTTAGCTCATGCGGTTGACACCCGTAACGCTTTCTTGGGTGGTTCGTTGGCCACCATTGAATGCAGTTACTGGCCAGTTTAACGATTGGAGTTCATGTGACCCGCGCGAGGCAGCCACGACCACACGAAGTACAGGCAGCAGCCCGTGATCGGCGGTTCTTGGCAGCTCGATCAGTCACCTCCGATGAGACCTGGCGAGTCAAGGGTCGATGCCGCACTGTTGATCCTGAGACCTTCTTTCCCCTCCCTACCGAACCCGCGGA
>JBOHHF010000013.1:0-2761 GCA_050700495.1 Pseudonocardiaceae bacterium
ACACCGCAGCTGAAGGTCGTCGTTCGTCGGGTGGCCAGTTCTTGCGTACACTCATAACCCTTTTCGAATTCAACTGCGTAGAGGTAGGCGGTATGTCAAAGCTGTTCAGCGCGGCGCTATAGAGCAGCACCTGCGCGTTGAGCAGTTCTCCGGTACCGTAGGTATCGATCTTGGTCAGGTGCATGGTGAGCCGGTACCTGGGACCTGATCCTTGGACCCGATCGGGCGCGGCAGGCACGATGTGCAGCACGGTGGAAACCGGCTCTCAACGCTTTCGCGATCACCTTCGAAGGCTGGATCACCCCAACCGGAAACCAACCAACACCGGGGCCGGATCCACCGTTAAACCGACACTCCCCGCTCGGCTGATCAGGCGGCCGGTCCGCGCCGGTCGTTGTTACCATGGCATATGACCAGGGAATCCGCTGCGGTGACGCGGCGTCGCCGCGAGCAGCTCCGCGATTTTCTGCGGGGCGCTGCGGCTGACCGAGCCCGAGTGGGCGCACCTGTATCTGCTGGCCGGTCTCAACCCGCCACGGGTCGGCGGGGCGCGCGGTGCCGCGGTCACCCCGGAGCTGCAGCGCCTGCTCGACGCGTGGACGCCACGGCCCGCGATGCTGCTGGACCGGTACTGGAATCTGCTCGCGATCAACGACGCGGCGCAGACGGTGTTCGGCTACGGCGACACCGACCACAACTGCCTGATCACGTTCTTCACCAATGCCCGATACCGCGGCATGCACGTCCACTGGGCGTCGGTCGCGCCGGCTGTCGTCGCCGCCTTCCGCGCCGACGCGGCACATTCTCCCGGCGACCCGGAGTTCGGCCGGGTGGTCGACGATCTCAGCGCCGTGAGCCCCGAGTTCGCCGAGTTGTGGGCACGTCACGAGGTGGGCGCCCATATCCAGGCGGTGAAGGCGGTGCACCACCCCGAGGCCGGTGACCTGGTCTTCGACAAGACGACCCTGGCAGTGGCCGACCGCCCGGACTGGCATCTGGAGCTGTACAACCCACGCCCCGACACCGGAACCGGGGATCGGCTCGAACGGCTGCTGCGCATCCGGCTCGCCGCCCCGGCCTGATCACCCGCCGAACGTGGTAGTGCCGCTCCCCGGATACGTGCGCCCTGTTCGGGTCGCGCGCTGGTTGGCACGCTGAGTCCTATGACGCACAACATGTCCCGATGTGACACAGCCCGATTCGACGGCAAGATCGCGCTCATCACCGGCGGCACGAGCGGTATAGGACTGGCCACCGCGCGAAGGTTGCTTGCCGAGGGCGCACAGGTGGTCATCACCGGGCGCGACAAGACCAGGTTGGACGCTGCGGTCGAAGATCTGGACAGCGGGGACCGCGTCCTTGCGATGCGCAGCGACGTGGCGAGTCTCGCCGATCTCGATGCGCTGACGGCCGCGATCCGGGACCGGTACGGGCGGCTGGATGTGGTCTTCGCCAACGCAGGAGTCGCAACGTTTCAGCCGAACGGCGACGTCACCGAGGCCGAGTTCGACCGCGTCGTGGACATCAACGTCAAAGGAGTGTTCTTCACTATCCAGAAGACCGTCCCGCTGCTGTCCGAACATGCGGCGATCGTGATCAACGCGTCGTGGACGTTGCACCGCGGCCTGCCCGGCGCCTCCCTCTACGCGGCAACCAAAGCAGCGGTGCACAACCTGGCGCACACCCTCGCGGCCGAACTGGGGCCCAAGGGAATACGGGTCAACTCCGTGAGCCCCGGCTACATCGAGACCCCGATGTTCTACGACGCCATCTCCGCCGAGGCACAAGCCGCCGTCGTCACCGAGGTGGTCGCCGGTCGTCTCGGTACTCCCGACGATGTCGCCGACGCAGTCGCCTTCCTCGCTTCCGGTGAAGCGTCCTACGTCAACGGACAAGACCTGATCATCGACGGCGGCCTCGTCGCCGCCATCCCTAGGTCGACGGGGTAGCCATGGCTACGGGACGACCCTAGTGTCGGGGTGTTGGGGTGAGGCCGAGAACATCCCATAGTTCGGGGTCGGCGAGGGTAGAGAAGCTTCGGTGGGCGACTGAGCGTGTTTCCGCGAGGGTGGGGATGGCGAAGACGGTGGTGCCGGCGGCGCGTGCGGCCTGCACGCCGATGAGTGAATCCTCCAGGACCACCACCAGGGAGCAAGGGATGCCAAGTCGCCGGCAGGTCTCCTGATAGAGGTCGGGTGCTGGTTTCGGGTGGTCGGCGTCGCCTGCTCCGACGATGGTGTCGAATATCTGTTCGGCGAGCACCCCTGGTGGGACTGGGCGACCGAGCAGGTCGGCTAGGGCGTATCCGAGGCGCTCAAGCCCGAGACCGACCAGGCGTCGCCGATCGTGTCGGCGCAGCGGAACCTGGTAGCGGGTGAACAGCGCGGTATAGGCGCGGTCCCAGTGCCCGTGGGTATCCACGAGCAGCCCGTCGCAGTCGAAGATCACCGGTGGCGGGTTCGTGGGAAACCGCTGCGGTAGGCAATCGCGCAGGCCACAAGCGGGAAGTCGGGGTCGTGGTGTTCCAGGTCGGTGATAGCGAGGTCTTCGACGGCCTCGCCTAGTAGCGCGGCCAGGCACATCCGGAGATTGCCGTGGCCGGTGACGGTGACCGGTCCGTCCCAGGCCCTGAACAGGTGTCCATTCACGGGTTGAGTTGTGATGTCACGCCGTTGAGAGTGTGGGGAGCCAGGGGTTGCCGGTGAGGGCGGTGTGGATGGCGTCGATGGGGCGAACGCCGTGGTTGCGGGCGCTGACCAGG
>JBOHHF010000014.1:0-1372 GCA_050700495.1 Pseudonocardiaceae bacterium
CGGCACCACTGGGATCACCGACACCGCACCGGAATAGTCAGCCACCGCATCGGCCGGTAACACCCCGGCCAACCCCGCCACCGTCGGATTGATAAACAACGAACGCAGTGACACCTCCACACCAAAAGCCACCCGAGCCCGCGAGATCACCTGCATACTCAAAAGCGAATCCCCACCCAACTCGAAGAAATTGTTCTGCACCCCGACTCGTTCCACGCCCAACACCTCAGCCCAGATCCCGGCCAACACCACTTCGGTCTCAGTGCGCGGTGCGATATAGCCATCCCCCACAGCCGCAGCGAAGTCCGGCGCCGGCAACACGCGACGGTCCAGTTTGCCGCTGGTGTTCGATGGGAGTTGATCGAGTAGGACGAACGCTGAGGGCACCATGTAGTCGGGCAGAGTCTGTTTGAGTGCCTCACGCAGCATGGTGGTATCCGGCACGACCGTGCCGGCAGCGACCACATAGGCCACTAACCGCTTCACACCCGGCTGGTCCTGCCGGACGATCACCACCGCCTCCCCGACCTCCGGGTGTTGGCGTAGAGCGGCTTCGATCTCCCCGGGTTCGATGCGGAACCCACGGATCTTGACCTGCTCATCGACCCGACCGATGAACTCCACCTGTCCCTCGACCGTCCACCGCACCCGGTCCCCCGTGCGATACATCCGCGCACCCGGCCCCCCAAACGGGCAGGCGAGGAACCGCTGCGCGGTCAGGCCCGGACGGTACAGATACCCCCGGGCCACCTGAGCCCCGGCGATATACAGTTCACCGGCCACCCCGACCGGCACCGGATGCAGTGCTGGGTCCAGGACATAGGCCTGAAGATTCCGCAGTGGACGGCCCACCGCCGGGCGCATGCCCTCGAGCACCCGACACGACAGTGCGTCAACGGTGCACTCGGTGGGGCCATAGAAGTTGTAGCTCATGGTGTCGGAGGCAGCGGCCGCCTCCGCCCACAATGCCTCGTCGATCGCCTCCCCAGCTAACATCAACACCTTCGGGCGGTGCCGCTCATCGGTCAACAACCCGGCCGCAAAAAGCTGGCGGGCATAAGACGGCGTCAGGTCCAGGAAGTCGACCCGGTGCTCAGCGACGTAGCCCACCAAAGCCTCCGGGTCCAAACGCACCACCTCCTCGATCAGGTGCAACTCATGACCAGCGGCCATTAACAGCGGCTGCGCCATCGAAGCATCAAAGGAAAAAGCCGCGCTCAACCCAACCCGCAACCGTCCCCCACTGGCCGCAGCCACAAAACCATTGCAATGGTGAAACAACAGATTCACCATATGGCGGTGTTCGACCACGACACCCTTGGGTCGGCCGGTGGAACCCGAGGTATAGATCACATACGCCGAACTCCCCGGA
>JBOHHF010000015.1:0-2445 GCA_050700495.1 Pseudonocardiaceae bacterium
TTCGATCCTGTCCGCGATGTTCCGGACGTTACCTGTCGTGGGCGCGTAGTTGTCGAAGATCAGCCCCTCGATCCGATAGTCGGGTTCCTTGTCCCCCGGCACTGACGGGTTCTGCTCGACGTCGTACCCGGCCCGCGCGAGGATCTCCGCGGAGTCGTTCTCCCGGTTGAGGGAGCGCACCTGGACGGGCCCGGCGTTCGGCGGGATCGTCGTGCGCGTGCCGCCGGGGACCGCGTCGGGGTCCGCGGGCGAGGACGGCCGGGTGTACGGGCCGTCGCCGTCGCCGACGTTGAACACGCCGGTGTTGCCGTCGCCCGCGTTGCCTGCGTTCCGCAGTTGAGGTGAGGGTCTAGTACGCGGATTGCGGGGTTGACCTGGGGAAACGTGGGATGGCACGCGTAGCGTGTGTGTTACTAGGCGGTGGTGTTGCGCCTGGTCAGCGGGCTGCGGCCGTGATCTTGATGATCTTCTTGGGGAGGGGGAGGTCGAGCCGGGAGTAGAGATCGGTCTGCGGCTTGGTGGGGTCGGTGCGCTGGCGGAAGGTCCCGGTGGGCCCGGTGAAGGTGACCGCGTGGAGCCGGTCGAGATCACGGCGGATGTGGTGCCAGGTCTGGCCGGTGGTGGTCTCGATGATGCGGATGAGCAGCAGCGCGAGCCAGCAGAGCACGACGTGGGCGCGGATACGTTCCTCGAGCCGGTGATAGACCGGGCGTAGGTCGAGGATCTGCTTCATGTCGCGCCAGCCGCGTTCGACTTCCAGGAGCTGCTTGTAACCCAGGGCGATGTCGGTGGCCGAGAGATGCGGGTCCGAGCAGCGCAGCAGGTACTTCCCGTCCAGGTTGGCCTCGGTCTTCATCCTCGCCTTGTCGATGCGCAGCAGCCCGCCGGGAGTCACGCGCAGGTACCGGTTCAGGCCGGGCTTGGTGGAGATCCGGCCACGCAGCTCGCCCCGCTTCATCACCGGCAGGCGGTCCGAGCCGGCGATCAGCTCGTCGAGTTGCGCGACCAACTGCTCACGGATGTGTGCGTCGCGCTCGGCGGCGTCGGGGTTGTGGCAGATCACGAACCGCTCGGTGGGCGAGATCTTCACCTCCTTGACCCGCATGTTCTCCGCGATGTCGGTGTAGCGGCCCTGCCGGGACAGGGCGGCCTTGATCTCAGGGCTGTCGGAGCGCAGCTTCTCGCCGATGATGTAGGCGTGCTCGCCTTGTCGCAGGTAGCGGCGGTTGCGCTGCGAGGAGAACCCTCGGTCGGCGACCCACACGATCTTCGACAGGGTCCAGTCCCGCATGTCGTCGCGGACCTGGCGGATCAGCTTGGAGTCGGCGGTGTTGCCCGGCCAGCACCACACCCGCACCGGGATCCCCTCGCGGGTGACCGCCATCCCGATCACGATCTGGGGCAGGTCCTCGCGCGAATCCTTCGACTTGCCGTAGGTCCGGAACCCCACCCCGTTGTCCGCGGCGGTGTCCGCGGCGGACGGCTCGGTGACGTCCTCGGTGGAGTCCTTGGTGACGTCCTCGGTGGCGGACGGCGGGTCACCGACCGGGCGGCCGTGGGTGTCACGCACGACCGGGTCGTCGGGCTCGTCGATCTGGAAGTAGGTGGAGGTGGTGTCGAAGAACAGCAGGTCGACTTCGAGGTTGAGCAGGTTCGCGACCTGGCCGAACACCTCGCGTTCCAGGTGCTCGGCCACGTCATGGAGCCAGTCCATCGACCGGTAGCACACATCGTCGGATGTCTCGGGCAGCCCGTCGATGTGCACGTCGTGGGTGATCCAGTCCGCGGCGGCCAGCTTCGAGGACGGGGCGAGTGCCCGGTTGGCGACCAGCCCGAACAGCACCCGCTCCAACGGTGAACGGACCCGCCGCTTGGCCAGCAGCCCGTTGAGGACCGTGTCGATACCCAGCCGGCGCCACAGCCCGTCGAGCACGTCGGTACCGCCCAGCGGGCGCGAGCTGACGAAGCTCAGATCCGACCCGGCAGTGGCCCGCAGCGCCGCCGCCGGGTCGAGCAGCCGTGACAGCGACACGATCAGCCGCTCGATCGCGGCGGTGTCGACCTGATCGGTCCGCCCGAAGCTATAAAGGATCTTGGTCCGGGAGGTCCGGGCGGCGCTGTCCCAGTCGTTGTGGACCAGCTGCAGGTAGGACACCTGGGTGCCGTTGCGGTTCTCCCGCTTCACCTCACGCAAGAACATGTCCCAGACAGTAGCGCTATCTGTGCAGCTCAGACAACTTACGCGGGCAATTCGTGTACTAGGCGTTCTCGCGGTGAAACGCTAGGCGCGAGCCGCTGACCTGCGTTCCGCAGCTGGTGGGTTGATCTGGACACACGCAGATGGATATCCCCAGGTCACGGTGTCGAGCCGGGCCTGGGATGACGAGATCACCTGGACACACGTCTACCCGAACCAAGGCTGGTCTAGCTGGTGGTATTGCTCTA
>JBOHHF010000016.1:0-5235 GCA_050700495.1 Pseudonocardiaceae bacterium
GCAGGGCGAGGGTCCCCCGCCCCTGAACGGTCAGATGAAACTCAGCCATGTCGATAGAGTACCTGCTGCGTCGCTGCCATGCAGCAAAGCTGTGATGCAGCAGACGCGCTCCCGATCGGCTCAGCTGTGGTTATACCGTCACGAGCAGGCCGGTGGCGTACATCAGCAACGCACCTGCGGCGAGACCGCCGTAGGCGGCTGGGTCGATCAGGCCGCTGGCCCGATCCCGCAGGCTGGGCGCGATCTGCCCGATGACCTGGAGGATTGCACCGACTCCGATCCCGAGCAGGAACGCGGACAGCTCGGCGTTGACCACGGTGGAACCGATCAGCGTCCCGGCCACGGCGGGGGCACCGGCCAGCAGGCCCAGCCCGAGAAGACGCAGCAGCGACACCGGCCGCCCGGCCAGCGGCACCACCACAGCCAGGCCCTCGGTGGTGTTGTGGATGGCGAATCCGATCACCAGCGATCCGCCGATCGCCAGTGCACCGATCGCATAGGCCGACCCGATGGCGAGGCCCTCGCCGAGGTTGTGCAGCCCGATCCCAATCGCGATCATCAGCGCGAGCCGTTGGCCGTCCGGAGCGTCCCGGTCCTGGCGGGCTTGCAGAAACCGGTCCACGAAGGTCAACGTCAGGAACGCGAGGCCGGCACCCAGTACCACGAGCGCGACGCCGCCGAACGCAGCGCCGGTCTGTCCAGCCAGCCCGATCGCCTCGATCGCGGCGTCCGCGGCCAGAAACGCCAGCAGCCCGATGGTCAGTGCCAGCAGCACGCGCACTGTCCGCGCACCCACTCGTCGCACTGCGGGCAGGAACAGCATCCCGAGCAGGACAGGGATGATCCCGACGTAACTGCCGAGCAGCACCATGAGCCCGACGGAACCGCCATCTCGCTGGGGGGTCGTTGTCGCCACCGGGATCTCGTGCTCGATCACCGCGCCCGTCGAGGTGAGGATCGAGACCAGGTACGGCTGGCCGTCCTGCCACGGCACGTCGAGCCGGAGCGTCCCGGCGCCGAGCCGCCCGATCGGCTCCTCGCCCCCGGTGAAGCCCACGAAGGAGTCGTTCACCGCGACCTGGCCGACCTGCACCGGATCGGGCCCGGTGTTGCGCACGGTCAGCTCGATAACCCCTGGGGACAGCACCGCCCGTTCGACGGCCAGGGTCTCGATCGGTGGGCCGCTGCGCTGCGGCAGCGTCTGCCCGCCCAGCACGCCTACCACGAACAGCGCCGCTGCGACGGCGAGCACGGTCGCGATCGCGAGCACCCGGCCGCGAGCGCGGTTCACCGCACGGCGCAGCATCACCGGCTCCCCGTCATTCGACTACCTCGAAGAAGCCCATCCAGCCCAGATCGGCGAACTCGGTCTTGTGGGCATGGAACATGTACCGCCCGACGTGCGGAAACCGCAGCTCGCAGATCCCTCGCTGGCCCTGGCCGAGCACGACCGTGTCGGTGTACTCCGCTGACTGCAGCCGGGTGCCCGTCGGGTAGTACTCGAAGAAGTTCCCGTGCAGGTGGAAGCTGTTGATCGGGTCGTACTCCAGGGTGTTCACCAGGTAGATCCGGACGAGCTCGCCACGGCGCACCCGGACCGGCTCGTGCATGTAATGGAACGGGATGCCGTTGACCGCGTAGAGCTGGTTGCCCTGACCGTCGAAGGTGGTGTTGTAGCCGTGCATCACCATCACCAGCTCGTCGGCTACAGGACGCGGCTGCGGCGGGTCGATGAGGAACGTGCCGTACATCCCGCGGGCGATGTGCTCGGCCAGCGGGCCGACATGGCAGTGGTAGAGGTGCAGCCCGAACGGTTCGGCTTCGAAGGAGTAGGTGGCGCTGGCGCCGGGTTCGATGATCCCGGCGCCGATCCCGGGCACCCCGTCCATCTCCGCCGGATGGATCCCGTGGAAGTGCATCGTATGCGGGTGCGCCGAGCCGTTCGCGAACCGCACCCGCAGCACGTCGCCGGCGGTGGCGCGCAGGGTCGGCCCGGGCACCCGCGCGTTGAACGTCCACGCTGGGAACCGGACGCCGGGCGCCACCTCGATGTCGTGGTCAGTGGCGAAGATCTGCCATTCGCGCAGCGTTCGCCCGTCCGGCAGCCGTGACGTGGTGCCGGCGTCGAAGTCGCGCAGTAGCTCCGTCGGGTTGAACCCGTTGGCCTCGTGATCGACGGTGCGACCGGCGCGGAACGTCGGGCCGGCCAAACCGCCGCTGTGCGTGTCGTGACCAGCTCGGTGCGTTCCGTGCAGGTGTTCGGCCGCCCCTTCGCTGGTTCCGCTAGCGGGTCTCCCGAGCAGCGCGCTGGTTCCCAGTGCCGCGCCGGCGGTGCCGACCAGCGCGCCGCCAGCGAGGAACCGTCGCCGGGAGGTCTGGGGGCGGGCAGGGTCGATCAACGCTCCTCCCGGCCGTGCACCAGGCAAACGAGCGGGTCGCCGAGCGCGCAGCGCTGCCCGTTCACCTCGATCCAGAGCGGGCCACCGAACGGGCTGCGCTCCCCCACCTCGATGGTCACGCCCGGCCGTACGCCGAGACCGGCCAAGTAGCGCAGCGCCTCGCTGTCCCGGTCATAGACCCGCTCGACGCGAAACCGGCTTCCTGTTGCCACCGTGTCCAGCCGCGCGCCCCAGGCCTCATCGTGCCGGCCTGCCGGTGACGGAATCGGGTCGCCGTGCGGGTCGCGGGTGGGATGCCCGAGCACCTCGTCGATCCGGTCGACGAGCCGGTCGGACACCGCATGCTCGAGCACGTCGGCCTCGTCGTGCACCTCGTCCCAGGCCAAGTCGAGCACCGTGACCAGAAACGTCTCCAACAACCGGTGCCGCCGGACGACCTCTTGGGCATGCCTGCGGCCATGCGGCGTGAGCAGCGCGCGGTGGTCGTCGGTGCGCTCCAGCAGCCCGTGCTCGGTCAGCCGCTTCAACATGGTCGACACCGTCGGCGGCGTGAGGCCCAGGTGAGAGGCGAGTGCCGAGGTGCTGACCGGCTCGCCACGGCCCGAGCGCACGAAGATCGTTCTTAGCGCGTCTTCGACCGCCGTGGTGTGAGTCAACCCGCAACACGCCGGCCGGTCGGACATTCGACGCCTCTAATGCTTGAGGTAAGAGTGAGCAAACCCTTCGGCGCAGCGTAAAGAAGCCGCCGACGAATGGCCGTCTCATCTTGAGAAGCGCGGCAACCTGTCCATGGCCGTGCGGCACCCGGGGCGCCACGTTCATGGACAGATCTCCTAGCCATCAGTTACGCCGGGGACATCCAGTGATGACAACGTTCCTCGCCGGCGCCGATCGCCTTCAAGGGACGTCTCGTATGCCAGCCTCGGCTTCCCCAATCCCCGTAAATCGGCATCACGGCGTTGACCGTGTCGATCACGACGTGGGCTGCCCCGGCAGCACGTAACCGAGTTTCCGCAGCGCCGTGCGGAACTTCAGTTCCCGGTCGAGTGGGACGGCGAGATGGCGGTCGCCGATCGGATGGCACAGGGCGCGCAGGGCGCGGTCGTGGGTGATGAGCGCGGCCAGTGCGGGATCGGCGCATCCGATCACGCGGGCGTGTCCGAGGTCCGTCAGCTGCGCGGCGCGACGGGTGACATCGCTGATGAGGGTCGCCAGCGAGTCGGGTAGCTCGTGCTCGGTCTGCTGGGTCAGGAAGGTGACGAAGTCCTTGAGATGGCGTCCGGTGTTGATCGCAGCCAGCAGGCTCGCGGCAGAGATGGTCCAGACCCGGTCGGCGGTCTGATCGGCATAGGCGGATAGCAGAAGCTGGTCACGTGCGGAGAGAGCCGGTGGCCACGACGTCGAGATTGGGTAGAACCTTCAGACTCTGGGTTTCCTCGTCGCCGACGGGCGGCTGGTAGCTGTCGGTCAGGCCGAGGGCGTAGCGGCCCAGCCCGGTGAGCCGGATCGCCTGCAGGCCGTCGTACCTGCTCAGCGAGGCGAGATCGTCACCACCCCAGTTCTCCTGGAAGTCCTTCCGCGCCCCAGTGGGATGGATGTAGTCGAGATCGAGGAGTCCCAGCGTGCCGGCGTATTCGAACAGCACCGCCAGCGTGTAGCGACCTTCGAGGACCTCCCATGCGTGGAAGCCATCGTAGCCCAGACTGCCGTAGTGGGCATCGACGAGGTAGAGCTTCCATAGCGCCATTTCGCTGCGGGCGATCGTGGGACTCATGTTGCCCCGTCGCATGGTCGTGAACAGGGATTCCACGCTGATCCACTCGTCAGACGTACAGCTGACCAGGGCGGCGGCGACGGTTTGGCGGCGGGTCTTGGCCGAGGTGAGGACATTGCGGGCGCGCTGACCCTTGATCTCCTCTATCCGGCTGAACTCGTCGATCACCGCGTGGGTCAGCCAGCGTTGCCACAGCTGATGGATGACCTCAGCCGGTGGTTTGCGCAGTGCGGTACGGCCCTTCGCCGTCAGCTGGAGCCGCCCACCGTCGATCTTGGCAAGCCCACCGGCCTGGATCAGCAGCGGCCAGGCGAATGAAGCGATCGGATCGTCACCGTAGAAGTCGCCATGCGCAAGATGCGAATCCACGGTGCGGACGGTCGCCGCAGAGGGACGGCTTGTCTTCTCACTGCACCGCACCTCACCCGCTGCGCACAGCTCCAGCACCGTGCGCAGATTGAGCTGGGCTTCCTGCTCGGTGAAGCGTAGCCGGTGCTCCCCGATGTCACGCAACGGGCTCGCGTCGCTCATGTCCCTCACTCACTTCAGCCAGTGGCGGTATGCCTCGATCCACTCCGCACCTCCGCGACCATGGCATCGAGTGCCGCACGGTCCGGTGATTTCACGGCGCCGAGGGTAGCGGACGAGGAACACTGACAACTCTTGATCCACAGATTTCCCGGGTACGGGCATTGGGGCTGGCTGGAGTCGCTAGCTCGATCTCTTCGGAGACCGACCGGCTGCGCCGTCGGCGCCGGAATCTGTGGGAACGACATCGGGACCGCTGGCGGGTTGCGCCGGGTCGTCGTCGCGGTAGGCCACATCGGTGACGGCGCCGTCATAGGCCTGGGCTGTCGGCCGTTGACGCAGTGCCGTCTCGCGCAGGAACAGCACAACAAGGAATCCGATGACGACGAACGGGACTGCAGCGAGGAATGCGGTCTGCATGGCCTCGGCGAAGCCGGTGATGACGGCGGTGTGGACGGGCTCGGGCAGCGCGGCGATCTCGGCAGGGGTACCGGAAGTGGCACGGCTACTCACGGCGGCGAGGCGCTCGGGTGG
>JBOHHF010000017.1:0-1764 GCA_050700495.1 Pseudonocardiaceae bacterium
TACGGCTCTGCGCGCGGCGCACAGCGCCGACGACCGGCCGCTGGGTGCGCACGTTCTCAGTTGCCTGGCCCAGCAGGCCGCCCGTCAGGGACGACCCGCCGAGGCCGTGACCCTCATCGAGACCGCCTTGGCGGGGATACGCGGCCAGCAGGTTCCCCGGCTGCTGGCGGAGATTCACATCCGGCAGGCCTCTGCTCTCGCGACCCTGAACGACGTATCGGGCTGCGCGGCGGCAATCTCCCGAGCCCGCACATACGTCGAGCCGCGAGACGAAGACCCACCGTGGCTGTACTGGGTGAGCCAGGCCGATATCACCTCATCCGCTGGCGGATACCTGCTGCGGTTGGGGCAGGCCGACCGCGCGGCAGTGCTACTTGAAGAAGGTCTCCCCTTGTTCGATGAGTCCTTCGTCCGCGACCGCCAGCTCTTTACGATTCACTTAGCCAATGCCCTGGCCCAGCCGGGCAAGCAGCGCGACCTGGACGCCGCCGCCAGCCGAGGCATGGAAGCAATCCAACTGGCAGACGGCCTGGACTCCAACAAGAACGCCGATCTTCTCCGTGACCTCTCCCACCAACTGAGCCCGCACGCCAAGGTGCCAGCGGTGCGGGACTTCGTGGAGCGGTCGCGGGAGTTCGCGCAGGCATAGGCCCAGTCCATAGCCGGTGTCCGAAATCCATATACCTCGGAGTGGCCAGAGATTTCCGATGCGGTCTACCACTGCAACGGCACATCGGTCCGGGACCCGTTTCGCCCAGCATGATCGTCGATACTGTGCTGTGACCGTGCGGGAGTGTACGGCCACAGCACAGTATCGACGATCATGGGCTGAGGGGTTTGTCCGTGGCCGCTGGCAACCTGGCCGGCATGACCGAGGGCAACGATCTCGAACGGCTGCTGTGTCGCCAGCATGGTGCGGTGAGCCGGACCCCGCTACGTGACATCGGCCTGAGCGTCACCACCATCGAATCCTGGGTCCGCCGTGGCCGGCTGCGTCGGCTTCTGCACGGCGTGTACTGCGCCGGGGCACCCACGCTCGCGACCCGGGCCCGCGCGGCGTACCTGTAGCAACCGCGGGGTGTGGTGAGCCACCTCGCCGCAGCCCACCTGTGGCAAATGGCGGTCGACGAGCCGCGAATCGTGCACCTGACGGTGCCGCTGAGCTATGCGCATACCTCACCCGTACCCTGGCTACGACTGTTTCGCCGGGACACGCCCCGCAACCGCCGCAGCACTGCCTGCGGGCTGCCCGTCACCCTGACCTCGCAGCGGGCGCTGCACCTGCGCTACGTCTGAGGACCTCGGGCTGCGTGGCTCACCCCGCATCGGCCAGCACCTGAACTCGCTCGTACCTGGCGCGGCCTCGGTACCCGAACGTAGGTTGGCGCACGGCCTGCGATCAGCGGGCCTGACCGGCTTCCTGATCAACAAACCGGTCCTCGGCTACATCGCGGACTTCCTGGATCCCGCACTGCGGTTGATCCTCGAGGTAGACAGATACCGCACCCACAGCACCCGGATGGCATCCCAGCACGACCGCACCCGCCAGAACGTGCTGGTAGCGCATGGCTACACCATTCTTCGTTACACAGCCCACGATGTCTCCACCCGGCTCGACTCGATCCTCAACGAGATCACCGCCATGGTCACCCAGGCCCGCCAGTCACACCCATGATCAGAGGAACGATCAAGCTTCGAACTACTGCCGCTCGCAGACCTGCCGACACGCCACAGTGCCGTCGCGGCGCTACCTAGCTTCCGGCC
>JBOHHF010000018.1:0-1421 GCA_050700495.1 Pseudonocardiaceae bacterium
TATGTCAGCTACGGCAAGACCGTGCCCGACTGGTTCCGTGACTACCTCGGCATGGAGACCGCCGCAGCCGAGGTGTGGACCTGGGAACCGTTGTTCGTGCCTGGCCTGCTGCAAGCTCGGGCCTACACCGAAGCGCTCAGCGCCGTCCTCCACCCGACCGGTACGGCCGAGGAAATCCAGCGGATTGTGCAACTCCGCGCGGACCGGCAGCAGCGGCTGACGGGCGATGATCCACTGACCGTGCGGGCCATCATTGATGAGGCCGCCCTGCGCCGCGAGGTGGGTAGTCGCGAGGTGATGCGCACCCAGCTGGAACATCTCGCCGAAGTCTCGAGGCTGCCGAACGTCACGGTGCAGGTGACTCCGTTCTCGGCAGGTGCGCACCGGGGTATGCACGGTGCCTTCACCGCGCTGCGATTTCCCGAGGAGCCGATGAACACCGTCTACCTGGAGCTGTATTTCGAGGCACTGTACGTCGAAGCTCCCTTGGAGGTAGCCAGTTACGCCGAGACATTCGAGGAACTCGCGCGAACGGCGCTGAACAGGGACGATACAGCCGAGTTGATGGCCAACATGATCGAAAGAAGCGACCGATGATGACGTGGCGCAAGAGTAGTCACAGCAGCCCCCAAGGCAACTGTGTCGAGGTGGCCGACCTCGACACCCACCGTGCGGTGCGGGACTCCAAGAACCCCACCGGGCCGACGCTGCGATTCAGCACAGCCGAGTGGTCCGCGTTCACCACCGGAATCCGACACGGCCAGTTCAGCTGACCAATCGCACCGGACGCCCCTTCCCCGCGTCCCTGGGATGGGGGGCGTCCTGTCGAGCCATGATCCATGGTCAGCGCACCCGCCCCGTCGCAAGCATCCAGGTGGCGGCGGTCAGTGGGCGAAGTGGCGGGTCCTGGTGAGGTAGAGGGGCACCCCGGCGGTCTCGGCGGCGGTGATCACCTCGGCGTCGCGGACCGATCCCCCGGGTTGCACCACCGCGCGGATCCCGGCGTCGAGCAGCACCTCCAACCCGTCGGGAAACGGGAAGAACGCATCGGAGGCAGCCACCGCGCCGGCTGCCCGCTGGGCCGCGCGGCTGACCGCGAGCCGGGCCGCGTCCACCCGGTTCACCTGCCCCATCCCGATGCCGACCGTGGCCCCGTCGGTAGCGAGCAGGATCGCGTTGGAGCGCACGGCACGGCAGGCTCGCCAAGCGAAGGCCAGGTCGGCCAGGGTCGGGCCGTCCACCGGCGCACCGGTGGCCAACGTCCAGGACGCCGGATCGTCGCCGGGAGCATCGAGGGCGTCGCGGGTCTGCAGCAGCAGCCCGCCCGACAGCGCCCGGAACTCGACACCACCCCGGTCCGGGGTCGAGGCCACCAGCAGGCGGATGTTCTTCTTGCGGGCTAGCACGTCCACCGCGCCCTC
>JBOHHF010000019.1:0-1577 GCA_050700495.1 Pseudonocardiaceae bacterium
CGGCGAAGACAACGACTTCGGCGACGCGACCGTGCCACTGACCGGGGCCATCGGGCATGACCAGCCGATGGACACCAACACCGTCCGCCGGATCGTCGACCGGCACGGCAACCTGCAAGCCAACCCGTGGGCGCTCGACGAACTCGAAGAAATCCTCACCACCACACCCGTGCGCCGCCGGGCCGGTGCCACCGTCCCGATCCGGGTCGCCGCGCCCGATCTGATCCTCGCCGGCGAGTCGCTACCAGTCGTCGTCGACATCGAAGCCGACCGGCCTCCCGCGGTCCAGATTCACATCGTCGCGGAAAGCGCAGCCGGCGAACGGGACAAGATCGTGGCGTCCCGCACACCGAAGATCCGACATCGCCACTTGGAGACGTCCTTCGCCGGGCTGGCCCCCGGCGCCTACGAGATCCGCGTCACCGGCTTGGCCATCGGCTCCCCCATAGCCCCGGTAACCGCTCCCGTGATCGTCTGGGCACCCCAGACGGCTCCGTGACCATAACGGTCAGACCGCTTCCCGCTGCAATGGCTGCCCACCACCCATTGCAGCCACACCCCCAACCGGTCGTGAGTGCGTAACAGTGTTCCAGCACCCATGCCACTCACGATCACGCGATAGCGTGCCGCATGGTCTCCGAGCTGTTCGATCCCTCCGCCTGGCGCAACGTCGAGGGCTTCGACTTCGCCGACATCACCTATCACCGCGCGGTGGCGCACGGCACCGTCCGGATCGCCTTCGACCGGCCTGAGATTCGCAATGCCTTCCGCCCGTCCACGGTGGATGAGCTGTACCAGGCGTTAGACCACGCCCGGATGACCCCGGACGTGGGGTGCGTGCTGTTGACCGGTAACGGGCCCTCGCCACGCGATGGTGTTTGGGCGTTCTGCTCGGGCGGGGACCAGCGGATCCGAGGTCGCACGGGCTACCAGTACGCAGCAGGGGAAACAGCGGACACCATCGACCCGGCACGGGCCGGGCGGCTGCACATCCTGGAGTGCCAGCGGCTGATCCGGTTCATGCCCAAGGTGGTCATCGCGGTGGTGCCGGGCTGGGCAGCCGGAGGTGGGCACTCCCTGCACGTGGTCTGTGACCTGACCCTGGCCTCGGCAGAGCATGCCCGGTTCAAGCAGACCGACGCCGACGTGGGCTCCTTCGACGGCGGGTTCGGCTCGGCCTACCTGGCCCGGCAGGTCGGGCAGAAGTTCGCCCGGGAGATCTTCTTTCTCGGCCGCGGCTACAGCGCGGCCGACGGGCACCGGATGGGCATGGTCAACGCGGTGGTACCGCACGCGTCGCTGGAAGCGACCGCTCTGGAGTGGGCCGGTGCGGTCAACGCCAAGTCGCCCACCGCGCAGCGGATGCTCAAGTACGCGTTCAACCTGATCGACGACGGGCTGGTCGGCCAGCAGCTCTTCGCCGGTGAGTCGACCCGGCTGGCCTACATGACCGACGAGGCCGTCGAGGGCCGCGACTCCTTCCTAGAGAAGCGGGCACCCGACTGGTCCGCGTTCCCCTGGTACTACTGACTGGGGTTTCTCGACCTGCCACGATCATGGCTACACCTCCTCTGAGC
>JBOHHF010000020.1:0-1531 GCA_050700495.1 Pseudonocardiaceae bacterium
GTGCCGAGCAGTTGGCGCAGCAGCGCGTTAATTTCGTCGTCGACCCGGGCCAGCCGGTCGCCGGACAGCGGATCCAGCCTCTCGATCGCCGTGGCGGCGTGCTGGGCAAGTCCACAGGCGAGCAGGCTCATCCGGGCGATTATCGGGCGGATGTCATCCGGGACGGCCAGGTGCGGCTGTATGAGCCGGGCGATCTCGGCGGTGTGCCGGGCCAGGTTGCCCATTCGTTGAAGATGGTCCGCTGCGTGCAACGTCGTGACCACGGTCCGCGGATCCGTGGCAATCGGGGCTTGCGGTGCGAGCAGTGTGATACAACGCCGCTCCACATCATGGTACTGGGCGTTCATCTCGCCACCACGAGCGATCACCAGCTCGGCCAGCGCCAGATCGGCCTGGAGTAGCGCCGCCGACGCATTGATCATGATCTGGTTGGCCAACCGTCCCATGTTGGCGAGGTCGCCAACCAACTCCTCAAGCCCGGCATGGAACGCTGCCCGCATCACCCGCATCTTCCTAACCTCATCGAGCTCCACTCGGCAGCATGGTTACTCCAACTGCGGAATTTACCCGACTACTATCCCGCATCAGCGGGATAGTATCCAGCCTGGTTTCGCGTCTGCGGATCGTGAGGGAGATGCGGGGTGTGCGCCCGCGCCTCGGAATCGATCCAGTGGCTGCGGTGCCAGTGGATCCCCACGTCAGCCCGGCCTACGCGCAGCTGCATGATGTGGGCCATGGCGCCGGTGCGGATGACGGCCTGGGTGCATGGTCATGTGCAGGGTGTGGGGTTTCGTTGGTGGACCCGCTGCCGGGCGCTCGAGCTCGGCCTGGCCGGCTATGCGGCCAACCTGTCCGATGGGCGGGTCGAGGTGGTCGCCGAGGGGTCTCACGAGGCCTGCGAGAAGTTGCTCGCCGCGCTGCGCTCCGGCTCCACGCCCGGCCACGTGCAGCAGGTCACCGAACGCTTTACCGACCCCCGAGGCGCCGCCGCCGGCTTCGTCGAGCGCTGATCGCCTCCACATTCAGCGGGGTTATCGGGGTACGCGGCACCCCGATAACCCCGCTGAGCCCGCGCAATGCGGCGGCATGGGTACCCTGCGCGAACAGCAGGACCAGTGGGGAATCAGCTAGAGAGGGTTGGGGCGCCGTGCACTTGAAGAGCCTGACGCTGAAGGGTTTCAAGTCCTTCGCCTCGGCTACGACGCTGCGCTTCGAACCCGGCATCACCTGCGTCGTGGGTCCCAACGGCTCGGGCAAGTCCAACGTGGTGGACGCGCTGTCCTGGGTGATGGGCGAGCAGGGTGCTAAAGCGTTGCGCGGCGGCAAGATGGAGGACGTCATCTTCGCCGGCACCGCCGGCCGTCCCCCGCTTGGTCGCGCCGAGGTCACCCTGACTATCGACAACACCGACGGCGCGCTGCCCATCGACTACACCGAGGTGTCGGTCACCCGGCGGATGTTCCGGGACGGGGCCAGCGAGTACGAGATCAACGGCAACAGCTGCCGGTTGCTGGACGTCCAGGAGCTGCTC
>JBOHHF010000021.1:0-1100 GCA_050700495.1 Pseudonocardiaceae bacterium
GCCGACGTCGCCGAGATCCTGCGCGAGGAGGTCGACGAGCTGGTGCGGCTGGGCCGCCAATACGTCCAGCTCGATGCCCCGCACTATCCGCTGCTGCTCGATGCCGCCTATCGCGACTTCTACGAAAACCGAGGCCGGCCGGCCGGGCGCTGGCTCGACCTGGGCCTTGAGCTCGACAACCTCGTCATCGGACAGCATCCCGGCGTGGTGTTCGGCTTCCGTCTTTGTCGCGGCAACCAGCACAGCCGTTGGCTGGTCAAGGGCGGCTACGACGGCTCGCCCAGCGCCTGTTCCCGCGCGTGCGCGCGCAGCGGCTGCTGCTGGAATACGACGACGAGCGCTCCGGCGGATTCGAACCACTGGCCGCGGTACCCCAGGACAAGACCGTCGTCCTCGGGCTCGTCACAACCAAGACTGCACGGCAGGAGACCGTCGACGAGCTCGAGACCCGCATCCGCCAGGCAGCCCGCCACCTGCCGCTCGAGCGCCTCGCGCTATCTCCACAGTGCGGGTTCGCCACCTCCATCCTCGGCAACGCACTCACCACCACCGACCAGCAGGCCAAACTCCAGACGATCGTGGCGACCGCCGAGCGCGTCTGGGGATGACCGTCGCCCTCACCCGCAGCAACCCGACACTCGGGAGTCCCGATGCGGGCTCAAATACAGGCGATCCAGGACGATCACCCTGCGGCATGAGCGAACGATCGCCCCGGGCGGCGTAGCCACCGTGTGCGCGCCCGTTGCCCAATCACATCACGCACCCAACCGCGTCAACCAGGCCGGCTGGGAACGCTGTTGCGCGCCGATCATCGAGTAGGTAGCGTAGCGGGCGTCTCCTTCTTGTGGATGCAGGCAGATGACATGCCCCCACAGAAGTTCTCGATCCTCTCCCACACCGCCGGGCGTGGCTTCCGTGGTGAAGCCGTTGCTGGCGTGAACGGGAACCCTCCGCGGTAGGAGCCGGCGTGTGCCGGCCCAGTCGCCGCGCACCCCACGGTTAACCAGCCCAGGAAGACTTTCATATGTATGACAACGACATCCCCAGTCAGCACGCCGACACCCGTCGAGCCCACGAGCCACGTGAGGACGGTTCCCTGC
>JBOHHF010000022.1:0-33898 GCA_050700495.1 Pseudonocardiaceae bacterium
GAACACGCCGGACGACTCTCGTAGAGCATCCGACGGGCGCCTGCCGCCTCCATCAGCAGGTTGGCCACTCGCCGACCCTCCGCGAGCGGGTCGTCGAAGTCCGGCCAGAATAGCTCCACCTTGGTCAACACGCCGACCGTCGTGATCGGCGAGACGCCGAACGAGGCACCCTGGACCTCCGCGAGCAGGCTTCGGTCCGAGCTCGCCAGTCCCCGGGCTATGACGAGGACCACTGCGTCCGCCTGCAATTCCTCCGCGGTGATCCGCACCGTGCGCATGGCCGCGGCGGTGTCCTCAACGAATGGGGACTCCAGTCCCGGCGTGTCGATCAGGTGGAAGCTGCGCAGGTACGGAAACTCGCAGTCCACCACGACGTGATCGACGACGTCGTCCACGACGAGCCCGTCGTCGCGGACGGTGAAAGTGCTGAGATCATCGAGCGGCCTGCGTTGCGCGGGCCTGCCGTCCCGGTAGTGGATGGTCAGAGCGGGCTGCTCCGCGTACCTCAACTCGGTCACGGTATAGGTCAAGGCCGTGGGACCGGTACCCAGCAGGTCGCCGCCGATGAGCGCGTTCGCCAGTGTCGATTTACCAGAACTGACCCGACCAGCGAGGGCGACTCGCATCGGCTCAGCCAGCACGCGCCGAGCGGAGTCCAACACCTCGCGCACCGGCGCAAGCGCCTGCACGCCCGCGAGCGTGGTGGTGGCGCGACTCAATGTCGTATCGGCACGGTGACGCAGCATGGGTCCGTGTCCTTCTCGCTGTCCAGGATCGCTCACCGGGCCGCATTGGCTACTGGACGTCCTCGATGCTCCCAGCCAGCGCACTGATCCGGTGCCGCAGTGCGCGGAGCGGCCCCAGCCTGCGCTCAATGTCCGCTCGACGCCGGGTCGCCTCCTCATCCCTGGCCGCAGTCGACACGGCGATTTCATGTTCGGTCGCGGCCAGGGCCGCCTGATGGTCGGCGATGCGATCGCGGAGCTGAGCCTCAATAGTTCGGCCGAGATCGTCAACGATGTGCTCGATGGTCGCATGCAGGTACTGCTGCTGCTGGTCGCGTAGCGAGCGCAGCAGGTGAGCCACCTCACGGCGGCGGGCGTCTTCGTCCTGTGTCCGAAGACCCTCGATGGCCTGCCGGTAGGCCAGGACCGTTCCGATCAGTGCACCGGCCGCTCCACCGAGCACCGTTCCACCGAGCCTGCCGACGCCACGGAAACCGGAGCCGATCAGGCTGCCGAGCCGAGCGCCCAGCTCCGCGGAGTGCTCACCGGTGGCGATGGCGGCGCGCAGTGCGGAGGCCACCCGCCGCGCACCCTCTTCGGCGGCGTCGAACGACACAGCCGGGGGCAGCGCGAGCACAGGTGCGGTGGGAATGTCGGGCACCGGCAGCATCTCCGCCGCGGACTGTAAGCCGTGGATCTCGACTCGACCGCCGAATTCGCGCAGCACCTTGGACGCGGCGGTGGTGGCCTGTTCGCCAAGTGCGCCGACCAGCAAACTCATGTCCTCCTCGAATCGACCGAGCAGCTCCTCGGCGCGATGAGTGGCCTCGTAGCCGGGAATTTCGTGGCCTCGTTGCTGTCCCCACAGCTCGTCCAGACGCGCGTACACGTGTCCGGTCAGCTCGGCGGCGATCTGGCGCATGGCCGCGCGCAGTTCTTCCGGCCACTGCGCCTCCTCACCCGCCAGCCGATCCAGGTGGGCGCGGGTGCACTCCGCCGCGTCGGCTAGCCGCTTGCGGTCCGCCTCGGTATCGGCGTCTACGGCGGCCAGGCCGCTGGTCAAGGGCAGCGTGAGGGAGTTGAGGACCGCGTCGCACACAGCCAGCGCCCCGCCGATCACCAGCCTGGCCCGGGACCGCCCAAGCGTGCGCCACAGCGTGGCTTCCAACTCGTCAAAGTTGCTCGCCTCCTGATCTTCCTGATCACCGTCGGCGAGGTATCGCAGGCGGGCCGTACTGGAGACGGGGATCACCACCAGCTGGTCTGGTGGCCTTCCGGTCACCACGGCGAGCTGTTTGCGCGTGTCATCGACAATCGGCGTCGGGTCTGCGACCGTATCCGCCTTGGTGACGACAAAGATCATGGCGTCAGGGTTGCGTTCGGCGTCCACCGCCAGCGCCGCCCGTCGGATGAAGGCCAGTTCGCCGGCCAGCAACGGCTGCGACGAGTCGACGACGTAGATGACAGCGTCCGCCGAGGGCAGGAACGCCAGGGTCACCGCAGTGTGGGCCTGGTAGATGCCACCGATGCCTGGGGTGTCCACCAGGACCAGGCCGGACGCCAGCCGTTCGTTGGGGATCTCGATGTGCACGGTCCTGGCCTCGCCGCCGGATGCGGGCTGCCCGCCCGCGGGTGCCTCAGCTGCGTAGACGGCGATCTCGGCACGGCTGATCTGCAGTTGTCGAGGTGCCTCACCGTCCCGGTCGACAACCACGGTGACTTTCTCCTCAGACGCCCAGCTGGCGGTGGTCACCAGCCTGGTAGCGACATATGTGTCGACCGGGAACAGCCCTGGCTCGGCGAGAAGCGCGTTGAGCAGCGTGGACTTACCTCGCTTGAACTCGCCGAGCACCACTGCGACGAGCCTGTCGTCGATGAGTCTCTGCTGGGCGGCCGCCAACCGCTCGTTCAACTCCACCGCACCACTGTCATACGCCGCGGCGGCCAGCTCGACGAACAGGTCCAGGACAGATCGGCGGTGCTCATCGTACGTGGCCAATTTCTCGGATCCTCTCTTGACGTGCGTCTACCTGGAATTCGCCCGCTGAGCTGCCGCCGCGACACAGCGGGTTCACTCGAACGGCCGGCGGTCGGCCGGGCGCGGGTCACTGCGCGAAGGCGGATTACTCCACGATAGAGGCTTCTCGGAGCCCGTTACCGGCCGATATACGACAATAAGACATTCATAGGGGGTGGCGTTTAATACCGGGTACAGGAGTCCACCGATCGATCTTGGACTGAAATCCCCGATCAGCCCACACTGTTTGCTCACATTGGCCATGCACGCTGTGTGCGACCGGTCACGACAACTCGGATAGGCGCTGCACCGCAACGCCGACCCGCTCGTCGGTCGCGGTCAAGCCGACCCGGATGTGCCGCGAACCGCTGGGACCGTAGAAGTCACCGGGAGCGACGAGCACGCCAATCTCGGCCAGCCTCGCCACGGTGTCCCAGCACGGCTCGCCCGCGGTGCACCACAGGTACAGCCCGGCCTCGGACCGCGTCACCTGCAGAGCGGCCCGGTCCAGCGCTGGCCGCAGCAACTCCCGCCGCCGGGCATACCGGTCACGCTGCTGCGCAACGTGCGTGTCATCGGACAGCGCGGCCACCATCGCCTGCTGAACCGGCCGGGGGACGATCATCCCGGCGTGCTTGCGCACTGCGAGCAGGTCAGCGATGAGCCCAGGGTCACCGGCCACGAAACCAGCCCGATAGCCGGCCAGGTTGGACGACTTGGATAACGAGTGCACCGCCAGCACCCCGCTGTGATCTCCCCCACACACCTGTTCGTGCAGCACCGAGACCGGCTGCGCCTCCCAGCTCAGCGCCAGGTAGCACTCGTCGGAGGCCACCACGGCCCCGATCTCCCTGGCCTGTCGCACTGCGGTGGCGAGCACCGCGGCAGGCGCGACGTCACCGGTGGGGTTGCTCGGTGAGTTCAGCCAGCGCAGCCGGGTGTCAGGGGTAGCGGGCTCGTCATCGGCCAGTCGTACTGCAGTAGCACCGGCCAGCCGCGCGCCGACCTCGTAGGTCGGGTAGGCCAGTTCCGGCAGCGCGACCACATCGCCGGGGCCGAGCCCGAGCAGGGTGGGCAGCCAGGCCACCAGTTCCTTGGAACCCACCGTGGGCAGCACCGCCTCAGCCAGCACACCGGTCACACCATAACGTCGTTCCAGCGCGGCGACGGCCGCCTCGCGAAGTTCTGACGTGCCGTGTGTGGTGGGGTAGCCGGGCAGCGCTGACACCGACTGCAACGCAGCCTGTACGACGTCGGGCACCGGGTCCACCGGGGTACCGACGGACAGGTCAACGGCACCGCCGGGGTACTCCGTAGCGCGGCGGGCCGCGCTCGTCAGGCGGTCCCAGGGGAAGCCGGGAAGGCCTAGGCGCGTCGCGCCCAGGATCATCCCCGCATCACTCCTGGTTCTGCGGTGGCAGCGCGACGATCAGCGGCGGGTCGTCCTTGACCGGGCCGACCTTCGATGCTCCGCCAGGAGAACCCAGTTCGGCGAAGAAGTCGGCGTTGGCCTTGGTGTAGTCCTTCCACTGCTCGGGAACGTCGTCTTCGTAATAGATGGCCTCCACCGGACACACGGGCTCGCAGGCACCGCAGTCGACGCACTCGTCAGGCTGGATGTAGAGCATCCGGTCGCCCTCGTAGATGCAGTCCACCGGGCATTCTTCGATGCATGTTTTGTCCATGACGTCCACGCAGGGCTCTGCGATCACATAGGTCACGGGGGTTCTCCTGCTCCTCACTCACGGTACCCGGACGGGCCGTCTACCTGCACAGTATCTCCGGTAACCGGATGCCGACCACCTACCCCACCACTAGGAGAGCGAGCCAGCGCACGGCCCAGCACCACCGCGGCGGGAAACAGACCGCCGCCCAGCAGCAGCATCGAGCGCCAGTCCGCGGGAAGCAGCACGTCGCCTCCCGGCCCGGCGACACCGAGAACGCCGAGCGCGAGCAGCCAGGCCACCAGCGGCACCGCGGCCACCGACCGAGGCCCGCCCAGCTCTACAGCGCTACGCACCAGCCACCGCGTGCTCACCATCGCGAGCAGGATCGTCACCGGAACCGGCACCGTGCCTGACCCCAGCGGGAGATACAGCGGGAGGTACAACAACTCCACGGCGGCCAGCGCCACGGCATCGAACACCAGCGCCACCAGGGTGATGCACGCCACAAAGTTCATCGGATCACCCGCACCACCACAGATCTGACAGGCCGCCGAACAAGTCGTCATGCGCTCCACCGGCTGGACCGCGGGCGAGGGTGAAATGCTCGGTATCGAGCACCGGCCGGGCCACCCCGTCGGACAGCGCGAACGCCTGGTGGAGGCCGGCAGTCCACACCCTGACCTGGCTGCTGTGGGCGCGCATCGCCGCGAGCACGGCGCTGCGGTAGGCGGTGATGTCCAGCCGGGTGGTCACCTCGGCATCGGCCACCCCGGGCAGCCCGTCGGGTTCCGGCAGTGGGAAGGGCAGCCCGGGCATCGTGTGCAGCGCGGCGATCCCGTCGGCCACCGCTGATACCGGCTGCACCGCCCAGAACACCCGGACCACGTCGGGTATCCGCGGCACCGCGGCCATCGTCACCTGGTGAGCTCGGATGTGGTCGGGGTGCCCGTAGCCACCGTCCGGGCCGTAGCTCACCACGACCTGCGGGCGCACCTGTCCCAGCACCTCGACCAGAGCGTCGACCTGCTCGTCGAGCGATCCAGCGACGAATGCCCCCGGATGCAGGTCTGGTGGCACACTCGCCCTGGCGCCGGGCTCGACAACCATGCCGGAGTCGCGCCATTGGCCGATCCCGCCGAGGAACCGCTGGTCAGTAACACCGAGCGCGGTGCACGCCGCCCGCAGCTCCCCCGCCCGGTAGCCGCCGAGCTGATCGGCACGATCGGCGGCCAGGTCGCGCAACTCGGGAGTGAGGATGTCACCCTGCTCGCCGAGGGTGCAGGTCACCAACGTCACCGCGACGCCAGCAGCGGCATAGCGCGCAATCATGCCGCCGGTCCACAACGTCTCGTCGTCCGGATGCGCATGCACCACCACAAGCCGCCCCACCATCACTCCCCCAACCCCACGACCGTCCCCCCGCTCGGCCCTCGCATCGAGCGGGCTGCACGGGGTAGATCGTCGCCGATAACCACGCTGAGCCCGCTCGTTGGGGAGTCGGATGCGAGTTCGGTGTAGTGGCAGGCGGTGGGATGGGCGTTGCCGTGGTCGATCAGGGCTGGGACTTCGGTAATGCAGCGGTGACGTTGGGTGTCGGTAAGTTGGGCGGCGAAGAGGGCACAGCGAGTCCGGAACCGGCAGCCTGAGGGTGGATTCGCCGGGCTGGGGACATCACCGCTGAGGATGATCCGCCGGCGGGCTCTCTCCTTGCGGGGATCAGGTACCGGGATTGCCGAGATCAGGGCCTGGGTGTAGGGATGCGCCGGCGCGCTGAACAGCTCGTCAGCCGTTGCGGTCTCCACGATGCGGCCCAGGTACATGACGGCGATCCGGTCCGCCACGTGCCGCACCACCGACAGATCGTGGGACACGAACAGGTAGGACAGGCCAAGCTGCGTCTGCAGGTCCGCCAGCAGGTTGAGCACCCCGGCCTGGATGGAGACGTCCAGCGCGGACACCGGCTCGTCCAGGATGAGGACCTTCGGCCGTAGCGCCAGCGCGCGGGCGATGCCGATCCGCTGCCGCTGCCCTCCGGAGAACTCGTGCGGGAACCGGTTGCCGTGCTCGGGTTTGAGCCCGACCAGCGCAAGCAACTCCCGCACGTTCTCGCGCCCGGCCGAGTCATAAAGGCCGTGGATACGCAGCGGTTCGGCGACGATCTCGTTCACCGGTAACCGCGGGTCGAGCGCGGCATAGGGGTCCTGGAAGACGATCTGGAGCTCACGGCGCAGCCGCTGCATGGCCTTACGGGGCAGCTGGGTCAATTCGGTGCCCTGGTAATGAACGTGACCCGCCGTGGCCGGCTGCAGGTTGAGCAGCACCCGTGCCGTGGTGGTCTTGCCGCAGCCCGACTCCCCCACCAACGCGAGTGTTTCGTGCGGGTACAGGTCGAAGGACACGTCGCAGACAGCGTGCACGTCGCCGACCTGCCGGCGGACCAGCCCGCGGCCGCGTACCGGGAAGTGCTTGACGAGGTTGCGCACCGACAGCACCGGCTGCCGGGCGGTCATAATGCCGCCTCCGCGGGACCAAATGCGTCGGCGGTCACGGTGCGGTGTCCCGGGAGATGGGCCGGAACAGGTCGCCTGACTCCAGCCCGTCCAGGCGGGCGCTGAAGTGGCAGGCCGATAAGTGCCCGGGGGTCCCGGTCTCCGCCAGCGGGGGCTCGTCTGTCTCGCAGATCGCTGCGGCCAGCGGGCAGCGAGGGGTGAACGGGCACCCTGATGGCATGTTGATCGCCGAAGGGGGCGAGCCGCTGATCGGGTGCAGCCGCTGCGTCCGCACGTCCAGCCGGGGCAGGCTGCCCAGCAGGCCCAACGTGTACGGCATCCGCGGGGCGTAGAAGATCTCCTCGACGGGGCCGGCTTCGACGACCCGGCCGGCATACATCACCAGCACGCGGTCCGCTTGCCCAGCGATCACGCCGAGATCGTGCGTGATGAGCAGCATGGCCGCTCCGGTCTCCACCTTTGCGGTGTGCAGCGCTTCCAGGATCTGTGCCTGCACGGTGACGTCCAGCGCGGTGGTGGGCTCATCCGCGATGATCACTTCGGGCCGGTTGGCCATCGCGATGGCGATCACCACCCGCTGCCGCATTCCCCCGGACAGCTCATGTGGGTAGCTGCCGGCCCGCTCGGCGGGATTGGGAATGCTGACCGCTTCGAGCAGCTCCACCGCCTGTTTACGAGCCGCGTCAGCAGTGACGTCGTGGTGGGCCCGGATCGCCTCGGCGATCTGGTACCCGACGGTGTACACCGGGTTGAGCGAGGTCATCGGGTCTTGGAAGATCATCGAGATGGCCTGACCACGAACCCGGCTGAGCTCTTTGTCCGATGCCCCGAGCAGCTCGATATCCCCCGGACCACCCCCCCAACGGGCAGTGAGACGCACCGATCCGGATACCTGAGCCGAGCCGGGCAGCAAACCCATCACGGCCAGCGAGGTCACCGACTTGCCGGAGCCCGACTCACCGACGATGCCGAGCACCTCACCGCGACGGAGCTGGTAGCTCACCCCGCGCACGGCCTGCACCCGGCCCTCATCGGTGCGAAATTCCACTCGCAGGTCCGCAACGTCGAGCACGGCATCCCCGACGGAGGTCACGATGGGCACCAGATGCCGACACACCGTGCGCCAGGAGACGACATGCGGTGCAAAAGGGCAGCGGTCATCTGCGCACCTTCGTCTGCTGGGGGTCGAAGGCGTCGCGTAGGCCGTCGCCGATGAAGTTGATGGTCAGCGCGATCAGGATGATGAACAGGCCCGGGAAGTAGAACAACCAGGGTCGGGTCTGTACCGCTGTCTGGGCCTGGCTGACCAGTAGCCCCAGTGAGGTGTCCGGGGCCCGCACCCCGAAACCGAGATAGGACAGGGCGGTCTCGGCCAGGATGGCGAGGGCGACCAGGATCGTGGCATTCACGATGACTGAGCCGAGCGCATTGGGCACCAGGTGCCGGAAGATGATCCTGGCATCGCTGGCGCCGAGCGCCTTGGCGGCCTCGATGAATTCCTTCTCCCGCAGCGACAGCACGACACCGCGCACCACCCGGGCGACGTAGGCCCAGAACAGCCCGGTGATCACTGCGGCGATCAGCCACCAACTGCCCCCGGCGTTGTGGCCGAGTACTACGGCGACCGCGAGCAGCGGCAGGGTGAGGATGAGGTCGGCGATTCGCATCATCACGGTGTCGACCACGCCCCGGTAGTAGCCCGCGGCGGCTCCCCAGATGGTCCCTATCAGAGTGGCGAAGATCGCGACCAGCACCGAGATCCCGATCGAGATCTGGGTGCCGCGCAGCACCTGGGCGAAGGTGTCGCGCCCCGCTGCGTCGGTGCCGAAAGGGTGGTTCCAGGACGGAGGCTGCGACTCATCCGGAGTGAGCTCGGCAGCGGAGTACGTCCATAACCAGCCACCGACGAAGGCCAGCAAAACCAGCGCCACCAGCACCACCACGCTGGACACAGCCAGCCGGTGTTGCCGGAAACGGCGCACGACCAGCTGCGCCTGGCTTCGCTCGGCGACAGTGAACTCCCGTTCAGGCATAACGGATCCTCGGGTCGAGCACGGCATAGAGCAGGTCCGCGGCCAGGTTGAACAGGATGACGAAGGTCGCCGAGATCAGCAGCCACCCTGCGACGGCATAGACGTCGTAGCGTTGGACCGACTCGAGCAGGAAGCTGCCCGCCCCCCGCCACTGGTACACGTTCTCGGTCACGATGGCCCCGGAGATGATCGCACCGAGATCCAGCGCGGTGACCGTGGTCAGCGGGATCAGCGCGGTACGCAGGGCGTGCCGGGTCAGCACCGTACCTTGTCGGAGCCCCTTGGACCGGGCCAGCCGGACGTAGTCGCTATTGAGCACTTCGAGCATCGAGGCCCGCTGGAAGCGGCTCCACGCCGCGAATGACAGCAGCGCCAGCGAGATCGTCGGCAAGATCATATGACCGGCGATGTCAGTGATCGACGCCCAGAAACCACCCTCGACGTAGACCGAGCTGTCACCGATGGTGAACAGTACCTGGTTACCGACCGCGTCATTGACGCTGATGCCGGCTTCCTTGAGCAGTATCGCGAACCAGAACGACGGCATGGCCAGGAACAGGAACCCGAAGAAGGTGAACGTGTAGTCGGTCCCCGAATATTGTTTAACGGCACTGATCACCCCGACGAGCACGGCGAGGACCAATGCCAGCAGCATCGCCACCGCGATGAGGCGGAACGTGACCAGGAATCGATCGACCAGCTCCGGACCGATCACCTGGGTGGACTGCACCGATGGACCGAAGTCACCACGGACGATCCCGGTCAGCCAGTTCCAGTAACGTGCCAGCAACGGCTCGTCGAGATGCAGCCGCTGGGCCTCGAGTTCGAGAGTGCGCGGCGGTGGCGGTGGATTGCGGGTCTTGAGCTCCGAGAGCGGATCACCGGACAGCGACACCATGACGAAGACGACGAACGTCGCGATGACCAAAATCGGCACCGAGACGAGCACCCGGCGAACTGCGTAGGCGAGCATCCACGTCTTCCTGCTTCAGGGAACCCCTCCGACCGGCTGCGCTGATGGCACCGCCAGCGGCCATAGCCTACGTCGCCCCCGTGTGGCTGGCCGTGAGACCACGCCGCCGTGCGCTGGCCCGTGGGGCGTCCCGCTGATCGATCTTTCCCGCACACCCTGACGCGGTCGGCGGTGCAACGACACGCCGAGGCCGTCCCCACGGCGCGAGACGCGGGCGAGCGCAACGCGGCGATGTGCGCACCGCTCTACTACTGCTGCTGGCCGAGCAGCCCATGCACGGCTACCAACTCATGCAAGCCATCACCGAGCGCACCTCCGGCGCCTGGCGACCCAGCCCTGGCGCCGTCTACCCGACCCTCAGCCAGCTCGAGGATGAGGGCCTGATCGACATCGTTGGACTACGGCTTCCACATCACCGACCTGCGCACCGTATGGCTAAAAAGTCCTCGAACACAACACCGCGGGGCTAGCTGTTCTGGGTGAGCAGCTGGTAGGTCCGCCGAATGCCCGCCGCGATGCTGGTAGCCGGGGTCCAGTTGAGTTCGGCCGCCGCCTTTGTGGAGTCGAGCGCGCCGTGTCGCCACTCCCCTGCTCGTGCCGGTGCGAATTTCGGCTCGATAGCTGTTCCGGCAGCGGCGTTGACGACGTCCAAGAGATCGCTTACGGCGGTCGCGTCGCCAGTGCCGATGTTGAACACCGCCTCGTCACCAACGTAGTCGGTCGCGGCAAGGAAAGCGTCTACCGCGTCAGCGACGTAGACGTAGTCGCGGGTCTGCTTACCGTCACCGTAGATCGTCGGAGTTTCGCCGCGAGCAACGTGGCCGCAGAAGATCGCGACGACCCCCGCTTCGCCGTGTGGGTCTTGCCGGGGGCCGTAGACGTTACCCAGCCGAAGAGCGATATGACGTCCGGCGTGGAGTCGATTGAACAACATGAGGTACTGCTCAGCACAGTATTTCGAGATCCCATACGGAGCCAGGGTTGCCGGCAGGCAGGTTTCCGGCGTGGGCAGTGCGACGCCGTCGCCGTACATGGCGCCGCCGGTGCTGGCCAGGATCAGCCGGGCACCGGTGGCGGTAGCGGCGTTGAGGAGGTTCACCGTGCCCAGGGTGTTGGTGGTGGCATCGGCTACCGGATCGGCTACCGAGTAACGGACACTGATCTGGGCAGCCAGATGGTAGATCACATCAGGCCGACAGACGGTCACGACGTCAGCGACCTCGCGGTCGTCGACGATGTCGATGACGTGCAGGGCCACGTCGGGAGGAATGCGGTCGCGGCGGCCGGTGGACAAGCCGTCCATCACGGCGACGTGGTGGCCTTCGGCGATGAGACGGTCAACGAGGTGTGAGCCGATGAACCCGGCACCGCCGGTGACAAGTGCGCGCATGCCCGCGCACGCTATCTGCTCGCTGGATCGGCATCCGCAGCACACCAGAAACCCACATCGAAGCTGCTGTCACTGCCGGTGCTGCGATAATGCTGAAGCCACCAGCTCCGCCAGTCACTGGAGTCCCTGACAGCTCTGCCGGCCCAGTGTTCGGCGGTGTTGGCCCGGTCGGCTGCCGGGCGTTACCCCAGGGCCAGCTCATCCACCGTGGGCCGTGGGCGGCATTCAGGGCAAACAGCCCTTCGTGGTGCGTCGCGCTGCTCCTGCATGACGGCGACCCGGTAGGTGCTGGCGTGGGCGTGGATGCTCGGCGTCGGGGTGGCGATGTGGCGAGTGATCAGCTGATCAACCGGCTGCGCGGAAACCCCACTCTGCGACGTTGTAGGGCGGTCCGTCCAGCGAGGAGTTGTTGCGGACGTTCGCGATGGTGTCATACAGCGCGATGAAGGTCGGCTTCTGGTACAGCGGAAGCACGTAGGCATCCCTGGTCAGCAGCCGGTCCGCTTGGTTGAGCATCTCCTTGGCCTGCACCTCTTCGGTCGAGCTCGTCGCTGCGGCGATCAGGCGGTCGACGTTGGGGTTGCTGTAGTTGCCGAAGTTGTTGCCCTGCCCGGCGACCCACAGCTGCACCGCGTTGGCGTAGGGGAAGGGCGTGACGACCCAGGCGAAGACCGCGATGTCGAAGTCTCTCTTGGACAGCGTGCCGCCGAGGTCGTCGGTCGGCACCACTTGCACGGTGATGCCCAGAGGTTTGACCTGCTGGGCGAACAGCTCACATTCGGTCTGCCGGATCTGGTTACCGACGGTGTAGCGAATCCGCATCGGCGGCACCAGCTGGCCCAACCGGGTCCGGAGCTGCTCACCCTCGATCTTGTAGCCGGCGGCGGTGAGGATCTCTTTGGCGCGTGCCACGTTGCCGGCACCCTGACCGGACTCGCTGACCACGTCCTCGTAGCCGCTCTCCTGCGGAACAAAGTTGTGGCTGTTCAGCGGTTGGACCTTGTCGGTGAACTGCCCCACGGTCTTGTCGATGATGGCCTGCCGGTCGACCGCGGTGAACATGGCAACACGCAGCGCAGGGTCGGCCAGGAATCTGTTACTCAGGTTCAGATCGATGTGCTCCCAGCTCAGTCCGAGCCCGATGAAGGAGGAGACGCCGGGGATGCTGCGCACCTGCTGCACCAGGTCGACCTGCGGCTGCGGGTAAATGACCTGGACTTCCCGGTTCTGCAGCGCTGTCGGCTCCTGGTTGGCGTCGGTGATCACTCGAAAGATGAGCCGGTCGAGCTTTGGGGCCGACCCGTACCACTGGCGATTGGGCACCAGGGTGACCGACTCGTTGTTCTTGAAGTTGTCGATCTGGAACGGTCCACCGGAGTAGTTCGGCACCGTGGTTCCAAACCACGTGAACGACGAGGCTAACCCCTCCGGTATGTTGATGTTCCCGTGCTGCGCGGCGATGTGCGCTGGGTAGAGCGGTGAGCCGCTCCCCCAGATCTGCTTCCAGTCGGTGAACGGCTTGGACAGCGTCGCTGTCACCGTCTTGCCATTGTCCGAACCGACGACCGATTGAATCTGATCGAAGCCGGCTGTGGTGGCTGGAGCGCAGTTCGGACAATCGCGCCCGTTCTGGACCTTCCAGTTGTAGAGGAAGTCGCCAGCAGTGATCGGTGTCCCGTCCGACCACACCGCCTTGGGCCTGATCTTGTAGACGAGAGTCTGCGGGTTGGTGTTGGTCACCTTGGCTGACTCGAGCAGATCGTTGTTCATCACCACCGTGAGGTCCGGCTGGGTGATGAAGGCGGGGGGCAGCAGTCCCTTGAGCACCCAGCCGGTCTCGAGTACGTTGCCCTCGCTGGACAGCAGGTTCCAGTTCCCGACATTCTTCTCGATCGCGTAGGTGAGCTGGCCGCCTTGCTGCACCTTGCCGGGCTCGGCTGAGTTGCAGGTATTCGGATTCGATTCACAGGCGGCGAACGCTGATCCGGTCTGACTCTGACCGTCACCGGCACCACCGCCACCACCGCAGGCCGCCAGTACCACGGTGGCACCCGCGACGAGCGCGACCGCCCGCAGCGTCACTGATCGTCTTATGAACCCCATGGAACGGTGACAGTACGCCCACCTCGTCATCCGCTACGTCAGCGGATGACGTAGCGGATGACTCCGGATGACACTGCCTACACGGGCAGTCGTAGTAGCGTGCGCGGACCTGAAGGAGTGAAACGATGGGCTCGCGATGATCGGATTTCTGGCACGTCGGTTGGCCAGCTACGTGCTGCTGTGCCTGGCCGCGACGTTCCTGGCATTCGCCCTGGCGTCGGTGACCTTCTCCCCGCTCGGCCAGTTACAGGGCCGCAACCCGCCACCGCCCGCATCGGTGATCGAGGCCAAGCGTGCCGAGCTGCGGCTCGATGAGCCCGTCCCTGAGCGATTCGCATCCTGGATGGGCGGTGTGGTGCAGGGCGACTTCGGTTCGACGATCACCGGTCAGCCGGTCACCAACGAGCTCGGCCGCCGCATCGGCGTGAGCCTTCGACTGTTCGCCCTGGGCACCGTGGTGGGCATCGCAGTCGGTGTCTTGGTCGGTGTGGCCAGCGCGATCCGTCAGTACCGGGTCAGCGACTACGCAGCGACGCTGTTTTCTTTCCTGGTGCTGTCCACGCCGGTGTTCCTGATCGGCACGCTGCTGAAGTTCGGCGGCTTGCAGCTCAACACTGCGGCAGGTACGACCGTGCTCTACTTCACCGGCGAAGCCACCCCCGGCTTCCAGGGCAGTGGGGGAGCCGCCCTGCTCGACCGGCTGTCGCATCTGGTACTACCGACGCTGGCCATCGCCCTGGGGCAGATCGCCTACTACAGCCGCTATCAGCGCAGCGCCATGCTCGACGTGCTGGGCAGCGACTTCCTGCGAACCGCCCAGGCCAAGGGGCTGACCCGGCGCAGAGCCCTGTTCAAGCACGGGCTGCGCACCGCGCTGATCCCGATGGCCACCCTGTTCGCCTTCGGGATCGGGTTGCTGATCGTTGGTGGCGTCTTCACCGAGCGGATTTTCGGCTGGTACGGGATGGGCGACTGGTTCGTCTACGGCGTGCAGCAAAACGACACCAACATCGTCGCGACGGTGACGCTGTTCGTGGCGGTGCTCGTGCTGTTCTCGGGCTGGCTGTCCGACCTGCTCTACGCCGCGCTCGACCCGCGGATCAGAATCTGACAGGAGGTAGCAGGTGTCTGCGTCCATCACCGATCCGCACAGCACCACAGCCCTTCCTGGCGCTCCGGTAGCGGCTCCAGGAAGGGCCCAAACCGGATCTTCGACCAGGGGACGGTTGGTACTGCGCCGCTTCCTGCGCCAGCGGCTGGCGGTCTTCGGGCTGGTCTGTGTGCTGCTGCTGTATGCGTTGGCGTTCCTGGGCCCCCTGCTCACCCCGTGGGGCTATGCCCAGCAGGACTACACCGCTTACCTGGAGCCGCCATCGGCGCGGCACTGGTTCGGCACCACGCAGATCGGCGAAGACGTATTCGCCCAGACCTTGCGCGGCCTGCAGAAGTCACTGACGATCGGGCTGCTGGTCGGGCTCATCTCCACCGGGCTCGCCGCGATCGTCGGTGCTGCCGCCGGATACTTCGGTGGCTGGGTGGATCGGATCCTGATGTGGGTGGTGGACCTGCTCCTCGTGCTCCCCGCTTTCCTGATCATCGCGATCCTGTCCCCATCGTTCCGGGGCGAGACGTGGCTGATTTTCGTCGTGCTGCTGGCCGCCTTCGCGTGGATGATCTCCGCACGGATCGTCCGGGGCATGACCCTGTCGCTGCGCGAGCGTGAGTTCGTCCTGGCGGCCCGCTTCATGGGGGTGCCGCCATGGCGGATCATCGCCCGGCACATCGTGCCCAACATGGCCTCATTGCTGATCATCGACGCGACCATCACGGTCGGTGCCGCCATCCTGTTGGAGACCGGGTTGAGCTACTTCGGCTTCGGGGTGCAACCGCCGGACGTCTCGCTGGGCACGCTGATCGCGTCGGGTACCAACTCCGCGCTGACCTTCCCCTGGCTGTTCCTGTTCTCCGGGGGATTGCTGGCGCTCACCGTGCTGTCGGTGAACTTCGTCGGCGACGGGTTGCGCGATGCGCTCGACCCGACCTCCCAGCGCGGAAACCGGGGGTAGCACGTGGCTGTGTCGACTGAGCCAGTGCTTTCGGTCACCGACCTCGCGGTGTCGTTTCCCTCCGAGGAGGGTCGCGTCACCGCCGTGCGCGGGTTAAGCTACCAGGTCACCGCTGGGGAAGCGCTCGGGATCGTGGGCGAG
Organism: Pseudonocardiaceae bacterium; assembly: GCA_050700495.1. Classification (GTDB taxonomy): domain Bacteria; phylum Actinomycetota; class Actinomycetes; order Mycobacteriales; family Pseudonocardiaceae. The sequence continues at coordinate 15,626 of JBOHHF010000022.1, forward strand.
TCCGGCTCGGGTAAATCGGTGTCCTCGCTGGCCGTCATGGGCCTGCTCCCGCCGCAGGCCAAGATCGCTGGTTCGATCCGCTTCCAGGGCCGTGAGCTGCTGGGGCGCTCGGACGCCGAGCTGTCCCAGATCCGCGGCCGGCGCATCGCGATGATCTTTCAAGATCCGCTGTCGGCACTGACGCCGGTGTACACCGTCGGTGACCAGGTGGCCGAGGCACTGCTGGTGCACGGCACGCGGTCGCGGCAGGCGGCCGGTGCCCGTGCCGTGGAGCTGCTCGATCTGGTCGGCATTCCCGACGCCGCGCGGCGGGCCCGGGCGTTCCCGCACGAGTTCTCCGGCGGCATGCGGCAACGCGTGGTGATCGCGATGGCGATCGCCAACGACCCGGACCTCATCATCGCCGACGAGCCCACCACCGCGCTGGACGTCACGGTGCAGGCCCAGGTGCTGGCGGTGCTGGCCACCGCCCGGGAGGTCACCGGTGCGGGGATCGTGCTCATCACCCATGATCTCGGCGTGGTCGCCGGGTTCGCCGATCGGGTGCAGGTGATGTACGCCGGGCGCACCGTGGAGACCGGCCCGGTGGACGACATCTTCTCCCGCCCCCGGATGCCCTACACGCGGGGACTGCTCGGCTCCATCCCCCGGGTGGACACCGGGCCGCGCGTGCCGCTGGTCCCGATCGAGGGCCAGCCCCCCTCGACGGTCGAGCTCCCGGCAGGTTGCCCGTTCGCCCCGCGGTGCCCCCTGGTGATCGACCACTGCCACACCACCGAGCCCGACCTCGCACCCGTCTCCAGCACTCATCTGTGCGCCTGCCACCGGGCCGAGGAGCCGTGCGTTCTGGAGACAGAACGCCCTGATCCGAACGGGAATGACCGCGTTCTGTCCCCAGAACGCGCTGCAGCGGTGCTCAGGGTGGAGCGACTTGTGCGGCATTACCCGGTGTTCAAGGGGACGATCCTGCGACGGCGGGTGGGCACGGTGCGCGCGGTGGACGACATCTCCTTCGAGCTCCGGGAACGGGAGACGCTGGGGCTGGTCGGCGAGTCCGGGTGCGGCAAGACCAGCACCCTGATGGAGATCCTCAACCTGGCAGCACCATCGTCCGGGCGCATCGAGGTGCTCGGCACGGACGTGTCAATGCTGGATCGGCGGCGGCGTTTGCAACTGCGCCGGGACCTGCAGGTGGTGTTCCAGGACCCGATCGCCTCGCTGGATCCGAGGCTGCCCGTGTTCGACGTGCTCGCCGAACCGCTGAGTACCCACGGCGTGCCGAGTACGGAGATCCGGCAGCGGGTTCCCGAGCTGCTCACTCTGGTGGGTCTGCGACCCGACCACGCCAGCCGCTACCCCGCGGAGTTCTCCGGGGGGCAGCGCCAGCGCATCGGGATCGCCCGGGCGTTGGCACTCGATCCCAAGGTGCTCGTGCTCGACGAGCCGGTCTCCGCGCTGGACGTCTCGATCCAGGCCGGAGTGATCAACCTGCTCGAGGAGCTGCAGGCCCGGCTGGGCCTGGCGATGCTCTTCGTCGCACACGACCTCGCGGTGGTGCGACACATCGCCGACCGCGTCGCGGTGATGTACCTGGGCAAGATCATAGAGATTGGACCCGTCGACGCGGTGTACAACGCACCGCAGCATCCCTATACCCAGGCGCTGCTCTCGGCGATTCCCATCCCCGACCCGGTCAAGGAGCGCGCCCGGGAACGGATCCTGCTGACCGGCGATCTGCCCAGCCCGGCTGATGTGCGGCCGGGATGCCGGTTTCGCACCCGCTGCTTCCGCTATGCCGCGCTGACCCCCGAGCTGCAGTCGCGCTGCGAGCAGGAGGAGCCTGCGCGGGAGCAGCGGGGTGAAGCCGAGCATGAGGCAGCCTGCCATTACGCGGCGGCGCACGCGGTGCTGTGACTGCGCTGAGGACAAACCGAAGGGATGTACGGATGAGACAATGGCGACTGCGGGGGCTACCAATGGTGCTGGTAGCGACCCTCACGCTGGCGCTGGTGGGCTGTGGTGGGGGTGCGGGCGGCACGGGCGGGCCCGCTCCGCAGATCGGTGCCATCGACATCGGAGCAGCACCCGCCGACACGTTGCGCGACGGCGGCACCTTCCGGTGGACGATCGATCTCATGCCGCCCCAGTTCAACTACAACCAGGTCGACGGGCCGGAGAGAAACAACCACGACGTGCTCGGCGCCCTGGTCCCGTTCCTCTACCTGGCCCAACCCGACGGCACAGTGAAGATCAACGAGGACTATCTCACGTCGGCCACACTGACCAGTACGAACCCGCAGGTGGTGACCTACATCTTGCGTGATGAGGCCACCTGGAGCGACGGCACACCGATGACCTGGCAGGACTTCCGAGCCCAGTGGCAGGCCCTCAACGGCAGCAACAAGGCCTTTCTGATCGCGTCCAACACGGGCTACAAAGACATCGCGTCGGTCGAACGGGGGACGTCGGACAAGCAGGCGGTGGTGACCTTTGCGACTCCCTTTGCCGACTGGCAGACCATCTTCGACCCCCTGTACCCGGCGTCCACCAACACGAATCCGGCGATGTTCAACACCGGGTGGACCCAGGGGCTACCCATCACCGCGAGCCCGTTCAGGGTGGAGCAGATCGATCGGACCGCGAACACCATCACGCTGGTGCGTGACGAGAAGTGGTGGGGGCGCAAACCTCGGTTAGACCGGATCATCTTCCGCAGCATCCCCAGGGAGGCGCAGTTAGACGCGCTGGCCAACAATGAGACCGATTACGTGAACTTCGGCCCCGAAATCAATGACTTCACCAGGGCGCAGAACGCCGCCGGGGTCACGGTGCGCAGAGCGCTGGCACCGTACTACCAACACATCACGTTCAACGGTCGACCCGGCACCATCCTGGCCGACCAGCAGCTGCGCATCGCCATCCAGAAAGGCATCAACCGCCAAGCCGTCACCGAGGCACTGATCGGCCGGATCGTGCCGGGGTCCCGGCCGTTGGGCAACCACATCTACGTCCAGACCATGCAGGGCTACCAGGACAATTCGCAGGTCGCCGCCTACGATCCGGCCGAGGCGTCCAGGATGCTCGACGCCCTGGGTTGGACCCGCCCGGGCGAATCGGCACAGGGTCAGGGCACCCGGCGCAAGAACGGTCAGGAGCTGGTGATCCGGAATGTGATCCCGACCCAGACACCGAGGGCTGAGCAGGAATCCCGCCAGGTGCAGCAGTTCCTTTCCGAGATCGGCGTGAAGGTTGACATCGTCCCAGTACCATCGGGTGATTTCTTCGACAAGCACGTCATTCCTGGAAACTTCGATATCACCCACTTCGCCTGGATCGGGGTTCCCTTCCCGACTACGACCAAGAGCTCGATCTACGGCACCAGGGGCGAGACCCAGCAGAACTTCGGCGGCATCGGTAACGAGACCATCAACAACCTGTTCGCGCAGGTCACCATCGAGTTCGACCCGGCCCGCAAGATCGAGCTGGCCAACCAGATCGACCAGGAGATCTGGAAGACCGGACACTCGCTGATGCTCTACCAGCGTCCCGACGTGGTCGCGGTCCGCAATGGCATTGCGAACGTCGGGGCATTCGCCATCACCGACCCGATCTACACCGATATCGGCTTCACCCGGTGACCTTCCGTGCCCGCCCTGGCCACAGCCGCGCGCTGCGGTATGGGGCGGGCACGTCGGCACTGGCCCTGCTGATCTGCGTACTCATCGCGGGCCTATCGTTTCGGACGCTGGGCACCGACGGCGAGCGGGTCGCCGGGGCCACCGCACGGTCCTTCGGCGAGGTGATTCGTACCGAGGACCGGACCGTTGACGTCCGTTGGTCGGCAGCTGGTGCGCCCCGAACCGACACCGTCGCGCTGGGGGTGTCGCCACCACCAGTGGGGACCCGCACCGAGGTCGCCTACGACCCTCGCGAGCCCACCACCGTGTTCATTCCCGGCAGCACCGAGCTGGCCGCGGTGGACCGCGCTACCTCGGGGGTGGCCTTCAGCGGTCTGATCGCGACGATCGTGCTGACCACCGCCGGGTGGCACGTGATCAGCCGGCGCCGGGTGCGCCGCAGAACCGGACAGCCCATGCAGGTGCGCAGGGTGCGGGTACAGTCCGGGCTGATGACCCGATCCTGGCTCGAGCTGGATTCACCGGCCCCAGGCTCGACATCACGGTGGATCCCAGTCCATTTCGACCCGATCCTGGCGACGCTACCGGCCCCGACCACGGTGCAGGTGCACGGCGATCCACGGGGTCGCGGGCTCGCTGCCGCCGAGGTCGACGGCGTCTGGCTGGATCCGTCCGGTCCGATCCGGACTGCCGAACCCCGGGGCCGGCGCATCGACAGCCCGACCCGACCCGACCCCGACGCGCGTCACGACACCAGCTGGTGCCGGCAGCTGCGGGCCGATGCAGTGCTGCTCACCCCAGCCCCGATCGTCGGTCTGCTGTGGGTCTTTCTCGACGGTGGTGGCTTGGCCACCTGGGCCTGCGCCACAGCCCTGACCGCCACCCTAGCCCTCTGGTGCGCCGCCCTACGCGGCAGCGACCCCACCTGACGCAGCTGCGGGTTACCCCACCCTCCACTCGTTGGCGTTCCAGGTGACGCCGGTTGAACTATGGCGGTAGACGCTGTCGATGTTGTTGGTGTACGCCCACATGATCGGAACCTGGAACAGCGGAAGCGATACCAGGTCATCGGCGACGAGTCGATCGACTTTTCGAAGGGCGTCTGTCTGGGTGGACTCGGCGTACTCCGTCTGCGCGATGCGCAGTGCAGCGTCGACCGCAGGGTTGGTGTAGTGCTGGTAGTTGTGCTGGCCGTTAGTCGCGTAACAGTCGGCCAAGGACGACGCTCGCAGGGTACGTGAGCTCGTCGTCAGAGCGACGTCGAATTTTCCGCGGGCAAGCGCCTCGCCCAGACCCTCTGGAATAACACCGTCAGCGATCTCCATCCCCGCCTGCCGGCATTGCTTCCGGATGAGTTCAACCGCCCGGGCATGATCCGGCGATGCATCGTGAGTGATGGAGAAGGACAGGCGTTGGCCGGCCCGTGAATACACCCCGTCCTGACCCAGCACCCACCCCGCTCGCTCCAGCGTCACCTGCGCTTTGCGCGAGTCGGCGACCATGCTCTCGGAGTAGAGATCATCGTAGGGCGCATCACCGGGGAGAAATGCAAGGCTTCCCAGTGGCTGGGTCTCCGGAAGCACACCGCGGACCAGCTCGTCGACCAGCGTGTTTCGATCGACGCACTGGGCGAAAGCGGTCCGAACGACAGGATCCTTGAACAGCGCACTCGCCAGATTGAGGTCCAGGTGGTCGGCGGTGGGCCCACCCCGCGCCTCGAATACCACGCCCTGGCCCTCCAGGGCGCGCAGCCGATCCGCCAGCAGCGGATCGGCTGGCGGCTGCACCACACTGTACTGCTGGTCCTGCAGTCCCTGCACCGCTGCGGCACCGTCGGCGACGGACGCGAGAACGATCCGCTCGGGACCTGCGGGGTTACCCACCCACTCCGGGTTGCGGGTCAGCACGGTCTGCTTGCCCGGTGTCGATTCGCCCAGTGTCGAGCTGTCGATCCGATACGGGCCCGATCCCGGCATGGTGGTGACGTTGAAACCGGTCCATTTGCTGTTCCAGAAGTCACCGGCCTTCTTCAGGTCTGCCAGCGCGGACTGCGGGCTCAGCGCGGTGATGTCGGCGATCCCGGTCTCCCGCTCGAGGATGTGCGCCGGCAGGATGGCGTTATCAATATAGTTCCGCCGCCAGTCGGCGTATGGTGACTGGTAGGTCTCGACGAAGGTATTCTCGTCACGACATTCAGCAGTCGCCCGCTCATATCCTCGCGTGCTCGCCGGCGTGAAGTACGGCGACTTTCCGCTGCCGGCGAGCCAGGCAAGGTAGAAGTCGCGACAATTCCACGGTTGACCATCCGACCACTTGACGTTCGGCTTGATTGTGTACGTGACGACCTGAGGATCCTTCGAGGTCAGCTCGGCTGACACCAACACGTCGGAGTTGAGGAGGAAGTTGCCGTCGCCGTCGACGATGAAGGGGTCCACGAGCACCTGGTTGAGCACCAGAGCGTTGTCCGGGTTGTTGTTCGCCTGCGCCGTCTTGTTGTTGTACGCGGTGTAAGGCGCGTCGTGCGCGATGACGATCTCTGGGCCGGGGGGGACCTGGGGAGCTCGATATGATCCGTCTCCGTTGTCACCGCGCGCACCCGTCTCCGCCGGTCCGCCGCCACGGCCGTCGGGACGATCGGTCCCACCGGCCGCCACACAACCGGTAACAGCAAGGGCCAGGCAAACGATGCCCACCAGGAGGCTGATCAAGTGCGAAGCCCGGCTCGATTTCCCCAACAAAGAGACCTCCTCTCTTACCAGCGAAGCTGCCAGCGCGCGGCACCGTCGAGAGGACCTTCCAGCGCCGTCCCCGGCGCGGTGTCGTGCAGCTGACTTGTGGTGACCAGTAGCGAAACCTGCTGATAGAGGGGAATCGTCACGGCTCGTTGCCACAGCGCCGCCTCGACGGTAGGGGCGACCGTGCCGCCCGGATCGTCCTGGGTGAGTGCCCGCTCGATGAGCGGCTGCAGAGTCAGGTCACACAGTCCCGCCGGGTTGGGCGGTGCGGGTGCCAGCCTGGCCGGCACCACCAGTGGGCAGCCATACCAGGATGCCAGCTGGGTGGCTGGGTGACCGGCTACCGGCTGCGGGAGCACCACGATGTCAGCACTGGGGATGTCAGCTTGCGGGTTTGCCGCCTCCGCCGTGCCTCGACGCAATGACACCGCGTTGATTCGCGGCTGCGGGCCGAGCATGGTGCCGAACAGCTCGTCGGGGTCGACCTCACGCAGCTGCGCTTCGATCCCGGCGGTCCGAAGCTGATCGACCACCCGTGCGGCGAGTGTCCCGTATGGTTCGCGATCCGCTGGCGCCACCACCACCAGCCGCAGTGGCCGCCCCACGCGTTCCCAGCCTGCTGGGCCACGGGTGTACCCGGCGTCGGTGAGCGACCGGCGCACGGTGTCCGGATCCGGCACCACGGGCACCCCGCCGGCCGGCGCGGTGGCCTGGTAGCCCGACGACGACGGGGCAAGTACCTCGGAATCAGCCCGCAGCGCCGCGGAGGGACCACTGGCGACTCCGGTGGCGATCAGCGCGGGGCGGTCCAGTACCGCCGCCACCGCGGTACGCACCCGCTGGTCGTCCAGCACCTGACTGCCCGGACGCAACAGCACCGAGGCGAGCACGGGCTGCGGCACGACAAGCGAAGTTTCCCCCAGCTCGACGGCACGCAGCAGCGACTCGGTGATGGCATTGGGGCGGCCGAACAGGGCGGCCTGCACGCCACCGGTGCGCAGCGCGTCGGCTAGCGCCGCGTCGCTGCCCTGGCGGAACAGGATCCGATCCAGCTGCGCCGGGGCGTCCCAGTACCGGTCGTTGCGTACCAGCAGCATCTCGCCGCGGGACGGGTCGACCGAGACCATCGCGAACGGACCACCGGAGACTGGTAGGCCGGCGTCGAGGCCCTTGCTCCAACCACCCGGCGCGTCCTTGAGCAGGTGTGCAGGCAGCAGGTGCCGGAACAGGGTGCGCCAGCCGGCATAGGGTCGGTGAAAGACCACCTCAGCGGTCTTGCCACCGTCCCGCGAGACCACCTGATCGATCAGCTGGTATCCGGCCGAGTCCAGCACGCCGGGCTGGGTGCGCATCTGCTCGGCGAGGTAGCCGAAGTCCTCAGCGGCGATGGGAGTGATGTCCGACCACTGCGCGTTGCGCCGGATCCGGTAGGTGACGGTGAACGGCGCGGTGTTCGTGACCTCGGCGGAGTTCAACAGCGTGTCGTCGACAACCCACTGCCCGGCCGGCGTCTGGTGAAACGCCGAGGGCAGTAGCAGGCCGGCGACCGCTCCCGAGACCGGTGTCAGGTCGGCCAGGGTGTGCGGGTTGAAGCCGCCGACCAGCCGGTCCACTCCGAGCACCATCTCCCGCGCGGGGGGCCGGGCGATCGGGGAACTCACCGGGACGCTGCCCGGTCCGACCGGCGGGAGCGATTGCGCGGTGCACGCTGCGAGCGCGGCGCCGACGATCAGCGCCGTCACCACCCTGCATGCGCCGCCGGGCATCCTCACGAGGCGATATGGTGCCGTAGGGCGGTCACGTCGGGGACAGCGGATGCCTCGGCTAAGACCGCGTCACCCGCTCGCGGGCGCGGGTGCGGGCACGCTGGGTGGCATCCAGGACGACCTTGCGCACCCGCACCACCTCCGGAGCCACCTCGACGCACTCGTCGGCGGCGCAGAACTCCAACGCCTCCTCCAGCCCGAGCTTGCGTGGCCGGGCCAGCCGCTCCAGCTCGTCACCGGCAGACGAGCGCATGTTGGTGAGCTTCTTCTCCCGGCAGACGTTGATATCCATGTCCTCAGCGCGGGGATTCTCGCCCACCACCATCCCGGCGTAGACAGCCGCACCGGGATCCACGAAGAAGGTTCCCCGGTCGGCCAGCTGCGTCAGCGCGTACCCGGTGACCGAACCGGACCGGTCGGCGACCAGCGATCCGGAGCGACGGGTTCGCAGCTCGCCGGCCCACGGGCGGTAGCCATCGAAGACGTGGTGGGCGATGCCGGTGCCACGGGTGGTGGTGAGGAACTCGGTGCGGAAACCGATCAGCCCCCGCGAGGGCACCGTGAAGTCCAGGCGCACCCAGCCGTCCCCCGACGTCGCGCCCAGCTGTTCCGCCCGGCCCTTGCGGGCGGCCAGCAGCTCGGTCACCGCACCGAGATGCTCCTCGGGCACGTCCACGGTGAGGTGCTCGAACGGTTCCTGCACAGTGCCATCCACGGTGCGGGTGACGACCTGCGGTTTGCCGACGGTCAGTTCGAAACCCTCTCGCCGCATGGTCTCCACCAGGACAGCCAGCGCCAGCTCACCGCGGCCCTGCACCTCCCAGGTGTCCGGAGATGCAGTCGGCGACACCCGAACGCTCACATTGCCGACCAGCTCGGCGTCCAGCCGGTTGCGAACCAGGCGGGCGGTGAGCTTGCTGCCCCCGCCGCGACCGGCGAGCGGGCTGGTGTTGATCCCGAGCGTCATCGCGATCACCGGCTCGTCCACGGTGATCCGCGGCAGCGGGCGGGGATCGTCGACGTCGGCCAGGGTGTCGCCGATAGTGATCTCCGCGATTCCCGCGATGGCGATCAGGTCACCGGCCTTCGCGCTGGCGGCCGGGACCCGCTTGAGCCCCTCGGTGCGCAGCAGTTCAGTGATCCGGACCTGCCGGATCGACCCGTCTTCCCGGCACCACGCCACGGTCTGGCCCTTGTGCAGGCGCCCCGCGCGGACCCGGCACAGCGCGATCCGGCCCAGGAAGGTCGAGGCGTCGAGGTTGGTGACGTGGGCCTGCAACGGTGCCTCGGCATCGCCTGCGGGGGGTGGCACGTGCTCGAGGATGACGTCGAACAGCGGGGCGAGGTCCTCGGCGTCCGGCAGTTCGCCGTCGGACGGGCGGTTCAGGCTGGCCCGGCCAGCCCGGGCACTGGCGTAGAGCACCGGCATGTCCAGCACCGAGTCAGCCGCGTCGGTCTCCAGATCTGCGGCGAGATCCAGCAGCAGATCGTGGGTCTCGTCGACCACCTCCGCGATCCGGGCATCCGGCCGGTCCACCTTGTTCACCACCAGAACCACCGGCAGGTGCGCGGCCAGCGCCTTGCGGAGCACGAAGCGGGTCTGTGGCAACGGTCCCTCGCTGGCGTCGACGAGCAGCAGCACACCGTCCACCATGGACAGCCCGCGCTCGACCTCGCCGCCGAAATCGGCGTGTCCGGGAGTGTCGACCACGTTGATGGTGACCAGACCGTCCGGTGTGGACCGGGTGACGGCCATGTTCTTGGCCAGGATCGTGATGCCCTTCTCCCGCTCCAAGTCACCGGAGTCCAGCACGCGGTCCACGTCGCTGCGGCCGGTGACCGCGCCGGACTGGCGCAGCATGGCGTCGACGAGCGTCGTCTTGCCATGATCGACATGCGCGACGATGGCAACGTTGCGCAGGTCGGTGCGCACGCGGGGTGGGGCGGCGGTGGGCACGCAGGAACTCCTCGATGGATGCCGGGGATTCCCACGTTACCCCGCCGTCCCGGGATGACCTCCCTCACCTCGCAGTTCCCAGCAGCCGCACGAACGCGCAAACCCTCCGATCGCAACGCAAGGCCCCTCCGCAGCGCGACATGGATGCTTGTCGTCGTTGCAGGCCCCTCCCGGCAGCGACATGGATGCTTATCGCTGTGGGGAGGGGAAGGATCTTGAGAGAAAGGGTGCGAGGTGGGGTAGGAAGGTGCGGTCGGCGTCCAGCCAGTCCAGGCCGGCCAGCTCGGTGACGTCCACCCACCTCAGCGCGGCGTGCTCAACTGGAACTGGCCGCGCAGTCGGATCGGCCAGCCGCGCGGTGTGCACCCGCAGCAGGTAACCACCGGGAAGCGGCACATCCGGCCCGAGCTGCTCGCCCGGCACGATCTCAACAGCGATCTCCTCGCGGCATTCCCGGGCCAGCGCGTCCCGAGCGCTCTCATCCGGCTCGACCCGGCCCCCCGGCAGCTCCCATCGACCCGCGGTCGAGGGCGGGTACGCCCGCTGCTGGGCGAGCACCCGGCCCTGGTCCAGCACGGCTGCCGCGACCACCAGTCGCTCGGCCGGGACCCGCTGCGCTGTCAGAGACGGCGAGGCGTTGGGCGGCGCAGTGCTGGATAGCTGGGGCACAACGGGCATCCTCGCACCCCGCGCGGGCTCGCCGCAGCAGCTCGCTCGTCGGGGTTGGTAGCGGTCAGCGGCTCTCCGAGGCCGGGTTGGTAGCCTGTGAAGGGCGGCCAACAGGCCAGTGCACCTCGAAGCGGGCGCCGCCGTCCGGAGCTTCCCCGACCCGGGCGGTGCCGCCGTAGCGGTGCACCGTTTCGGCGACCAGGGCCAGGCCGAGCCCAGTCCCGCCGGTGCCGCGATCCCGGTCATCCTGCACCCGGTGAAACCGGTCGAACACCCGCTCCCGGTGCTCGACGGGCACCCCGTCGCCGTCGTCGTCGACCAGCACGCGCACGTCGTCGGTGCCCGGCAGTACCGCTACCCGCACGGTGTGCTGGGCATGCCGCACAGCGTTGGCCAGCAAGTTATCCAGCACCCGGGCGACGTCGCCGGGTGCGGCGTGCAGTACGGCGGGGGCGGGCGCGGTCACCCGCACCGCAGCCGGTCCCGGTCCGGCGCGCCGCACCGCGGCCCGGGCCGCCTCGGCGAGGTCGACCGGCTCGGCCGGCAACCGCTCCCCAGCATCCGACCTGGCCAACGCGAGCAGATCGTTCAGCACCGCGGACAGCCGTTGCGCTTCGGCGGCCACGTCCTCCAACGTCGCCCCGGCCAGGTCCGGATCCGGGTGGGCCACCGCCACCTCGGCCTGCGCGCGGATCGCCGCAACTGGTGAGCGCAGTTCGTGCGCGGCATCCCCGGTGAAGCGGCGCAGCCGCTCGCTCGCGGCGTCACGCCGGTCCAGCAGGTCGTTGAGCGCCTCAGCCAGCGCCCGCAGCTCATCCCGGGCCGCTGGCAGCGGCAACCTCTCCCCCGCCGGCAGCCCCGTCGCCGCTACCCGCATCCTGGCCACCGGGCGCAACGCGAACCGGGCGGCCACCCAACCGGCCGCCCCCATCGCCAGCGCGGCCAGCACCGCGGCCACCAGGAGCACCGCGGCAGTTCGCCCGATCAGCGTCGCGTGAGCTACCGACTCAGCGCCGGCCACGATCAGCCGGGGCGTGCCGTCCGGAGCGCTGACCACCCGCCCGGACCAGCGAGTCGGGTGGTTGGGTCGGCCAGGCTCGAACGTCCACGCGGCTTGCCCGGCCAGCAGCCGGCGGATGGCCGGCGCGGACAGCGGTGTCGGCCCGGCACTATCAACGGGTGTTCCAGCCCGGTCCAACACCCGGACCCGGACCTCGCCGTTCAGCGGCTGCAGAGCCGGGCGCCCAGCCGTCACGGCGAACCGGGCAGCGGTCACCGCAGCGACCAGCTCGCCGTCCAGAGCGTGGGTCAGCGTCCGCGCCACCACCGCGGTCGACGCCTTCGCCAGCAGCAGGAACAGCACCAGGCCCACCACCGTGACGACCGCGGCGACCCGCAGCGGCAACGGGCGGCCCACCCATAACCGGCCCACCCATAACCGACCGGACGCGTTCATGAGCCGGCCAGGGTGCCGACTGCGTAGCCGTGCCCGCGCACGGTCTGCAGCACAGCACCGGCCCCGACGGCGTCCAACTTGCGACGCAGGTAGCCGACGTAGACCTCCACGGCGTTGCGGCTGGCGGCCCGCTCGTCGCCCCATACCGCGCGCAACAGCTCGTCCTTGCTCACCACACTGCCGGCCCGGCGGCCGAGCGCCATCAGGACGGCGAACTCTCGCGGCGACAGCTGCACCGGCTGCCCGGCCCAGCTCACTCGCCGCCGCGCCGGGTCGATCACCAGATCGCCCAGGGTGAGCACCGTCTCCCGGCGCTGGTCGGCGTGCCGGCGCAGTACCGCCCGCAGCTGGGCGACCAGCACCACGAAGGAGAACGGCTTGACCAGGTAACCATCAGCGCCGAGGTCCAACCCGTCGGCCTGGTCGATCTCGCCGTCCTTGGCCGAGACCAGCAGCACGGGGGTGACCACTCCGGCCGCCCGCAGCCGCTCCAGCACCCGGTATCCGGACAGGCCCGGGAGCATGATGTCCAGCAGCACCGCATCGAAGCTGCCGGTCATTGCCGCGCGCAGCCCGCTGGGCCCGTCGGTTGCCGTGACGACCTGCATCCCCTCGGCGCGCAGGCCCCGCTCCAAGGCACGCCGAACCCCAGGCTCGTCGTCGACCACAAGCACCCGCGGACTCACAGCACCCAGCATGCCTGTTCCGACTATCCTGCCCGGATGGCCACCGAGAATGACCTACTCATCGACGTCGAGACCGTCGCGGGAATGCTCACCGGTGATGCTCCGCCGGACGGGGATCGAATCCGGTTCCTGCTCGATGCGCTGGCCTCGGCCACCGACGATGCGCTGGGCTTGCTGTCCGGCCGGATCGAGTGTCACACCGCGCGCGGCGGTGTGGTCGAGGCGCAGCTCGCCGAACTGCGGTCGCAGGCTCGGAGCAGGGAGGAGAAGGCAGCGGTTGCGCTCGTCGCCGCTCGCGCCGCCGAAGGCGCCGGGGACTCCGCAAGGGCCCGAGATCTGCTCGATGAGGCACTGACGCTGCGCCCCGGCCTGGAGCCGGCTCTGCACGACGCCGCCCAGTACGCCGCCGTGCGCGGGGACTACGCCACTGCGGACAGGTACCTACGACGCGCCGAGCGTCCCAACTCACTGCGGCCGGGACTGAGCGAGGCCATCGCCGCGACCACCATCGAGGTCGGACGAAACAGCCCCTGCCCGTGCGGCTCGGGCCGCAAGTTCAAGGTCTGCTGCCGGCGCGACGCACCACCTGCCCTAACCGCGCGTGCCCAGCTCGTCTACGCCCTGTTGGGCACCTACGCCGAGCGCGCTCCCGGCCTGGAGATGATCACATCACTGATCGACCGCACCGAGGACGCGGAGCGGTACGCAATGTTCTTGCTGGATCTCGCGCTGTTCCAAGGTGGGTTGGTGGAGAGGTTTCTCGCCGCCCGAGGTCATTGGCTGCGCCCCGACGAACGCGGGCTCATCGAGGACTGGCAGCGGATCCCCGTCACGCTCTACGAAGCGCTCGCCGTGTCGCGGGACACCAGCGTCACGCTGCGCGCTCTACCAGATGGCGACCCGATCCACCTGGAAGACGTGCTGTTCTCGCAGTCCGCGCTGCGGCTGGAGCTGTTCTGCGGCCGGTTGCTGCACGATGGCAACGGACCTCGCATGCTTGCGTTGCCCGTCCACGTGCCCCGCCACCGCCGCCGCGAGCTGGCTGCGCTGCTCGCCTCAGGTCCCTCGGTCGAGCAGATCGCGGACTTCCTCGGCCCCGAACCTCCCGTCCAGTTCCGCAACAGTGACGGCGACGAGCTGTACGACTGCAGCGTCACCTACCAGGTGTCCGGGGCGCAGCAGATCTTCGACCGTCTCGTTGCGCAACTGACTCAGACTGGCGACGAGCTGGTCGCCTGGCACCGGAACCTGCCCGACGGTCGGGTGCTGAGCCTCGGGCAGATCGAACGCGCTGGCGAAGATTTCACCGTCACCGCGAACTCGCCGGCGCGGCTGGCCGCACTTGAGTCCCGGTTGCGCGACGTCGCACCGGATGCGGTCGAATGTGACCGGCACACCGAGCGCCTCAGCCCAGACCCCGACGGGCGCGAAGGTCGGACCGCCATCATGGAGAGCTACCTTCTCGACGTAGATTCCGCTGCCGATCTCGGCGACTCCGCTGACCGTATGAGCCGCGACGCCGAGGCCGGCTGGCTCGACACTCCTGGCGTGATCGGTGATCTGAGCCCGCGGCAAGCCGCCGCCTCCAGCGATCCGGCCATCCTCGCCGAGCTGCGGAGCACGGTCGACGACGTCGAAGCCACTCTCCTGCAGACCCAGCGCGCCGGGCGGCCAACGGTAGGCCTGATGAACCCGCACCGGCTTCGCGATGCGCTGACACTGGGAACCCAGTAGACGTGATCCACCATCGCGATAGGGGTTGTCCTCCGTAAGATCCGGTGACCACTCGCGTGCGGCGCGCGAGGGTGACTGGCTCGAAGGGACGAGGATGACCACGGTGAACGGGCAGACCTATCGCAATCTGCGAGACGCCCTGGACAAGGGCCCGTGGCATGTGTTCCATTTCGTCAGCCACGGCGGGTACGAACAGGCAGCCGACGAAGGCGCCCTCGCCTTGTCCGACGAGACGGGCCACACCCACCGGGTCGGCGCCGACGACATCAGCCTCATGCTCTCCAAGCACCACCCGCTGCGTCTGGTGGTGCTCAATGCCTGCGACACCGGGCGGGGCAGTGCCTCGGATGCGTTCGCCAGCACCGCCGCGACGCTGATCCGCCAGGAGATCCCGGCGGTGGTCGCCATGCAGTTCGAGATCACCGACTGGCCGCGATCCAGTTTGCCCAGTCCTTCTACCAGCATGTGGCCAAACGCCAACCGGTGGACCACAGCGTCATGCATGCCCGGAGGGAATTACGGCTGGCCAAACCGGACACCCTGGAGTGGAGCACCCCCGTACTGTATCTGCGCGACCCTGACGGACACATCTTCGACGACGCCATTTTGCCCCTACCGCAGCCCGATCCGTCCCCAGACCCGGTGCTCATCCCGGAGGTGGCAGCGACACCGCCCCCATCCCAGGAACTCCCCGATCCACCTGCCCCACCCCGCGTCTTACGTGACTCCGACGCGGTGCTGACCCTGCGGCACCATCAAGAGGTCAACGCGGTGGCGTTTAGCCCAGATGGTCGCCGGTTCGCGACTGCCAGCAGCGACAAGACGACGCGAATCTGGGATGCCACCAATGGACAAGAACTTGTCACGGTCAACCACGACGGCGGGGTGTCGGGGGTGGTGTTCAGCCCGGAAGGGAGCCGGCTGGCCACCGCCAGCCACGACGAGACAGCGCGAGTCTGGGATGCCAGCAGTGGACAGGAACTCGCCATGGTCATCCTCAGCTACAAGGTGTGGAAGGTGGTATCAGCCCAGACGGGCTCCGGTTGGCCACTGCCAGCGCCGACAGGACCGCGCGAATCTGGATGCTGAGCGACGATGAGTGACAGCGATCCGCTTACGGCAGAGGTCCTCGTTAACGCCGAGGTCTCAGCCGAGGAGGAACAGGCGATCGTCGAGGCCTTTCGCGCTCTCGACGTTGCCGCGCGCACCCGGATGGTCCCCACTCGCCGTGGCCTGGAACAACTGCACTGGCTGGTGCTGGCCGCGCTGCCGTTGCACGCCTTCCTCAGCGGACTCGGCTCCGCCGCCGCTCAGGACGTCGCCCAGGGCCTCAAGCGCCTGGTCAGCCGGGTGATCGGCGACAAGCACAAGACGGCATCGTCCGAGCAAGTGCTGGTGCTCCAGGATGCTACGACCCGGCTACAGATCGTGCTGGAGGCCGATCTGCCCGCCGAGGCGTACCAGGCGCTGGTGGTGCTCGACCTCTCGGCATTCCAGCAGGGGCCGGTGCACTACGACCGCCAGCGCGGCAGGTGGCGCTCGGAGTTGGACGAGTGGCAGCAACACCAGGCGAAAGATTCCGGACCGGCATAGGCGCAATTTTGAGCTGTTGCTCCATCCAGAACCGCACCGTAAGGAAACCCGAGCAAGTCTGCCGTGTCCGCCACGGCATCCATTGCGACTGAGCGTGTCCCCGTACCCCTGCAGTGCCCCTTGCTGTTGATGGTGTGCCATTCGAGTAACGCCAGCGTGGCCCAGCTAACCGCAAGAGTACTTCGATGTTCCGGTCGGCCGAATGAACCGGTTCAGCTCATAGTGGAATTCGTCGAGGCTGATTCGGCGCTCGTCGCGCCGGTGACCCCGGTTTTTGTCGGTGTCGGGTTGTAGCGTGCTGTTCGTGAGCGTTCGACAACTAATTCCGAAGGACCTGGCGGATATTGCGCCGGGTCCGGAGTTGGCGCGGGTGCTGGCGGGTCTGGAGCTGTCGCGGTTGTCGGGTTTTGATTGTGTGGAGGCTCTCAAGGCCCAGTACCGCCAAGCCAATCACGAACGGGCCCGGGTGATGGCCGCGATGGCCGAAGTCGGGGTGTGTGGCCTGGTACCCGAGGGCGACCTGACGCGGAGAGTGCTGCCGGATGAGTTCTCCGCTGACGAGGTCCGGGCCGCCCTGGTGCTGACCCGGCGGGCTGGGCAGGCGCAGTTCTGGCTGGCCCATGATCTGGTGAAGCGGCTGCCGCAGGTGCACGCCGCGATGGACGCCGGTGTGCTCGATGAACCGCGGGCCCGGTTGTTCTCGGAGTGGACCATCGAGTTGTCGCCCGAACAGGCTCGGGCGGTGTGCTCAGCGCTGCTGCCGCGGGCGCCGAAGCTGACCACCGTGCAGCTCATCGAACAGATCAAAAAGATGGCCATCGCCATCGATCCCGAGTGGGCCCGGCGGCGCTACGAACAGGCTCTGGCCGACCGCAAGGTGGTCGGCTACCGCAATCCGGACGGATCAGCGAATCTATCAGGTTACAATTTGCCCTTGGATCGGGTGGCCGCGGCCAGCGGGCACATCGACGCACTCGCCAAAGCCGTGAAACGCGCCGGTGACGCCCGTCCCATCGACCATATTCGCGCGGACTTGTTTCTCGGGATGACCGATGGCAGTTACACGGGGCTGGACGACACCGCCATCATCGAGCTCCTCACCACCGCGCCCGCCCCCGACGCCGACCAACCCGACAGCGACGACGGCGGCGGCGGCGGCGGCGAGGACAACGACGACAGCGGACCCGACGATCGTGAGCCCAACGGCGGCGAGCAGGTCGCTGAGGATGGCGGCAACGAGTCCGCCGACGACGAGGCTGCGGACGTTGGGCCTGTGGAGGTGGCGCCCGAGGGTGGCGGTGCCGGCGGCGAGGAACCTGGCGAATGCAGGTCCCCGGCGTCGGCTGCCCCAACCACCCGGCCAGCCCGCACCACAGTGGGGGCCGGGTTGGAGTTGCGAGTGCGGTTGTCCACCCTGCTGGGCCTCGATCAGTACCCGGCCGAGCTGGCTGGGTGGGGGTTCGTGCACGCCGAGCTGGCCCGCGACCTGGCCACCACCCTGGGTGGCGCCCAGTGGCGCTTCGCGGCCACCGACGAGGACGGGCAGCTGACCCACTGCGGGATCACCCGCGCCCGGCCCCTCGGCACCCTGACCCGCTCTGCGACCTGCCGGGCCATCGTAGAACTACAGGTGACCTCGACCGCGCTGCGTGACCTGGCCGCCGATCCCACCACGCTGGGCGACTGGACCGGGGTGGTCGCTGACGTGGCACACCAGCTCGCCCACGACAGCCTCGACGGGGGCCGGTATGACGCCGGCGCCGACCGGCGAGCCCCCGGCGCCGCGCTGCGCCGCTACCTGGAGATCCGCGACCGGTACTGCACCATGATCGGTTGCCGTGCTCCCGCCCACACCGCAGATAAGGACCACACCGTGGACTACGCCATAGGCGGGGCCACCGTCGGACCCAACCTCGGCGACGCCTGCCGACACGACCACCGGCTGAAAGGCGAGGGGGGCTGGGCGCTGCAACAGCCCGCGCCCGGCGTGTTCCGATGCCACAGTGTTGCGAGACGACACAGGAGCGGTCGTCGGACTG
>JBOHHF010000023.1:0-18922 GCA_050700495.1 Pseudonocardiaceae bacterium
TCACCCAGCCACCCGGAGATGCCATCGGTACGCGGTTCGCCGCGAACCCACCCGAGTCCCGGGACCACCCGGGCGCACGGTCAACGTAGAGAGCAGGTCGGTCCGACATGTACCCGCAGCCGTGAAGCTCTGACAGCGATGGACATGCGTTAGTAACGGGGTCGAGCGGGATTGCCGCCGGCTCCATCAGTGAGGAGAGCAGTGGCAGGCAAGGCCCGCGTGCACGAGCTGGCGAAAGAGCTCGGTGTCACAAGCAAAGAAGTTCTCAAGAAACTCGCCGACCTCGGGGAGTATGTGAAGTCTGCCTCCTCGACGGTGGAGGCGCCGGTCGCCCGCAAGCTTCGTGACTCGTTTCCCTCTGGCGCAGGGGCGGCGTCGCAGGCCAACGGTGCATCGGCCAGAGGCCGCAGCAGTGGGGGTGGCTCCACAAGAGCGCACCGCCCCGCAGGCCCGGGCAGCCCGAGACCTGGTCCCGCACCGTCGCCGCCGCCTCGACCGGTGTCTGCGCCGGACGTGGCTGCTGCCGGTATCGCAGGGACGCTCCCTCGCTCGACGCCCGCAGAGCGGGTCGAAGAGCGTCCGGTAACTCCCCAGCGCCCGGCAGCGGCGGAATATCAGGTGACGCCCCAACCACCGGCCGTCGATGAGCGCCCAGCCGCGACGAGTAGTCCGGCACCCCCCCAGCGCCCGGCTGCGGACCACCGGGTGGCTCTGCAACGCCCGCCGGTCGACCAGCGTCTAGGTTCGCGGCCCGACGATGGTGGTGCGTCCGGCACTGCTGCCGGGGTGCCCCGTCCGCGGTTGCCGAAGCCGGGTCCGCGGTCGCCGCGGGTCGGCAACAATCCTTTTGGCGTCGGCGGTTCTGCACCGTCGCGTTCGTCGGGACCACGACCCGGTCCGTCCGCAGGCCCCCCGGGGCCGGGCAGCATGCCACCCCGTCCCGGGGGCGGTAGCCGCCCAACCTCAGGACGCAGCGGACCGCCCGGTAGCGGTGGACCACGGCCGAATCCTGGCATGATGCCGCCTCGACCGCCCAGCCCGGGCACGGGACCGAGCCGCTCGGGTCGGCCTGGTTCCGGTGATGGCGCTCGCGGTGGTCCCGGTGGTTCCGGCGGCGGTCGCGGCGGCCCCGGCGGTCCCGGTGGTCCCGGTGGTCGTGGTGGTGGCGGCGGTGGCTTCCGCAGCGGCGGGGGCCCTGGTGGCCCTGGTGGCCCTAGTGGTGGCGGAGCTCCGGCTGGTGGCGGCTTCCGCGGAGGACCGGCGCGTCCCGGTGGTGGCAGTGGTGGTGGTGGCGGCGGTAGTCGCGGTCGCGGCGGCGCAGCGGGTGCCTTCGGTCGGCCTGGTGGCCCCGCTCGCAAGGGCCGCAAGTCCAAGCGACAGAAGCGCCAGGAATTCGACAACATGCAGGCGCCGTCGGTGGGCGGCGTCCGGTTGCCGCGCGGCACCGGCGAGATCGTCCGGCTGCGTCGCGGCTCCTCGCTGACCGACTTCGCCGAGAAGATCGACGCCAACCCGGCGGCGCTGGTGCAGGCGTTGTTCCATCTGGGTGAGATGGTGACGGCGACCCAGTCTGTCTCCGACGACGTGCTGGAGCTGCTGGGCCAGGAGATGAACTACAAGATCCAGGTCGTCAGTCCCGAGGACGAGGATCGCGAGCTGCTGGAGTCCTTCGACCTGTCCTATGGGGAGGACTCCGGTGACGAGGGAGACCTCGCATTCCGGCCTCCGGTGGTCACCGTCATGGGTCACGTCGACCACGGTAAGACTCGCCTGCTGGACACCATCCGCAAAGCCAACGTGATGGGCGGCGAAGCCGGTGGGATCACCCAGCACATCGGCGCCTACCAGGTTGCCACCGAGCTGGACGGTGTGGAGCGGCTGATCACGTTCATCGACACACCGGGCCATGAGGCGTTCACCGCGATGCGGGCCCGCGGTGCGAAGTCGACCGACATCGCGGTGCTGGTGGTGGCCGCCGACGACGGCGTCATGCCGCAGACGGTGGAGGCCATCAATCACGCGAAGGCGGCCGGTGTGCCGGTCGTGGTCGCGGTGAACAAGATCGACAAGGAGAACGCGGACCCGGTTCGGATCCGTGGTCAGCTCACCGAGTACGGGTTGGTGCCCGAGGAGTACAGCGGCGACACCATGTTCGTCGATATCTCCGCCAAGGAGGGCACCAACATCGACTCGCTATTGGAGGCGATTCTGCTCGCCGCGGATGCGTCGCTGGACCTACGGGCCAATCCGGACATGGAAGCTCAAGGTGTGGCGATCGAGGCGCATCTGGACCGCGGTCGTGGGCCGGTAGCCACCGTGTTGGTGCAGCGGGGCACGCTGCGGGTCGGCGACTCGGTGGTCGCGGGCGACGCCTACGGCCGGGTCCGCAGGATGGTCGACGAGCATGGCGATGACGTCATCGAGGCGTTGCCGTCGCGGCCGGTACAGGTCCACGGGTTCACCTCGGTGCCAGGCGCGGGCGACAACTTCCTCGTCGTCGACGAGGACCGCATCGCTCGGCAGATCGCCGACCGTAGACGTACTCGGGAACGCAACGCCGATCTCGCGTCGCGCCGCCGCCGGGTCAGCCTGGAGGACTTGGACCAGGCGCTCAAGGAGACCAGCCAGCTCAACCTGATCCTCAAGGGCGACAACTCCGGCACCGTCGAGGCGCTGGAGGATGCCCTGCTGAAGATTGACGTCGGTGACGAGGTAGAGCTGCGGGTCATCAGCCGTGGGGTCGGCGGTATTACCGAGAGCGACATCAACCTCGCCATTGCCGACAACACCGTCGTGCTCGGGTTCAACGTCCGGGCTGACGGTAAGGCCACGGCGCTGGCCAACCGGGAGGGTGTGGAGATCCGCTACTACTCGGTGATCTACCAGGCGATCGATGAGATCGAGCAGGCACTCAAAGGCATGCTCAAGCCGGAGTACGAGGAGGTGGCGGTGGGTCGGGCCGAGGTCCGTGATGTGTTCCGGTCCTCCAAGGTCGGCACCATCGCCGGGTGCATGGTCACCTCTGGAGAGATCCGGCGCAACGCCAAGGCCCGGCTGCTCCGGGACAACGTGGTCGTCCGAGAAGATTTCACGGTGTCGTCGCTGCGCCGGTTCAAGGATGACGCGGCATCGGTCCGCGAGGGCTTCGAGTGCGGTCTGACGCTCTCATCGTTCCACGACCTTCGGGTCGGCGACGAGATCGAGACGTACGAGATGCGCGAGAAGCCCCGCGCCTAACCAAACCGGGGGTTGGTGGTCGTTCAAGGATCACCAACCCCGGGGTTGGTGATCCTTGAACGAGCAACAAACTCCGGTGGTGAGCGGTGTACGTCGGTGCTTTGGAACTGGACGTCCTGTTCGGCGACGTACATTCCTTGAAGCAGAAGCGCTCGCTGGTCCGGCCCGTGGTCGCGCAACTTCGGCAGCGCTTCGACGTCGCGGCGGCCGAGGCGGGGCATGCGGATCTGCACCGCCGGTCGTTGATCGGCGTGGCTGCCGTTGCCGCCGACGCCGGCCAGGTACGTGACGTGCTCGACGCGTGCGAGCGGCTCGTGGCCGGACGGCCCGAGCTGGAGCTGCTGGCCGCCCGGCACCGGATGCTGGGCCCGGCTGACGACTAGCGTGGGTACTTCCAGGCCGTGCCCGAAAGAACGGCCCGAAAGAACGGACTGTGAGGAGAACGCTGAGATGGCCGACCCGCCACGGGCCCGCCGGCTCGCCAAACGGATTGCTCAGATCGTCGCGACCGGCCTGGAGCACGAAGTGAAAGATCCACGGCTGACGATGGTGACCATCACCGACGCGAAGGTCACCGGGGACCTGCGGGACGCGACGGTTTACTACACGGTGCTCGGGGAGACCGTCGACACTCCGCCGGACACCGCCGGGGCGGCTGCCGCGTTGGCCAGCGCCACCGGAGTGCTGCGGTCCCTGGTCGGTCGCGGAACAGGTGTTCGGTTCACTCCCACCCTGACTTTCCGCTGCGACAATCTCCCGGAGGGGGTGCGCCGGATCGACGAGTTGCTGGCCCGAGCGCACGATGCCGACGCCGAGGTCGCGCGCATCGCGGCGGGCGCGTCGCCCGCCGGTGAGCCTGACCCGTACCGCACGGCCCGCGAAGCGGACTCGTGAGTGGCAAACAGTGTTATGGCACTCAATACCACTCACGACACCACTCACGACCCGGAGCTGAGCGCCGCCGTGGAGCTCCTTCGTGCTGCCCGAGATGTCACGTTGGTTGCCCACGTAAAACCGGACGCCGACGCGCTGGGCAGCGCGTTGGCTCTCGGTCTAGCACTTCACCGGCGTGGTGCGACGGTGCGAGTGACCTTCGGTGAGCTGGCCGATGCCCCGGATTCGCTGCGTGCGTTGGACGTCGCCGGTCTCCTCGTGGCGCCGGATCAGGTACCTGCGCAGCCGGAGCTGCTGGTAGCGCTGGACACCGCCAACCGAGACCGGCTGGGCTGCCTGGCAGACCGGGTGGACACCTCCGACGCGGTGCTCGTGATCGACCACCACACCACCAATGGGCGGTTCGGTACCCATCACCTGGTGGATGTGAGCGCGGAAGCCACCGCGGTTCTCGTGCTGCGGGTACTCGACGCGCTCGACATACCGCTGGACGAGCCGATCGCCCGCTGCCTCTACGCCGGCCTGGTCACCGACACCAGCTGTTTTCGCCGGGCTGACCCGGGCACCCACGCGATCGCCGCCCGGCTGCTGAGTGCAGGCGTGGACCCTGACGCCACCACCCGCGAGCTCCTGGACACCCACCCGTTCGGCTGGCTGGCCATGCTGGGAACCGTGCTCGGTCGCGCCCAACTGGAACCTGCTGCGGCGCGGGGCCTGGGGCTGGTGCACACCATGGTGCGGCTGGCTGACGCGGCGGGACTGCGCAGCGAAGAGGTCGAGAGTGTGGTGGATCTGGTACGGACCACATCGGAGGTCGAGGTCGCGGCGGTTCTCAAAGAGGTCGGCCCGGACAGGTGGTCGGTGTCGCTGCGGGCCAAACAGCGCTTGGATGTGTCAGCCGCGGCGGTAGCGCTCGGCGGTGGCGGCCACCGCCTCGCCGCCGGTTTCAGCGCGAACGGTACTGCCGACGACGTCCTGAACGCCCTACGCGCCGCCCTGCACCGCGCACCCACGGTTGGGTGATGCCCCCTCGCGCGCAGCTGTCCGTCCGGAGGGAGCGCTCCACTCACTTGACGGGCGACGTTGCGGGATCACCGTCCGTGGCCGCCTCGAGCATCGGGACCACGCCGTCGAGGAGGAACGACAGGCTGAGGACCGTGTTGAACGCGAACGCGTACTCGAGGTCACCGGTCAGGAAGACGGCGTGCCCGTCGCTCATCGAGTCGAGCCGCTGGACGAGCGGGTTAGCCTGGACCGTGGCCGTTCCTCCGGGGGTGTAGGAGAGCTGATCCCACACCAGGAGGTCGGCGTTCAGTAAATCCGCCCGTTCCTGGCTGATCTCGGTGTAGAACTGATCACCAGCGAGCTGGTCGATTTGGGCGGGGACCTGGAAGCCCAGCGAGGGGAAGAACCTGGCGCGCGGGTCCTCCGAGGCGAAGGCGCTGAACTCGGCGTCCTCGCCGTAGGTGGCGACGACCACGCTGCGGCCTTCCCAAGCCGGATGCGCCGCACGGACCTCGTTAGCAGCTCGTAGTCCCGGTCGGTCATCCCGGAGTACACGCCGACGATGAGGTCCGGCTTCAGGGCGGCGATCTTCTCGAAGCTGAGACGGTCCGGCATGTTCAGGATCTCTGGAGTGGCGCCACTCGCCTCGTCCTCGGCCCACGGGAAGATGGCGTCGGACTCATCGCCGGACCAGTACCGCACCGCGATCGGGGTAACGCCCAGCGCAAGGATCGGGTCGTGATCCTGGTAGCCAACGGACAGCACCCGCTCCGGCTCCTTGGTGATCACGGTGCTGCCGAACCTGTGATCGATGGTGACCGGGAAAGCACCGTCCTGCCTGCTAGGCGCCGTGTCGTCGGAGCCGCCGGCCGCGCATCCGGCCAGGAACAGTGCGGCTGCTAGCAACGCCGCCATGCCGGGGTGTCGGATCGATCGGCCAGCGAGGACGCGCCTGCGGGTGGCATCCTCGATCACCGGGCGCCGGGGTGGATCGACCATTGTGGGCATAAGCAGCATCCTTTGATGGAAAAATAGGTTAGCCTAACTATAGATTACTCGATCGGGCAAGGATCGTTTACTCTCCGTGCTACCTCGAGGCATGAGCAGCGCTGACTGACGCAAGTGGGTCTTAACTACCGCCATTTGGGTCTGGGAGCAACGTGCTAGTCAACCGGCTGAAGGTCGCGTTCCGACGCTGATCCGTACTGTTGCGAAGGTGCAGCGGTACAGCGCTGACGGCTGGAACATCGGGAGGTTTTCCTGACGCCGCCCGCACCGCGGGTGCCTGCCCGGCGAGTGCTCGCGCTGGCTGTTCCCGCGCTGGGCGTGCTTGCCGCCGAACCGCTTTACCTGCTGGTGGACACTGCCGTGGTGGGCCGGCTCGGCGCGGTCGCGTTGGCCGCGTTGGCCGTCGGCGGTGTAGTGCTGGTGCAGGTCGCCACCCAGCTCACCTTTCTGTCCTACGGCACCACCGCCCGCACCGCACGGCTGTACGGGTCGGGGCGTCGTGCGGCGGCGGTGGCGGAAGGTGCCCAGGCGAGCTGGCTTGCTCTCGGGATCGGCGCAGTGGTCCTGGTCGCGGGTCAGCTCGTGGCTGGGCCAGTAGTGCGCGTGCTCGCCGGCCCGGGACCGGTGGCCGACGCGGCGCTGGGATGGCTGCGCATCGCGCTGTTCGGGGCACCGTTCGTGCTGGTCACCCTAGCTGGCAACGGGTGGATGCGGGGAGTGCAGGAGACCGTCCGCCCGCTGCGCTACGTCCTGATCGGCAACGGCATCTCGGCGCTGCTGTGCCCGGTGCTGGTACATGGCACCGGGCCGGTGGCGGGTATCGGACTGCCCGGTTCGGCGGTGGCCAACGTCGTCGCGCAGGTGCTGTCCGCTGGACTGTTCCTGCGGGCGCTCGTGGTTGAGGGCGCCACAGCAGCGTCGTGCCGGCCGAGCTGGTCGATGATGCGGGCGCAGCTGAGAATGGGCCGGGATCTCGTCCTGCGCTCCGCGGCTTTCCAGGCCTGCTTTCTGTCCGCGACCTCGGTGGCGGCGCGGACCTCCGCGGCGACGGCCGGCGCGCACCAGGTCGTGCTGCAGCTGTGGTCCTTCCTGGCCCTGGTGCTGGACTCGCTGGCGATCGCGGCGCAGTCCCTGGTGGGCGCTGCGCTGGGCTCGGGTGATGAGCGCAGCGCCCGGTCGCTGGCCTGGCAGGTCACCCGCTACGGGCTGGCGTTCGGGATCGCCCTCGGGCTGGTGTTCGCCGCCGCCGAGCCGCTGCTGCCGCAGCTGTTCACCTCTGATGCCGCCGTGCTGGCCGAGATACCGCAGGCCTGGTGGTTCTTCGTCGCACTGCAGCCGGTGGCGGGTGTGGTCTTCGCGCTGGACGGGGTGCTGCTCGGGGCCGGTGACGCGGCGTTCCTCCGCACGTCGACGCTGACCAGCGCGCTGGTCGGGTTCCTTCCGGTGGTCTGGGCGTCCTTCGTCTTCGGCTGGGGACTGATCGGCATCTGGTCCGGGCTAGCCTTGTTCATGCTGCTGCGTCTGGGATTCGTCTTGGCCCGGACCCGCGGCACCGGCTGGGCGGTGACCGGCATCGAGCGGTAACCAGGCAGGATCGCGTCATGAGTTCCGCGAACCTACCCAGTGGTCTGGTTGTCCCCAGTGGCTTGGTTATCGTGGACAAACCGGCCGGAATGACCTCGCACGACGTGATCTCCCGGCTGCGCAGGCTGCTGGGAACCCGCCGGATCGGGCATGCCGGCACCTTGGATCCGATGGCCACCGGCGTGCTCGTCTGCGGTGTGCAGCGGGCCACCAAGCTGCTCGGGTACCTCCCGTTGGAACCGAAGGTTTACCGGGGCACGGTGCGGCTCGGTGTGTCCACCAGCACCGACGACGCCGACGGTGAACGCACCGGGGGTGCCGACGCGTCCGCGACGAGCGAGACGGCGATCCGCGCGAGCATCGCGGAGCTCAGCGGGGCCATCGACCAGGTGCCCAGCGCGGTGAGCGCAGTCAAGATCGGCGGCAAGCGGGCCTATGCGCTGGCCCGCGCCGGCGAGCAGGTCACGCTGGCTGCCCGGCCGGTGAGCGTGTCCCGGTTCGAGCTTCTCGAGCTACGCCGTGATACTTCCCCCGACGGCCACCGGGTCACCGACCTCGACGTGCTGGTGGAGTGCAGCGGCGGCACCTACGTTCGGGCGCTGGCCAGGGATCTCGGTGCTGCGTTCGGAGTCGGGGGACACCTGACTGCCCTGCGCCGCACCCGGGTGGGTCCCTTCAGCCTGGACGTCGCGCGCACTCTCGACGAACTCGCCTGCGCACCAAGCCTGTCGGCGGAGCTGGACGAGGTGGTGGCGGCCGCATTCCCGCACCGCGCCGTGGACATCCACCAGGTCCGAGTGCTGGCCCATGGCGGGCCGTTGCCGGCGGTCGGGTTGGTCGGAACGCACGCCGCGATCGACTCCGAAGGCCACGCCATCGCGTTGCTGGCCGAGCGCGATGCGCAGGCCCGGCCCGTCCTGGTACTACGTCCCGCAGGCGGGTAGCTTCGGGGCGGCGGGGGGCCGGTTAGTCTCATCGACCGTGCAGCGCTGGCGTGGAATCGAGACGATCCCCAACGGGTGGGGCCGCAGCGTGGTCACCATCGGGGTGTTCGACGGGGTGCACCGCGGTCATGCTCAGCTGATCGGGCAGGCTGTGCGGCGCGCCCAGGAGCTGGCCGTTCCATGCGTGCTGATGACCTTCGACCCGCATCCCTCAGAGGTGGTCCGCCCCGGCAGCCACCCCGCGCAGCTCACCACCCTTCGGCGCCGCGCCGAGCTGGTCGAACAGCTCGGGGTCGAAGTGTTCATGGTGTTGCCGTTCACCGTCGAACGGTCCCGGATGCCGGCCGACGAGTTCGTCCACGAGGTCCTCGTGGAGCGCCTGCACGTGGCTGAGGCGGTCGTCGGGGACAATTTCACCTTCGGTCACAAGGCACTGGGCAACGTCGAGTTGCTCCGGGCGTTGGGTCAGCGGTTCGGGTTCACCGCCGGGGATGTGGGGCTGCTGTCCCAGGGTGGGTTGACCTTCTCCTCCACCTACATCCGCTCCTGCATCGACGCCGGGGATGTGGCGGCCGCTGCCACCGCCTTAGGCCGTCCACACCGGGTGGAGGGCATCGTGGTCCGCGGTGACCAGCGCGGCCGCACCATGGGTTACCCGACGGCGAACCTGTCGACCCCGAGGCACACCGCGATCCCCGCCGACGGCGTGTACGCGTGCCGCTTCGTGCACCGCGGCCGGAAGCTGGCCGCTGCGGGGTCGGTCGGTACCAACCCAACCTTCTCCGGACGGGAACGCCGGGTGGAGGCATTCGTGCTGGATGTGGACGAGGACTTCTATGGCGAGCAGGTCGCGCTGGACTTCGTCGGCCGACTGCGCGACATGTGGCGCTTTGACACTCCCGAGCAGCTCGTTTCCCAGATCGCCGACGATGTGGTGCGCACTCGGGAGGTGCTCGACGAGAACAGGTGAGCCAGAACAGGTCGAGCACTGTGCCGATCGCAGCCTTCGATGTCCGCGGCCTGACAGGATGCCGGTTACTACGCGATGTGAATGGGTTGGTGCTGGTATTGGGGAAGGAGAGGCCGGTGGATGAGCAGCTCACCGTGACGCGCAACGTTGCCCTGCAGCGTGAGTGGTACGGGGAGCCGCTCGGCGATCGGGTGCGGCGGCTTGTGGTCGCTTTCGACGTCTCCCAGGCGCAGTTGGCCGATGTTCTAGGGCTGAGCCCGCCGATGCTCAGCCAGCTGATGAGTGGGCGCCGAGCAAAGATCGGCAATCCCGCGGTGCTGGCTCGAATGGTGATGCTTGAGCGCCGAGTACTCACCCCTGACGTAGCGTCGGGTGCCCCGGCTGCGATCCGTGCCGCGTTGGAAGAGGTGCGCGACTCCCGGCCCACCGTCAGCTGCGACACGCTACCGGTCGAGGAACACGGCGACGAGATCCTCGACCCGAGGTTGCGTAAGTTGGCCGGTCCCGCCGAGCTCGCGGCCGCGGCCGACTTGTTGCAGGAGGAATTCCCGTTGCTCGCTGGATTGCTCCGGCGGGCAGCCGGCGCCGGCCAGGATGCCGGATAACTCGCGCCGTAATCTGTGAATTCCGGTGATCTGAAAATTCCGGTGATCCGCGGTGATGCTCGGGCATCTGGGGTGAGGTCGGACGCCGCCGGACGAGCTGGTACCCTCGGCACGGGTCCGGCTGTGGTCCGTGGCGGTCGGCACCGTCGGCAGGTGACTGCCCCCGGCTTCGGGGCCCGACCATGCCCTGGTCGCGTGCAGTGCAGTGCGATTCCGGGGCCCGCACGGTACGTAGATGACAGGAGAAGATCGACCCGTGGCGCTGTCCACCGCACAGAAGAGCGAGATCCTGGCCGAGTACGGGTTGCGTGGGGGGGACACTGGTTCCCCTGAGGCACAGGTGGCCCTGCTGACCAAGCGAATTATGGACCTCACCGAGCACCTCAAGCAGCACAAGCACGACCACCACTCCCGGCGCGGCCTGCTCCTCATGGTCGGCCGCCGCCGCAACTTGCTGAACTACCTTGCCAAGGTCGACATTGCGCGCTACCGATCGCTGATCGAACGCCTCGGCCTGCGCCGTTGACCCAGGCTGCCGAACCAGGCTGCTGAAATACAACCACACATCGCCGCACGAGCCGCCTCGCCACCCGTTCTCGGGAAGCGTCGTCCGCCGGTCCTCGGTAGTGGTTCTCGGGAGCGCTGTGATGCTTCCCGAGAGCTTCGATCGAAGACCGGCCTCGTCCTCGCTCCCGCACCGGTGGTGGTGCCGCGGTCCGCGTTGCGAGGAGGAGACGAATTGACCGACCCCAACACCATTTCCGCAGACACGGTGCATGAGACCACCGCAGTCCTGGACAACGGTGCCTTCGGTACCCGCACCGTGCGCTTCGAAACCGGCCGGCTGGCCCGCCAAGCCGCTGGATCCGTCGTCGCGTATCTCGATGATGAAACCATGCTGCTGTCCGCCACCACGGTGTCCAAGCAACCCAAGGAGCAGTTCGACTTCTTTCCCCTGACCGTTGATGTCGAGGAGCGGATGTATGCGGCCGGGCGGATTCCCGGTTCCTTCTTCCGTCGTGAGGGTCGTCCGTCCACCGACGCGATTCTCACCTGCCGGCTGATTGACCGCCCGCTGCGCCCCACCTTTGTGGACGGGTTGCGCAACGAGGTTCAGGTCGTGATCACCGTGCTGAGTCTCAACCCGGCCGACCCTTATGACGTGCTCGCGATCAACGCCGCGTCAGCGTCCACCCAGCTCTCCGGCCTGCCGTTCTCGGGTCCGGTCGGCAGTACTCGGGTCGCCCTCATCGACGGCACCTGGGTGGCCTTCCCGACCCACGAGCAAATCCAGCGGGCGGTGTTCGACATGGTCGTCGCCGGCCGGATGGTCAGTGCCGGCCCCGACAGCGACGTCGCAATCATGATGGTCGAGGCCGAGGCCACAGATACTGTTATCAAGCTGGTGGCAGATGGTGCGCAGGCACCGACCGAGGAGATGGTGGCTGGCGGGCTGGAGGCCGCCAAGCCGTTCATCCGCGCGCTGTGCCAGGCACAGCAGGAGCTGGCACGGGCGGTCAGCAGACCGACGCTGGATTTCCCCACCTTCCTCGCCTACCAGCCCGACGTCATCGAGGCGGTCCGCGGTGCGGTGGCTGACGAGCTGGCGAAGGCACTCACCATCATGGGCAAAAAAGAGCGCGAGAACCGGCTCGACGAGCTCAAGGCCGGCTGTCTCGAGCAGTTGTCTGAGCCTTTCGAGGGCCGGGAGAAGGAGATCGGCGCCGCATTCCGGGCCGTGACCAAGTCCGCGGTGCGTCAGCGTATCCTGCGCGACAAGGTGCGCATCGACGGCCGTGGCATCACCGACATCCGGCCGCTGTCGGCAGAGGTCGAGGTGATCCCCCGAGCGCACGGGTCGGCGCTGTTCGAACGCGGCGAAACCCAGATCCTCGGCGTCACAACGCTGAACATGCTGCGGATGGAGCAGCAGATCGACTCGCTGGGCCCGGAGACCAGTAAGCGCTACCTGCACCACTACAATTTCCCGCCATACTCCACCGGGGAGACCGGCCGGGTGGGCTCGCCCAAACGGCGCGAGATCGGGCATGGCGCGCTGGCTGAGCGGGCCCTGATGCCGGTACTGCCCAGCCGCGAGGATTTTCCCTACACCATTCGACAGGTCTCCGAGGCGCTGAGCTCGAACGGCTCCACGTCGATGGGTTCGGTATGCGCGTCCACGATGTCGCTGCTCAACGCGGGTGTGCCACTCAAGGCGCCGGTGGCGGGCATAGCGATGGGCTTGGTCTCCGGCGAGCTCGACGGACGGGATGTCTTTGTCGCGCTGACCGATATCCTGGGCGCCGAGGATGCCTTCGGTGACATGGACTTCAAGGTGGCCGGCACCAAAGACTTCATCACGGCGCTGCAGCTGGACACCAAGCTGGACGGTATTCCCTCCGAGGTTCTCGCGGCGGCGCTGTCCCAGGCCCGGGACGCCCGGTTGACCATCCTCGATGTGATGGCCGAGGCCATCACCGGGCCGGACGAGATGAGTCCGTACGCCCCGCGGGTCACCGCGATCAAGATTCCGATCGACAAGATCGGCGAGGTGATCGGCCCGAAGGGCAAGATGATCAATTCGATCACCGAGGAGACCGGGGCGGACATTTCCATCGAGGACGACGGCACGATCTATGTCGGCGCCAACGACGGTCTGTCCGCCGAGGCCGCCATCGACCGGATCAACGCGATCGCCAACCCGCAGCTGCCCAAGGTCGGAGAACGGTTCCTGGGAACCGTGGTCAAGACCGCCGCCTTCGGCGCCTTCGTCTCGCTGGTGCCCGGCAAGGACGGCTTGGTGCACATCTCCAAACTCGGTAACGGCAAGCGCATCGGCAAGGTGGAGGATGTGGTCAAGGTCGGTGACAAGCTGCGTGTCGAGGTGGCCGACATCGATAACCGGGGCAAGATCAGCCTGGTGCCAGTTCCCGAAGAGGGCGCTGCCAACACCGGCGGCGACACCGACACCGTCGCCGTCTCCGGCGTCGCCCCGACCTTCGAGGCACCGGCCAGCACGTGACGTCGCGGCAGGACCCCGACGGCGGAACGCTTCAGCGAAGCGTGTTGCCCTCCGGATTGCGAGTGGTGACCGAGGAGCTGCCCGGTTCGCATTCCGCCGCCGTCGGGATGTGGGTAGCGGTGGGTTCGCGCGACGAACCCACCGCAGTGGCCGGTGCGGCGCACTACCTGGAGCACCTGCTGTTCAAGGGAACCGCGCGGCGCTCCGCGGCAGCAATCGCCGAGCAGATCGACGCGGTGGGCGGTGAACTCAACGCGTTCACCGACAAAGAGCACACCTGCTACTACGCGCACGTGCTGGACTCGGATCTGGAACTGGCCGTCGACCTGGTGTGCGACGTGCTCGGTGACGCGCTGCTCGACCCGTCCGACGTGGACCTCGAGCGAGGTGTGGTGCTCGAGGAGATCGCGATGCGCGACGACGACCCGGAGGACTTGGCGCACGACGAGTTCTGTGCTGCTTTGCTCGGATCGCATCCGCTGGGCCGCCCGATCCTGGGCACCGAGGAGTCGATCACCGGGATGACCCGGGAGGCGCTGTATCGCTTCTACCGGCGGTGCTACACGCCGGAGCGGATGGTGCTGGCGGTGACCGGCAACGTCACCCACCGCGCGGTGCTGGCTGCTGTACAGCACAGTTTCGGACACCACCTGACCGGTTGCGCGCAGCCGGCGGGCCCGCGCCGCGGCCGAGCCAGAATCAGTGGCAGGCGTGCACTGGCCGTGTGCAACGACCATTCTGAGCAGGCCCACCTCCTGCTAGGCGTGCGGGCCATGGACCGCCACGACGACCGGCGCTCGGTGCTCGGCGTGCTCAACGCCGCGCTGGGCGGTGGGATGAGTTCACGGCTGTTCCAGCAGGTTCGCGAGCAGCGCGGGCTGGCTTACTCGGTGTATTCCTCGATGGCCTGTTATGCCGACACCGGCAGTCTGTCGATCTATGCCGGCTGCTCCCCGCAGCGGCTGGGTGAGGTGGCCGCGGTGGTGGGCGACGTGCTGGCCTCGGTGGCCCGTGATGGCCTGTCCGGTGCCGAGCTGGCCCGCGGCAAGGGGCAGCTGCGTGGTGGGCTGATCCTGGGCCTGGAGAATCCAGGTTCCTGGATGAGCCGGATCGGCAAGGCCGAGCTACATCACGGTGAGCACCTCACCGTCACCGAGGAGCTACGACGGATCGACGCGGTGACCGCAGATCAGGTCGCCGAGCTCGCCCGCGAGTTCCTGCGCCGGCCGGTCACCGCCGCGGTGGTGGGCCCTTACCGGCATGCTGAGGACCTGCCCGACGAGGTTGCGGAGCTGGTGGCATGAGTCCCGTGGAGCAATCCGGCGCCGCGACGGACCGCTCGGCGGACAACCCGATCCGGGTCGGGGTGCTCGGCGCGCGTGGTCGGGTGGGCACCGAGGTGTGCAAGGCCGTGGACGCTGCGCAGGACATGGAACTCGTCGCGATGGTCGACGCAGGTGACTGGATGTTCAACGTTGCCGACGCGGGCGCCGAGGTGGTCGTCGACTTCACCCACCCCGACGTGGTGATGGACAACGTGCGGTTCTGCGTGGACCAAGGCATCCACGCCGTCGTGGGCACCACCGGCATCGATCAGGCCAGGCTGGCCCAGGTCCGCGAATGGCTTGCACCCAAACCCGACCTCGGGGTACTGATCGCTCCGAACTTCGCTATCGGGGCGATCCTGTCGATGCGTTTCGCCGCGATGGCCGCCCGGTTCTACGAATCGGCGGAAGTCGTGGAG
Organism: Pseudonocardiaceae bacterium; assembly: GCA_050700495.1. Classification (GTDB taxonomy): domain Bacteria; phylum Actinomycetota; class Actinomycetes; order Mycobacteriales; family Pseudonocardiaceae. The sequence goes on from JBOHHF010000023.1 coordinate 15,014, forward strand.
CTGCACCACCCGCGCAAGGCCGACGCACCTTCGGGCACCGCAGCCCGCACCGCGGCGCTCATCTCGGCCGCTCGGGCCAAGGCCGGGATGGAGCTGCCGCCGGATGCCACCACCCAGTCCCTGCCCGGAGCCCGGGGCGCTGACGTCGACGGGGTACGGGTGCATGCAGTGCGGCTGGCCGGACTCGTGGCCCACCAAGAGGTGTTGCTGGGCACCGCGGGCGAGACGCTGACGATCCGGCACGACACGCTGGACCGCTCGGCGTTCATGCCCGGAGTCCTGCTCGCGGTCCGCTCAGTACTCAACCGCCCGGGCCTCACCGTAGGCCTAGAACCCCTCCTCAACCTGTAATCCCGCGCTCGCCCTGTAACCCCGCTCGCCGACCACCATTCGGAGCCGTAGCGCCCCGAAGTGAGTACAGGCAGGAGCTGATTGCGGGCAGATCGGGCGAGCGGGACAGCTCGGCGGCCGCGTCGAGACGTTCACGGCGCGTCGCCGGGTCCTCCTGGGCGACGTCGTCGAACAGCTCGTGACGGCCGATGCAGGCCGCGCCGGGCAAGCTCGGTGTACCGCGCAGAATCGCGCCGATCAGCCTGACCGTGCCGTCGGGTCCACGGTGCGTAGTGTTCACCACCCGGCGCCGCGATAGCCTTGCGTCACCTCCTTGCCGAGGTTCCGTCCCGGGGCGACGGTCCCGGGGCATCGGCAGGGGGTTCCCCGGCAAGGGAAGGTTCTTCGTGGACGTTGAGGACCCGCGCACGATCGGTAAGCGCGCTCGCAAGATCCGCCGCCGTCGCGGACTGAGCCTGGAAGTGGCGGCCGGGCTAGCCGGGATCACCAAGACCTACCTGTCGATGCTGGAACTGGGCCAGCGCGGGTTCAACCGGCGGGGCCTGATCGAGGACTTGGCCGAGGCGCTGGGCTGCTCGGTGGCCGACTTGACCGGCCAGCCGTACGCGACACCGGATCGGGCGACCATTGAGGGGCGAGCGGCGTTGCCCGGCATCAGCCTGGCGCTCAACGACTTCGGACCTGACGACGTTCCGAACATCACGCCGCGACCGCTCGATGAGTTAGTGGCCTGGACCAACAGCGTGAACGAGCATCGTGACCAGGGCCGGTTCGCACTGGCCGGGCGTGATCTGGGCACTCTGCTGATTGAGTTGCAGGCGCACGCGCTGACAGCTGGATCGGCCGATCGCGACCGCGCGTTCACAGCGCTTGTGCTGGCGTGCATCGTGGCTGGCGACGTCGCGAATAGGATCGCGGGCAATGCCAACTTGTCGGTCTCGGCGGCCGAACGTGGGTACGACATGGCCTGTCGGTATGGCGATGCTGGGCTGATTGGTTTCGCCCGGTGGTGCTGGGCATTGCAACTGATGTGGCTTACCGCACGTGGTCGCGCATCGCGGGTGCTCACCGCCGGGATTGACGAGCTAGGGTCATCAGCTCGCCTGAGCCATGAGGACACGCTGGCCGCGGAGATGCTCGGCATGACACATCTCGTGCAGGCGCAGCGCGCGGCGCGCGACAAGCAGAATGACGACGCGCGCACACATTTAGCCCAGGCCGAGAGCATCGCCGCACGGATCGGGGAGTGTAACGGGATGCAAATGCACTTCGGTCCTACCAATGTCGCAGTGTGGCGGTTGGCGATAGGTATCGAGATGGGTGAGGGCGGCCGGGCCTATGAGCTGGCTACCCGAATGCCGCTGAATGTGGCCATCCTCAATAGCCAAGAGAGATCTGCGGCGCTGTATTTCGATCTGGCTCGGGCGCTGGTGCAGGACGGACCCAACCGCGACGCGGAGGCGATCCGACACCTGGACGCCGCCGACCGGATGGCACCGGTTCGGCTCCGTAACGACCCGATCGCTCTGGACCTGGCGCTCACCATCGATCGCCGTGCCACGCACCGGGTGTGGGAGCTGGAAAGCTTGCTTAACCGCTTTGGGGTTGGCCGCCGGGGTCCACGGAGTGTGGACAACTAGCGTGATCTAGGCCGCAGTTTCTGTCGGATGACTGACGGGACAAACACGCGAATCGGCGTACCTGAGACACCTCACCACGAGACCGAGCCCGACCGGCTGACCGAGATGGGCTGTAGCACCGAGGACGACGGGCATGGCTGGCTTCATTTGCTGGTGGCCGATGATGCGATCGCTGAGCGTCACCACATGACGCTGTGCGGGGCGGTGTTGGCCCGTTCAGAGCTGCCGAGTTCTGTCTGTCCGGATGACTGCAAGCGCGACCACGTGTACTGCCTGGGGTGCCTCAGGGATGCCAACGAGCACGACTGGAACGCCGGGGTCGACGTCGACTGTCCACCCGGAGTCATCGTGCGGCAGGACCGGTGACCGAGCTGGCCCCCGAAGTCCGCGTGGCTGTGCGGACTTCGGGATCTCCGGTAATTGACCTCGACGTGACGTGCCCGGTGTGCTGGTCGAGTGAGGCGGTCCGGCAGACCAGCCGCACACCTCGCGTTGAAGCCTGGGCGTGTGACCGGTGCGACTCCAGGTGGGCGATGACAGTCGTCAACCCCCGGCCGTTCTTGGACGGCATCGCCGCGGCGGTCGCCGACCGAGCAGGCCCCGCGGTGACGCGCTGGGACCCGCCGGACGCCGGTTCGGGCAGCGCTGGGCTATCCCCGGCGGCCCCGGATCCCAGGGCGCAGGCCGCGCAGTACGGCGACAGTCAGCCGCGGGGTTACTTCATCGGTGAGTGGGGGCATCGGGTGCCGCTGGTCGGCGCGGGCTGCTACGTCGGCCCGTGCGACGAGTGCGATCCCAGCGTCACCTGATCCCCGGCCGGCCACCGGTTGAGCCTCCCCGTGCTTCGGCTCCCGGCGGCCGGTCGGTTCCAGCATGACGCGGCTGCGTGCCGTTGAGCGCTACGGCGCGGGACGGTCAGCAGTACCTCCCGGCTGGCGGGGGTCGCCAGCGCCGAGAACGGACTGCGGTGGTGCGGCAGCTGGACCGGCGTCACCGACAGCAGCCCTAAGGCTGCTTATCGCGCGGCCCGCGCTTCAGCGCGCCCGATAGGTCCACAATCCCGACTTCGCAGATTTAGCCAAACAGAGATATGACCCATCTTACGGTCGCTCTTACCCATGTCACGATGGTTGGAGTCGATGTTATGAGACCGATGCAAGCGCTCAGCACTCCCAAACAGCGGCTGATACGGTCTTTACCGGTTTCCTCAATTCTGATGTGTATCGCTTCAAATTCGGCGCCTCCAGCCGCTCGCCCCCGACCGCGTGCGGGAGACCGCGGGGTTTCTTGCTCACCGATTCCCGGCTTGGCGCGAGCTTTCATCAACCAGTGGTACTGCGTGCAGCCAAATATAATTCCGTAAGACCTATTTCTGCATGGGCCGTTCCGTCCGGGGAAACGGCATCGAGTCGGTATTGCAAAGAGGAAGAAGCATGCCAAAACGAAGAAGGTGATAGGAAGGTGAACAGCCAGCAGCTTAGTCCACTCCTGGTGTGTATGAAGTAGATCACGTAGGCCCCAGCGGCAATAAGGCTGCTCCACGCGTAGATGTACTTATTTTTCTTGCGAGCAGCCACTGCTTATCCCGACCCCCCAGTTCACAACCGAGTGATTTCCCGTTTGGCCTATTGTCACTCAGTGGTCGTCTTGCAAAGCTCCGACATTCGGGGCGAACTTCAAATTTCGCCGTGCCGTGACTTACTGAGGTGCCCCGTTGTTCACGGACCATGACCCGGATAGGGTCGGGATCGAAGGGTGGCACCAGAAATGCCTCGGAAGTATCGCAAGTTTAGTCCCGAGTTTCGGGGTGAGGCCGTGCGGCTGGTGATTGAGAACTCACGTCCGATTGTCCAGGTCGCTCGGGAACTCGGTGTGAACGACGGAACTCTAGGAAATTGGGTGAATCAGTACCGCAATG
>JBOHHF010000024.1:0-5715 GCA_050700495.1 Pseudonocardiaceae bacterium
CATTCAGCGGGCTCAGCGGGGTTACTGGGGTGGCGTTAGCCCCGCTGAGCCCGCTGAATGCGGGGTGGGTAAGCACCGGTTTCGGGTGGTGGCGGTGGATTTGGGGATTAAGACCAACACGCCGCGGATGCTGGCTGTTCGAGGGATCGAGACGCATGTGTTGCCGGCTGCCGCCACGGTGGATCAGGTGCTGGAGCAGGAACCCGACGGGGTGTTCCTGTCCAACGGTCCGGGCGATCCGGCCACTGCGGACCACGCGGTCTCGTTGACCCGCGCGATCCTGGCGCGGCGGGTGCCGCTGTTCGGGATCTGCTTCGGTAATCAGATCCTCGGTCGGGCCCTGGGGCGGGGCACTTACAAGATGCCCTACGGGCACCGCGGGCTCAACGTCCCGGTCATCGAGCACGCCACCGGGCGGGTGGCGATCACCTCGCAGAACCACGGTTTCGCCGTTGTCGGAGAGCCGGGGGAGCGCTTCGACTCCGACTTCGGTACCGCGGTAGTAAGCCACTCCTGCCCCAACGACGGCACCGTAGAAGGCCTTACCTGCCTCGACACCCCAGCCTTCAGCGTCCAATATCACCCGGAGGCCGCTGCGGGTCCGCATGACGCGGCCGACCTGTTCGACCGGTTCTGCGAGTTGATGGAGGGGCACCGATGACGACGCCGGTCACCAAGCAGTCCACGATCCAGCGTCTCCGCATCCAGAACTACCGGGTGTTGCGCGACGTGGAGTTCTCCGACCTCACCCCGCTCACTGTCCTGCTCGGCCCCAACGGCAGCGGCAAATCTACGGTGTTCGACGTCTTTGCCTTCCTGCACGAGGCGTTCACGACGAACCTCCGTGCCGCGTGGGATCATCGCAATCGCATCCGTGAACTGCGCAGCCGTGGCGAGAACGGTCCGATCACCATCGAGATTGCCTACCGGCAGACCCCCGGGGAAAGGTTGGTGACCTACCGTCTGAGGCTCGACGAGGAGAACGGCTCGCCCGTGGTCGTGGGTGAGTTGCTGCGCTGGAGCACTTCACCGGGCTCGGGGGCACCGAGGGACATCCTCAACTTCCAACGCGGTGAGGGCCGGTTATACGACGACGCCAGGAGAGTTTCCACCGACGAGCAGCTTGACAGCCCAGATCTGTTAGCGGTGAGCACGCTTGGCGGTCTGGCCCGCCACCCGCGGGTGGCCCACCTGCGTCGGTTCATCTCCGGGTGGTATCTCTCTTACCTCAGCGGAGGCACCAAGCGCACCGTTCCCGAAGCCGGTCCACAAGTGAGACTGTCCGAGACTGGCGATAACCTGCCCAATGTCGTCCAGTACCTCAGCGAGCAGCACCCCACCCGCCTTAACAAAATCCTGCGCGTGTTAGCAGATCGCGTACCTCCACTCGAGCGGGTCGACACGGAGTGGCTCGCCGACGGGCGGCTGCTCTTGAGATTTAAGGATGCGCCGTTCGACGAGCCTGTTCTGGCGAAGTACGCCTCTGATGGCACGCTTAAGCTGCTGGCCTACCTCTCGCCCTACTTTGTGGACGCTCTGCGTCCGAAGGAGCTGTGGGTGCTTTACCGAGATGGCGAAGGCTTCACTCGCACGGTCAGGGCCTCCGACATGGTCCATGTAGTTGCGCAGGCCGACGCGGGCGGTCTTCTCGGGAACTTGTGGATGGAAGGTTACTTCGAAGCTGGCGATCCGCTGGTGCGGGGTGGTCGGCCGAGGGTACGGGTCGGCGCGTGAACCTTGAAGTTCTCGTCGAGGAGCGCTCCGCCGAGCAGACGCTGCGGATCTTACTGCCCCGTATCGTTCCGGGCGTTGACTTTAAGATACGCGTTTTTCAGGGGAAGACCGACCTCCTGAAGAAGCTTCCGGACAGGCTCAAGGGCTACGCCTCCTGGCCTACCAGAACGGGCACCTGCTTGGTCGTTCTGGTCGATCGCGACAATCATGACTGTCTAGCACTCAAGGGCGATATGGAGCAGATGGCAGCTGCCGCGGGATTGCCGACAGCAACGGCAGCACCAACTAGCCGCCAGGCGCACATGCTCAACCGGATCGCCGTAGAAGAACTCGAAGCATGGTTCTTTGGCGACGTTCCAGCGCTCTGTGCAGCCTCCCCCCGGGTCCCCGTCTCCCTTGGGCAACAGGCGAAGTACCGCAACCCCGATGCAATTGCAGGGGGTACATGGGAGGCGCTGGAGCGTGTGCTCCAGAAGCACGGTTACCACTTGGGTGGTCTCGCCAAGACTGCAGCAGCTACCGAGGTCGCGCAACACATGAATGTGGACGCCAACCGCTCTCGGAGCTTCCAGGTGTTCCGGGACGGAGTGCGACGACTCGTTGCGGGGGGCAGCAGTGCCGCGGAGGGCTGATATCTCGCATGTGTTGGTGATCGGGTCGGGGCCGATTGTGATCGGGCAAGCTTGTGAGTTTGATTACTCGGGGACGCAGGCTTGCCGGGTGCTGCGGGAGGAAAGGTTGCGGGTCAGCCTGGTGAACTCCAACCCGGCGACGATCATGACGGATCCAGAGCTCGCCGATGCCACCTACATCGAGCCGATCACCCCGGAGTTCGTCGAGAAGGTGATCGCCGCCGAGCAGGCGGGTGGGACTCCCGTGACAGCGTTGCTGGCCACGCTGGGCGGCCAGACTGCGCTGAACGTTGCCGTCGCGCTGCACGAGCGCGGGGTGCTGGCGCGGTACGGCATTAAATTGATCGGTGCTGATATCGATTCGATCCAGCGCGGCGAGGATCGGCTGAAGTTCAAGGACGTCGTCCGCGCTGTGGGTGCGGAGGTGCCGCGCAGCGCCGTCTGCGGGTCACTGGACCAGGTGCGCGAGGCGGCCGGTGAGCTCGGCCTGCCGGTGGTGATCCGGCCGTCGTACACCATGGGCGGGCTCGGCTCCGGGATCGCGCACACCGAGAAGGAGCTGGCTCGACTGTCCTCCCGGGGGCTAGCTGAGAGCCCGGTGCACGAGGTGCTCATCGAGGAAAGCGTGCTGGGCTGGAAGGAATACGAGCTGGAGCTGATGCGTGACCACCGGGACAACGTGGTGGTGGTGTGCTCCATCGAGAACATCGACCCGATGGGTGTGCACACCGGGGACTCGGTGACCGTCGCCCCAGCGATGACCCTGACCGACCGCGAATACCAGCACATGCGCGACGTCGGCATCGCGGTGCTGCGCGCGGTCGGGGTGGACACCGGCGGCTGCAACATCCAATTCGCGGTGCATCCCGAAAACGGCCGGTTGGTCGTGATCGAGATGAACCCCCGGGTGTCCCGCTCGTCGGCGCTGGCATCCAAGGCCACCGGCTTCCCTATCGCCAAGATCGCCGCGAAGCTCGCGATCGGCTACACCCTCGACGAGATCACCAACGACATCACCGGCGAGACCCCGGCCTGTTTCGAACCCGCCCTGGACTATGTGGTCGTGAAGGTACCCCGGTTCGCCTTCGAGAAGTTTCCCGGCGCGGACCCGACGCTCACTACCACCATGAAGTCGGTCGGTGAGGCGATGGCGCTGGGCCGTTCATTCCCCGAGGCGCTGGGCAAGGCGCTGCGCTCGATGGAGACTCCCGACGCCGGCTTCTGGACCAGGCCCGATCCACCGTCGACGTCTGTAAGCTCGGAGCTGGAAGCGCTGCGGGTCCCCCATGACGGCCGGCTCTACACCGCCGAGCGGGCGCTGCGGCTTGGCGCCACCGTGGCGCAGGTCGCCGAAGCCTCGGGTATCGATCCATGGTTCATCGACCAGATTGCCGGTGTGGTCGAGCTACACGCCGAACTCGTCGCCGTGGCGGAGCTGCACGAGCCATTGCTTCGCCGGGCCAAACGGGCCGGTATCTCCGACCGGCAGCTCGCCGCCGTGCGTGGCAGCCACACCGAGCCCGAGATCAGAGCACTGCGCCACCGCCTGGGCGTGCGGCCGGTCTACAAGACCGTGGACACCTGCGCCGCCGAGTTCGCCGCCCGCACCCCCTACCACTATTCCGCCTACGAGAGCGACCCCGACGCCGAGACCGAGATCACCCCGCAGCGGGAACGACCCAAGGTGATCATTCTGGGCTCCGGGCCGAACCGGATCGGGCAGGGCATCGAGTTCGACTACTCCTGCGTGCACGCCGCGATCGCCTTGCGCTGCGCTCCTGACAACAACGGGCTCGGTTACGAAACCGTGATGATTAACTGCAACCCGGAGACCGTGTCGACCGACTACGACACCGCTGACCGGCTCTATTTCGAGCCGTTGACCTTCGAAGACGTCATGGAGGTGGTGGACGCCGAGCGGGCCTCAGGGACCGTGGCGGGGGTGATCGTACAGCTGGGCGGCCAAACCCCGCTGGGGCTGGCGCAGCGGCTGGCCGACGCGGGCGTCGGAGTGGTCGGCACCACTCCAGAGGCGATTCACCTCGCCGAGGACCGCGGTTCCTTTGGGGCGGTACTGGAGCGGGCTGGCTTACCCGCACCGGCCTATGGGACAGCGACGTCTTTCGCGGAGGCCCGCAAGATCGCCGAGGAGATCGGCTATCCGGTGCTGGTTCGTCCCTCCTACGTGCTCGGCGGGCGTGGCATGGAGATCGTCTACGACGAGGAGACATTGGCCGGCTACATCACCCGTGCCACCGAGATCGCCCCCGAGCATCCGGTGCTGGTGGACCGCTTCCTCGACGACGCCGTCGAGATCGACGTCGACGCGCTGTGCGACGGCACCGAGGTTTACCTCGGCGGGATCATGGAGCACATCGAGGAGGCCGGAATCCATTCCGGCGACTCTGCCTGCGTGTTGCCGCCGATCACGCTGGGCGAGTCCGATCTGGCCGCGGTGCGCGCCTCGACCGAGGCGATCGCTCACGGGATCGGAGTGCGCGGCCTGCTCAACGTGCAGTACGCGCTCAAGGGCGACGTGCTCTACGTGCTGGAGGCCAACCCACGGGCCAGCCGCACGGCGCCGTTCGTCTCCAAGGCCACCGCGGTGCCACTGGCCAAGGCCGCCGCCCGGATCATGCTCGGCGCCAGCATCGCGCAGTTGCGGGCTGAGGGCCTGCTGCTACCGCACGGCGACGGTGGTGACCTGCCCGCCGACGCGCCGGTGGCCGTCAAGGAGGCCGTGCTGCCTTTCCACCGGTTCCGCACCCCGGAGGGTCAAGGGGTGGACTCGCTGCTCGGCCCGGAGATGAAGTCCACCGGCGAAGTGATGGGCATCGATGCCGCATTCGGGCAGGCTTTCGCGAAGTCCCAGGCCGCGGCCTACGGCTCGCTACCCACGTCGGGGCGGGTCTTCGTGTCGGTGGCCAACCGGGACAAGCGGGCCATGGTGTTTCCCGCCAAGCGGTTGGCCGATCTTGGTTTCGAGGTCCTCGCCACCCGGGGAACCGCCAACACGCTGCGTCGCAACGGCATACCGTGCACCGTGGTGCGCAAGCACTTCGAGGGTCCGGACAACATCGTCGACCTGATCAATGCCGGGGAAGTCGATATGATCATCAACACGCCGTATGGTAATCGGGGTCCCCGGGTCGACGGCTACGAGATCCGCACCGCCGCAGTGTCGAGGGATATCCCGTGCATCACCACTGTGCAGGGCGCCGCAGCCGCCGTCCAAGGCATCGAGGCCCTGATCCGCAACGACATCACCGTCCGCCCCCTCCAAGCTCTCCACGCCGCCCTCCGCGCCGCCCCCACTCCACCGAATTCAGCGGACTGAGCGGGGCTATCC
>JBOHHF010000025.1:0-31440 GCA_050700495.1 Pseudonocardiaceae bacterium
TGGGACCAGTACGCCCCCGGCGTCAGCTACCAGGACACGTGCGCCGACCGTTAATCCATCAGGTCGGCCCTCCTGCCCGAACCGGGGGCGCCTGCCAGCGATCGGTCGAGCATGACCGATCGCTGGCGTGGGGTTATACCGGGCGCTGACACAACCTGCCATGCCATACGAGCTGCCGTCGGTCGCCGAGTTGCATGCGTACGTGCGGTCGGCCTGGCGGATCTGGCAGATCTCGCCGTACTGTTATAGCAAGCCCGAAAATCAACTGCCGGTGTTCATAACGGCTCGTACCTCGTGGAAAAGCCTTGTCAATTTTGGTGACGTGTAGTCCTTGATGCGCAGGTCTGGCGCAGGGTGGCCAGCCTGGCGTTGATCAGTTCTTTGGCTGCTTGGCCGTAGACTGCCGATTTGGATAGCTGTTGAATGGGTGGGGTACCGCCGTGCGGCCAGGTCTCGTAGTCACTGACGCGGTGGTCCGACAGGCTGGCCCCGGGTGGATGGTGTTGTACTGCTGCGCCACCTTCCACTGCGGCCACCCCAGGGCATGGCGCCAGGCCACGCGAGGCCGCAGGGTCAACCGGCGGCCCATCTCGGCCGCGATCTGGGGGATCGTGCACCCCAGGGCGCGCATGCGGTCGCGCAGTTGATCACGCTTGGCTTTCGCCGAGGTTTCCGCTTTCCTGGGCATCGCCCACCCCCCTGACGTTCGCGTGCGGTACCGAACTCGCCGCGAAACGGTAGCCCCGGCCGGTCAGGAGCGGCAGCCCAGCGGTCGTATCGACGCCGAAGTGTCCCGAGTGGATGCCCATGCGCCCACGTCAGCATGACCGCGATGGCTGGGGAAATGTTCCTGCCCGCGCGGGGACCCACCCTCCCATGATCGACACCAAGCTTGCGGGCAGTCAACCGCATCAACCCACGACAGCGAGTTCCCAGGGAGGTGGCTACGGCATGCCGATCGGGCAGGGCACCTCACCGCCATGGGCTTGGACAGGAGCAACGGTGAGCATCCGACCCGCAACACCGACCACCATGACGAAGGACCGCCACGTGAGGGCCGTCGCGAGCGGCTCGACGCAGCTACCCCGGTTGCAGTCGATCCTGGCCGCAGCGCGGCAGACGGTGTCGGTGTGATGCCCGTGGCCGGCAGAGGCCGGACCGTCGGTCAGACCAGCCACCAGCTCATGTGTGACGCCCTGCGCGGGGTCCTGCATCGGGCCGTGCACGCCGGGCCCGGCGCCGTCGACGGGATCGGCTCGATCCAGTGCCAGGCCACTGCCGTGCTGTACCTGCTGCTGCGCGATCACCCAATCGATCAGCGGGGTCGTTGCCGGTCCTGCCGGCACTCCGGAGCGATGGTCGGACCCCGCCGCCAATGCTGCCGGACCATCTCACCGCGAGTTACTGGCTGCTGCGCCAACCCGACACCGCGCAACTGCTGTCCCACCTCGCCGACGAGCTGGGACCAGACACCGCACCATCCGGTACGGGAAGTCCACCCGACCACTCCGGCCCTACCCCGACGGCCCGCAACGATCCCAGCGACACCGACGTACTGTCCCGGATCGGAACCGAACCGCTCGACCTGCGCATCCCACGACACCAGACTCCGGCCGTCTCGCCCCCGCTTCCACCCCGCAGGTACCCCAGGGCGGGACGGCCGGACCCGGCTCGTGGCGGGAACGGGGATGATCCCGATGGCCCCCGTTCTCGCCGTGCACTATCCGACCCCGGCCAGGAGTCTGCGCCCAATCCAGGTGGGGCGCTGGTGCTCGTCGGAGCTGTGACGTGGACGTGACTAGCACCGAGGACGCCAAGAACGGGGCGGGCCTGGTTCGCGCCGGCCCCGGTGCACCCAAGCACGCGATAGGTACGACCAACGGCAGCGGCAGCGATGGGGCAGTGGCCGCCACTAGTGCCCACGAACGGCCGTTTCCGACCGGGGCCGACTACTGAGCGTGGGACTGGCCAGTCACCTCACGCGGTGACCAAGTGCGGTTGAGCCTGGAGCACGACCTGGTGGCACTGATCATGCTGGCCATCCAGGTGAGAGCGATCCTCATCCGACAGCGTTGCCTACCACCGGTGCTGGTCCACCCCTATGCCCCCGAACACCAGGTGCTCCTCGCCAACGAACGCTACGAGGTCACGCTGTCCTGGCCACCCGGGGTGCACCGGGTCACCACAGCCCTACTGCTGCCACCCACGATGACCACACGCGGCCCGATCACCTGGGTGGCGCCACTGCAGCAGGACTCACTCCGGCAGTGCCGGGAGATCGACGTCCGCGCCGCGGTCCGTGCCGCGCTGAGCGATCCACCACCCCTAAGCTGATAACGGACCCAAACACGCCAGCGCGAGTGGCGGGTGGGGAAACCGCGCTTGTCGCCGCGAAGCCGCTGCCCGCATCGTCCCCCGCACACGGCGCGCAATGCAGGAGCCCGGTGCCGCACCCGCGACCGACAACGCTAAGTCCGACACTGAGAACCCGCCCTAGAAACACACCACCGCCGTCCGCCAACTCAGCGATCGCTTGGTGTCCTACGGTTTGGCGTGAAGTTCCCCTAGGGACGTTAACTGGGAGGGCGCTGTGGCCAAGGATCCGGACGAGGGTAAGAAAGACCCGAACTTGGTAGAGCAGCTGACTGCTGACGGTGACCTCACACCAGAATGGCGGGCAACCTTTCTGGCCGTGCCCCGCCACGTTTTCATTCCCGACACAATATGGCGACACGATCCGACCATTGACGGCCCGAATGACCTGGTGCCGGTGCGTCGCCGCGAACAACCGGACCGGTGGCTGGAGATCGCCTATGAGAACTGGTCAGTGACCGTCCAGGTCGACGACGGCTACCCGGTGGGCCCGGACGGGCACGGCCGCGACATCTCCAGCTCCGCCAGCCACCCGGGCATCGTGGCGCAGATGCTCGCCGCGTCCGGCGTCCAACCGGGCGAGCGAATGCTGGAGATCGGCACCGGTACCGGCTACAACACTGCCCTGCTGGCGCACCGGCTCGGCGCCCCCAACGTAGTCAGCGTGGAGATCGACGAGAGGCTGGTCGAGCACGCCCAGCGGGCACTCAAGACGGCAGGCTACGACGCAGTCACGGTACTGGCTGGGGATGGTGCGCTCGGCCACCATGACAGGGCACCGTATGACCGGGTCTTGTGTACCGCCAGCGTCCAACATGTGCCGGATGCTTGGGTGTCACAGACCCGGCCGGGCGGGCGGATTCTCACTCCGTGGGCCAACGCCTACTTCGACGGGGTTGCTGGTGCTGGAGCCACTCGGTGACGGCACCGCCACTGGCCGCATTGTCGGTAAGGCGTGGTTCATGTGGCTACGTGACCAGCGGGTCCCTCGGGTCTCGGTCAGCAGGTTCGTCCGGGATGACCAGCACGCCGACACCTCGGTGACCGAGGTGTATCCCTTCGAAGTAGCCGGGGACTACGACGCGCAGCTGGCCGTAAGCCTGCGAGTGCCCGACTGCCGGCACCTGTACTGGCGCCCGGGCCACGACGATGATCACGGCACTCTCTGGCTGATCGCCCCAGGCTCAGGGGCATGGGCCAGCCTGCGGCATCACCCGAAGTCCGATGGTCCCTATGAAGTACGCCAGCATGGGTCACGGCGATTGTGGGATGAAGTCGAAGCCGCCTACCACTGGTGGAAAGACGCCGGTGACCCCCAGGCCGCTGACTGGTACTTCACCATCACCCAGACACCCAGCGAGTCGAGCTCGACCTCCAGTAGCAAGTCACGCGACCTCGCACCGCAAGTAGCGATCGTCGAACGTACGGAAGGTGGCGGCGCGCTCCCGGAGTTGCAGATCAGCGCGGCCGCTCTACGAGCTCGATCAGAGCGAGTCGATACTTCTTCGTTTCCGTGGGCCAGTGTCCGGACATCGTCGTTGCAATACCCCGCGTTACTGAACTTCCCCTTTCCTTCCAGCGCCTGAGCTACTGGACGCATGGGCTAATTCATAAGCCTCTAGATGCGGCGCAGTCTTCGGTGCTTGTGACGGTTCTACCAGTCGGTTGGCTCGATTTATTCGTGATTTGCTAATGACGTGTCACACTTGAAGTGTAACGGGTTCATATCTTTTATTTCACCGTTTAGATCAACGCGGAGGAGCCGTTTGCGACCTAAGGTTATGACAGGGCTTAGGAGTCATGTCTGTCTAGCCTTTTCAGCCGGCGTTCCTCAACCAGCCTGAACCCTGGTCAGAAACGCGTGATGCTCAAGGCCCTCTGCCAGTAGCAAGTCGACCCTGTCAGCCGTGATGGGAATAAACTCCGCATTCGCGGTATTCTCCGGGATAGCCCGTAGGGTGTCCCGCACTCCCCGCACGCCTTGGTTGATAGATTTCACCATGGACACAAGAGAACCCAATAATAGGATCACTACAAGCAAGACGCCGACGCCCATGGCTATTGCGACCCACCCAAAGGTGACCTCTTCAATCGCATAGCCGTCCGGCCCGCCGCCGTACCCGAGCATAAATGGCATCGCTAACCTCCAAGTCTAGCGTTTCCGCATTCCGAACCTCCGATGACCTCAGTGTGGTCGATCGTCTGTCGCAGGTCCGCCAACGGGAGCGTGTTCCGATATGATTGCTATAGTGGACCGTATTTCTCGGGTCATCAGCTTGCTAGACGCCCAATGCATTCAGCAGATGACCAACGCGTTTTACGTAGCTGGTCGCGCCGATGGAGATCTCCTTGACCGCGCTGTCTGTCACAGTCAATAGCTCTGGTACATTGTCGAGGTTCCCAGTCAGAATGACGCCGTTGTGCAGGATGTCATCCACCGTCGTCTGGATTCGATCCACTGGCGCGACGATACGTTTCATCAGCACTACCACAATGGGCAGCACCACGAAGAGTAAAATGAGATTACCAATCCACCACAGGATCATTTTTGGTCTCTCTTCTCTCTCGTGAATCGTTTACTCTCGGCGAGGATGTGGCGCGCCTTGCGAACAACCATCCAGCTCGGCGCAAGCGCCACCGGTGAAGCCGAATACCTGCCCGGAAACGTCGCCACTTAATCTTACCCCACCTTATCATCAGTTGGTCACACTAGAGTGGCGACAACGCCAACACCAAGCCTACGCCTGCTATCACCGCTACCAACCCTCATAAAATGCCGTTGCCGTACTAGCCGGCCCAGAATCGTCGTCACTATGCGTCCATGTAACCTAAACCTCGCGGAGGGGTATCAGGGGTATCCAGGTAACCTGAACCCCGCGGAGGGACCGTAGAAGGAACCCTAGAAGGAGCAGCTACAGGAGGAACCGTAGAAGGATCCGAAGGATCCGCATAGGGAGCCCCCTTAGCGACGGCGACGCTTTCAGCGCCATTGCACAGCAGCGGCAGCGCGCCTAATACTGTTGTACCGGTTTCGTTGATGCGCACGACACCAGGCCCGATTGCCTTGGTCTGGTAGGCAATGTTCTTCACGTTTTGCGAGCAGTCATCGAGGTCGTCGGCGGTGCGGTTAAGTAGCAAGCCAATCCTGAAGAGGAAGATCGCCAGAACGGCAATAAACAACGCGATGACTACGACCGTTAAGACGATAAGAATCATTTCTCATCCTTTCCGTTGGAGTCCCGGGGGCTTGGCCGCGATCAGCGCGACCCCGCGGGCTACCCGGCCGCCGATCACTACACCGCCTACCGTCGGGTGCGGCTGGTCAGGCTGTCGTGGTCGGGTTGTAGTGACTAACCGGCCCATAGGGCGAGCAGGCCCAACCATGGGTCGGGCTCGCGTGTCGAACCTCATCTGCACCACCTTCCAGCGAGGTGATCATCAAGCTTTATAATGCTAGCAGCAGAAGCGGTTATTCAAGGCATGACCATCCTTGTATGCGGATTCATGATCCAAAGAGTTCCGCAACGGCGGAACAGGCATGGGCGGAGCTGTTGCTTAGGTTGGCGGATCGCCACGGCTGGCAGCCTGCGGTGGAGAGTTGCTCTGCTCAGGACTCCGGCCGTAGATCGTGATCTTGCAGCGTGTCGGTTCGGGACGTAGGGCAGCCACCGCATGATCATCCCTGGTTGTGTCAACGTCAGAAGATCACGCCGTGGCCGTGGCCACGGCCACGGAGCGTAGCGATAGAGCCATGGTCGAGGATGTTGATGAGTTGCTCGGTCGGGTGACCGGCCGGTTTGGCCGGGTCGAGCCGCGGCTGGTCTAGCCGCCGCCCGGCCACCCTGGAGCGGTTCGACGTAACTACGGTGAAAATTCGGCGATAATATAGCGTAAGCGGTTATAAATAGAAATTTCGACCGCACCTGCGGAGATAGCATGGATTCTCTAAGCGGGAGGTTGATCGATGATCGCAACACGGGTGGCGGTGCTTCTTGAGCGCTACCAGCCGGGACGGGCGCTGAGCTCGATCGAGGCCTCTGCCGGCCTTCCGACAGCAAGCCTGACCGGATGGGTCGACCGGACCGCGTCTGCCCGACCTGCCGCACCAGCGTCGGTGGACACGATACGCCGTGTCGCTGCGGCAATCGGAGCGACGCCGTCCGTGGTATCCCGCACCTTCACCGGCGCCTGGTACGACTTCAACGGCTGGGAGTGGAGCCACTTCCGGCCCTCGGATCGGGTGATCGTGTTCGGCGCTTCGGATCCCGAGATCGGAACTCGGCGAGTCCGGCGAGGCACGGTCACGGCTGTTGACCCACTCGGCACGATCGATGTCCTGCTCGACGACGGAACCGAGTACCGCAGGAATCCCGATACCGAGGGCCAGATCAGCCACCTCACCGGCGGATGCCGCTGCAGCACCCCGCTCTACCCGTAGCCGCAGTGTCGGCAACTGCCTGAGGGACTGTTGCATCGGTGGAACACCTCGTGGAAGACAAGATCGCGCAGTTTGTGGACGAGATCTATGTCAAGTCGCCGGACGGTGGGTCTACCTGTATTGGGCTCAGTACGGTCAGGTCATCGATATCCCTGGTCTCTGAGAAGCGGGATCTGGCGGCCGCCCGGCGGTTTTTCAGCCGGGCACTCGAGCACCGGTAACATTCAGCTCCCTGAACCCGCTGTCGCGCGACGACAATCCGGGCAAGCCCGCAGCGCCGGAGAACAGGGAGCGCGGCAGGAGTGGTCCGGCACGGCCACAGGCAAGCAGCGCGGCGCCGCGGGATCGTATCCGCCCTGGCCCAGACCCCCGATGAGCGCGCCGACCGGTTCCCAGGGGGCGTTGTGGCTGCGGCCAGTGGCACCTGTGGGATGCGCCGGGTCAACGAGACCCTGGCCGCCATCGGCACCGCCGAGGACCACTTTCGCGCGCTCCACCCCGGCCAATCACCCACCGTTCACGACTTATTACAACGCCGCCTTCCTCGCCGGGAACACCAGGGAGGCCCTGTTCGACCTCGTAGTACTCGGCCATAACCGCACACAGGCCACCGACCAGCTCACCGCCGCAGCCGATGGGCACACCGCCAGCCACGCCCGTCCCCGGACGGCCTGCCTGACCAAACTCGCCAGTCCCACCATGGCCACCGGCGACCCGATCCAGGCCGCCACCATCGGACACGCGGCCCTGGACGCCGCTGGCGGCATCCGCTCCCGCCGTGTCACCAACCTGCGCGAACAGGCCCGATACTTCACCGAACACCAGCACATCGACGAGGTCGCTCACCTGCCCGGGTCTGCTCGGGCCACTATGAGCTGGCCGCACGAGGACGAGCGCGCAGGTAGGTTGAGCGCCGTGGACGTCACGTCGATCTTCGGTGAGCTGGTCGGAGAGCTCGATTACTCGATGTTCATTGTCACCGTCCGCGCCGGCGAGCAGCGGGCTGGTTGCTTGGTCGGGTTCGGCACCCAGAGCAGCATCGACCCACCGCGCTTCCTGGTCTGCCTGTCACGCAAGAACCACACTTACCGGGTGGCGAACGGCTCCGAGGCGATGGTCGTGCACTTCGTCCCACAACAAGCAGAGGCGTTGGCCCGACTGTTCGGCGGCCACAGCGGTGACGACGTGGACAAGTTCGCCCGCTGCGCCTGGGAGCCCGGCCCGGGTGGGCTGCCGATCCTGCAGGACTGCCGGAATTGGTTCGTCGGACGAGTGCTCGAGCGGCTCGATCTCGGTGACCATGTCGGTTTCCTGCTCGAGCCGATTGTGGCCCACCACGAGGGCAATCAGTCGCATTTCGAGTTCCACCGGGCCAAGAACATCCCACCGGGCCATCCGGCATGAGCGTGCCACCGGTGGTGCTTCGCCGGCTGCTGCCCGAGCCGGGAACCGTCACCGCCATTGAGGCATTGGAAGGCCTCGCGCTCGCCGACCTGGCCGCTGAGCACCGCCCGTACGTGGTGCTCAACATGGTGGCCACGGTCGACGGCATGGCGACGGTGGCGCACCGGACCGCCCCGATCAGCAATCCCGCCGATCGGCAGCTGTTCCATGAGCTGCGGGCGCACGTCGACGCGGTCCTGGTCGGCGCCGGCACAGTGCGCACCGAGCGGTACGGGCGCCTGGTCCGCGACCCGCAGCGCCGGGAGCGCCGGGTCGCCCGCGGGCTGGCGCCCGATCCACTCGCGGTCGTCGTCAGCGGCCGGCTCGCCTTGCCCTCAGATCTGCCGCTGCTGGCCGATCCACACTCCCGAGTGGTCGTGCTCACCGCCAGCGCCGAAGGACTCACACCGTGCGCGGCGCAGGTGAGCTACCTGCGCCCGGCCCCAGGCGGGGAGCTGGACCTGGCCACGATGCTCGCCCGGTTGCGCACCGAGCACGGGGTGCGCTCCGTGCTCTGCGAGGGCGGGCCGACGCTCAATGCCTCGCTGCTGCCCGCCGGCCTGGTCGACGAGCTGTTCCTGGCCATCGCGCCGGCATTGGCCGGCGGCGCCGGATCGCTGTCCATCGTCGATCAGGCGCCGCTGGCCGAGCCCGTCGGCCTCGACCTGATCTGGCTGCTGGAGTCCGAAGGCCAGCTGTTCGCCCGGTACGCGCTGCGCCAGCCTCGCTTTGCGCATTCAGCGGGCTCAGCGGGGTAAATGACTACCGAATAACCACGCTGAGCCCGCTGAATGCGGCGGTAAGCGGTCAGGAGTGCCCGATCTCATCCCAGCCCGTCACATCCTGCGGGCGTCGGGGATCGGGGCCGACGTAACGTGCGGTGGGGCGGACCAACCGGCCGGTGCGTTTCTGCTCCATGATGTGCGCACACCAGCCCGCGGTGCGGGCGCAGGTGAACATCGCCGGCATCATGTGCGGCGGAACCTGCGCGAAGTCGAGGATCACCGCGGCCCAGTATTCAACGTTCGTCTCGATCACCCGTTCTGGCCGCCGCTCCTGCAGCTCGGCCAGCGCGGCGCCCTCCAGGGCCACCGCAACGTCATAGCGCGGTGCGCCGAGCTCCTTGCAGATCCGGTGCAGCACTCGGGCTCGCGGGTCCTTGGCCCGGTATACCCGGTGGCCGAAGCCCATCAGCCGCTCACCACGATCCAGTATCCTGCGGACCACCGCGGTGGCATTGCCGGTGCGTTCCACCTCCTCGATCATCGGCAGGACCCGCGCCGGCGCGCCACCGTGCAGCGGACCGGACATCGCGCCGATCGCCCCGGACAGGCAGGCGGCGACGTCGGCACCGGTGGAGGCGATCACCCGAGCAGTGAGGGTCGAGGCGTTGAGCCCGTGCTCGGCGGCCGAGACCCAGTAGGCGTCCACGGCCTTGACATGTGCCGGGTCCGGGTCGCCGCGCCACCGGGTCATGAAGCGCTCGGTGATGGTGGTGCACTGATCGATCCGATGCTGCGGCACGGCCGGCTGGTAAATTCCGCGGGCCGACTGCGCCACGTAGGACAGCGCCATCACTGACGCTCTGGCCAGCTCCGTGCGTGCCTCGGCGTCGGAGCTGTCCAGCAGCGGCCGGTAGCCCCAGATCGGAGCGAGCATCGCCAGCGCGGCTTGCACGTCGACCCGGACGTCACCGGTGTGCACCGGCAGCGGAAACGGTTCGGCGGGTGGCAGGCCGTGCCCGAAGCGTCCGTCGGTCAGTAACGCCCAGACGTTGCCGAAGGTCACGTATCCGGCGAGGTCCTCGATGTCCACGCCGCGGTAGCGCAGCGCTCCGCCGTCCCGATCCGGTTCGGCTATCTCAGTGTGAAAGGCGACCACGCCTTCCAGCCCCGGCTTGAAACCGGTGGTGTCGGCCACCAGTCCGTTCAACGCAGTCACGCCGTCCTCCTCGCGCGATCGGCCCTCAATTGGGCACGCGCGGGGTCGCTGACCGGCCAGCGGGTTGGGGGCGCGCCACATTGCGGCGCCGCGCGGGCTGGCTAACTGTGCACCCAACACCTACCCGGCGGCAACGTTTTCCTGTTCCGAACGAGGTCGGAGGACCTAGATTCAGACCATCGGGATCGTGACGCGAGGAGCGTGCGGCGTGGTGGCTGGGTGGACGCAACGGGGGGAACCGGTCGCCGACCTGGCTCGGATGCGGGTCGCCTACCCTGCTGGTGAGCTCGACGAAGCCGATCTGGCCCGCACCTGGTACGAGCAGCTGGCACGGTGGCTCGACGACGCCCGCAGCGCCGGCCTCGCTGAGCCCAACGCGATGGTGCTGGCCACCGCGGACGCCGGCGGGCTACCCAGCTCCAGGACCGTGCTGGCCAAGGGTCTGGACTCACGAGGTGTCGTGTTCTACACCAACCTCACCTCCCGCAAGATGCGAGACATCGACGCCACCCGGTTTGCCGCGGCCACGTTTCCGTGGATTGCGCTGCACCGCCAGGCCCACTTGCGCGGGCCGATCGAGCTGACGACGCCTGAGGAGAGCGCCGCCTACTGGCAACTCCGTCCGCGGGGTGCGCAACTGGGGGCGTGGGCCTCGGCGCAGTCCACTGTGCTGCCAGATCGACGCGCCCTGGACGATGCCGTGGAACAAGCCACTGTGCGCTTCGCCGACGCCGAGCAGGTGCCGTTACCGGCCCACTGGGGTGGGGTGCGGATCCTGCCGGTGAGCGTGGAGTTCTGGCAGGGCAGGCCCAACCGGATGCACGACCGGCTGCGCTACCAGGTCGGTGACGACGGTCGATGGACGGTTACCCGGCTCGCGCCATGAGGGCAACCCCCACCGTCGGTGCGTGACTCAGCGCGCGCCGACCGTCAGACTGCGTTCCATGAGCGAGACGACAGCGCGGGATACCGCCCCCGGAGATGAGGCATCGGGCGGTGAGGTTCAGACCAAACTCAAACGGGTGATCGGGCCGAAGCTGCTGTTCTTCTTCGTGATCGGCGATATCCTGGGTACCGGGATCTACGCGCTGACCGGCAACGTCGCAGGGGAGATCGGCGGCGCTTTGTGGGTGCCGTTCGTCGGCGCCTTCCTGGTTGCCTTCCTCACCGCGTTCAGCTATCTGGAGCTGGTCGGCAAGTATCCCAGGGCGGCGGGAGCGGCGCTGTACGCCAATCGGGCGTTCGGGATCCCGTTCCTCACCTTCATCGTCGCCTTCGCGGTGATGAGCTCGGGTATCACCAGCGCCTCCTCGGCGGCGGTGGCGTTCGGCGGGACGTACCTCAAGGCCTTCACCACGCTGCCCACCTGGGCGGACGGGATTCCCTACATCGAACTGCTCCAAGCGTTCATCGCGCTCCCCACTTGGGCGATCGGGATTACGTTTATCGTGCTGCTGGCGCTGATCAACTTTCGGGGTGTCGGTGAGTCGCTCAAGGCCAACGTGGTACTCACCTGCATCGAGCTGTCAGGACTGCTGATCATCATTGCGATCGGGTTCTATGCGGTCGGCTCGGGCCAGGGTGATCCGTCCCGGCTGACCCAGATCGACACGGCCGGCTCCGGTGTGCTGCTGGCGATCACCTCGGCCACCGCGCTGGCCTTCTTCGCGATGGTCGGTTTCGAGGACTCGGTGAACATGGCCGAGGAGTGCAAGCAACCGGCCAAGATCTTTCCGCGCGCGATGCTGCTTGGGATGGGTGTCGCCGGGCTGATCTACGTGCTGGTCGCGATCACCTCGTCGCTGCTGGTACCCGCCGACCGGCTGGCTGAGCTGGAGAGTGCCGCGCTGCTCGAGGTCGTCAGAATCGGCGCACCCGCCTTCCCGTTGGGCCTTTTCGCCGTTATCGGGCTTTTCGCGGTGATCAACTCGGCTCTGATCAACATGTTGATGGCCAGCAGGCTGGTCTACGGCATGGCAGGCGAGCGGATCATCCCGCGGGCCATGGGCACGGTGCACCCGACCCGGCGCACCCCATGGGTGTCGATCTTGTTCACCAGTGCGATCGCCGTGCTCCTGGTCAGCTTCGTCCCGCTGGCCGGTCTGGCGGGTACGACATCGTTGCTGCTGCTCGCCGTCTTCACCCTGGTCAACGTCGCCTGCCTGGTGCTGCGCCGCAAGGCGGCCGCGCACCAGCACTTCCAGGCCCCGAGCTGGAGTCCATGGCTCGGGGCGCTGCTGTGCGGCTACCTGGTAACCCCGTTGTCCGGCCGCGACCCCGAGCAATACCTTCTCGCAGGCGTGCTGCTGGCGGTCGGCGTCCTGCTCTGGCTGGTTAACCGGCTGTTCGTGGGCAAAGTTGAGTTCGACCCGGCCAAGCTGCCCCGGGATTGAGTTACCTTGGAGTATGTCGTCGTCGCCGACGGTGCCGCTGAGCCCGACCGGCTACCGCTTCGTTGCGCGCCGCCCGACAGTGAGAGGGACCGCTATGCCTGACGCCACCGCGTCCGAAGTATCGGTTGAATCGCCCAGCAACGGTCGTGACGAGCCCAGTAATGATCGCGCCGAAGATGATCATTCCAAAGATGATCACCACAGTGTGACCCTGGGTTATCAGGGCGGGCAGCACCGGATGTCGATCAGTAAGGCCACCCAGGGTACGTCGGGGATCAACCTGGGCACTTTGCGGGCCAATACCGGAATGGTCACGCTCGATCCGGGATTCGTGAACACCGCAACGTGCACTTCGGAGATCACCTACATCGACGGCGACGCGGGCGTGTTGAGCTATCGAGGCTACCCGATCGGCCAGCTCGCTGAGCGCTCGAATTTTCTGGAGACCAGCTACCTGCTGATCTACGGAGACCTGCCGAC
Source organism: Pseudonocardiaceae bacterium (assembly GCA_050700495.1). Taxonomy (GTDB): domain Bacteria; phylum Actinomycetota; class Actinomycetes; order Mycobacteriales; family Pseudonocardiaceae. The sequence continues at coordinate 13,069 of JBOHHF010000025.1, forward strand.
CACCGGTCAGCTGGAGAACTTCACCGACGCGATCCGCGTTCACACCCTGTTGCACGAGGACCTCAGACGTTTCTTCGACGGTTTCCCGCGCGACGCCCATCCGATGCCAGTGCTGTCCAGCGCGGTATCCGCGTTGTCCACCTTTTACCAGGACAGTCTCAACCCGTTCGACCACGAGCAGGTGGAGATCTCCACGGTGCGGCTGCTGGCCAAGCTGCCCACCATCGCCGCCTACGCCTACAAGAAGTCGATCGGCCAGCCGTTCCTCTACCCGGACAACTTATTGAGCTTGGTGCATAACTTCCTGCGGATGACCTTCGGGCTTCCCACCGAGCCCTTCGAGGTGGACCCGGTGGTGGCCGGCGCGCTGGACCTGTTGTTCGTGCTGCACGCCGACCACGAACAGAACTGCTCGACCGCCACCGTGCGGATGGTTGGCTCCTCCCAGGCCAACCTGTTCGCATCGATCTCGGCGGGAATCAATGCGCTGTTCGGCCCGCTGCACGGCGGGGCGAACCAGTCGGTGCTGGAAATGCTGGAACACATCCACGCCGACGGTGGTGACGTGGACACCTTCGTCAAGAAGGTGAAAAACCGCGAGGACGACGTGCGGCTGATGGGTTTCGGGCATCGGGTGTACAAGAACTTCGACCCTCGCGCAAAGATCATCAAGAAGACCAGGGACGAGATCCTGCACAAGTTGGGAGTCAATGACCCGCTGCTTGACATCGCCCTGACGCTGGAGGAGAAGGCGCTCGCCGACGGCTATTTCGTCGAGCGCAAGCTCTACCCCAACGTCGATTTCTACACCGGTTTGATCTACCGAGCGATGGGTTTCCCAACCAGGATGTTCACGGTGCTCTTCGCGCTGGGCCGGCTACCGGGCTGGATCGCGCACTGGCGCGAGATGATCAGCGACCCGGAAACCAAGATCGGTAGGCCGCGTCAGGTCTACACCGGACACGCCGAACGGGAGTACACGCCGATCACCGAACGTTGATCTTCACCGGTGCGGGGTCCCCCGTTGAGCGGTGCGCGATCTCCTGCGCGGCGCGTACGGTGCCCGCAGACGAACCCCGGGAGCCGAATGTCCATGCGCACCATCCAATGGGTCGACGGACACGTCGATGTGATCGACCAGACCGCCCTGCCGCAACAGCGGCGGGTGACGCTGCACACCGCCAGCCAGGTGGTGGACGCGATCCACCGGTTGGTGGTACGTGGCGCACCGGCGTTGGGTGCGCTGGGTGCGCTGGGTGTCGCTCTCGCAGCGGCGCGATCGGCGGAACAGGGCTATGACGCCGATACCGTGCGGGCCGATGCCGATCGCATTGCCGACGCGCGCCCTACCGCGGCACACCTGGGCTGGGCGGTGCAGCAGGTGCTGCCCGCGGTTCCGCGGGGCGACGCCGCGGTGCTGGCCGCCGCCCAGGCGCTGGTGGAGGCCGATGTGCGGGCTTGCGCGACGCTGTCCCGGCTCGGTGCCGCCCTGCTGCGCAGCTACGTCGGTGACCGGCCGATGGTGCTGCACACGCACTGCAACGCGGGTGCGATGGCCTGCGTCGAGTGGGGTACCGCGCTCGGCGTCGTCCGGACGCTGCACGCCGACTCGCTGGTGCGGATGGTGGTGGTCGGGGAGACTCGCCCGTTGCTGCAGGGGTCCAGGATCACCGCGGTCGAACTCGCCCAACTGGGAGTGCCGCACCAGGTGGTTGTTGATGCTGCGGGCCCGGGGCTCATCGCCAGCGGGCGGGTGGACGCGGTCATCGTCGGCGCCGATCGGATCGCCGCCAACTACGACGTGGTGAACAAGGTGGGCACCTACCCGCTGGCGCTGGCGGCGGCCCGGGCCGGTATCCCGTTCGTGGTGGCCGCCCCGGCCGCCACGCTGGACCCGTACACGCCCACCGGTGCGGCGGTGACCATCGAGCACCGGGACCCCGACGAGGTGCTGCTGGTCGGAGGCTGGCGGATGGCGCCGGCTGAATCCACCGCGCTGAACCCGGCCTTCGACGTGACCCCTGCGGACCTGGTTACCGCGATCGTGACGGAGTCCAGGGTGATCGAACCGGCGGGCTTCGAGCAGGTGGTGCGGGTCCCCGCGATGCGGGCGGTCCCGGCTCACTGACTGACCCGCTAATCTCCGGCGGCCGGCCCTGCGACGGTGACCTTGTCGAGGACGAGCGTAAGGTGCCCCACATCCATCGTGGGTAGCTTGATCACGCATTGGTAGGTGTAGCCCTCACCCGGCACGAGCCTCTTCCTCGCCGGGGTCATGGTCATCGGCACCGGTGCGCCGTCGAAAGTCGGATCGTGCGGGCCCAGCTCAGTGGTGTTCACGACCATCGGTGCGTCGGTGGCGTTGGCCAGCGCGATGGTGAGCCGCACTCCGCCTTTGACCTTCTCCGGTCGTAGCACTGTCAACGACATGCCCGTGACGTCAGTGGTAGGTTCTGCGAACGCGACCGGCCCGATCGAAGGCCCGGCCTCCGCGGGTCGTGGCGCGGCGCTGGCGGGAGGGCTCGATGGGGCCGGAGGGCTGGACGACGCCCCAGGCGCCGCGGTAGCTGGTAAAGCTGGCGATGCGGATATAACGGCAACCACACTGCCAGCTCCGACCGCAGCCCCCAGCAGGGCTGACACAATGACAGGCAGCCACCGACCGCGCGACGGTTTGCGGTGGCGGCGCCTGTTAGTGGACACGGATCTTCCTCCTCGGCCTGGGACCCGCCGGAGGACTCATATGATCCGGCGGCGCTACCCAGCGGTCCGTGATCGACCAGGCACTTTACGGCAGCAGTGCGCACGGTGTATAGAGCCTGGGCGGGCGAAGTCAGTTGTCTGATTGCCGGCTCAGCCGGCGGTTGTCTGATTGCCGGCTCAGCCGGCGGGGCTCCGCCCGAGCCAAGTGCTGACGTGCTCGGCCTCGCTGCCGATGGTCGTGGAGTCGCCGTGCTCGGTGCGTACCTCGGTCTCCGCCGGTAGCGTCAGCAAGCGGCTCCGGATCGAGGCGATGATCTCGTCGAAGTCCGAGTAGGACCGGCCGGTTGCTCCCGGGCCGCCCTGAAACAGGATGTCCCCGCTGAACACGACGTTCAGCTCGGGGGCGTGCAAGCAGCAGGAGCCGGGGGAGTGCCCAGGGGTGTGCAGCACCCGCAGTGCGGTATCCGCGACCCGCAACATGTCGCCGTCGGCGAGCTGAGCGTCCGGTGGTGGGGTGTCGGGGTGCGCGAGCCGCCACAGCACATGCTCCGCGGGTGCAGTAACACCGGCGCGGCGATCGCATCGGCCTCGACGACGAGCGCTCCCTCGGCCGCGCTCGTGAGTGCGTAACAGTGTTAGAACACTGTTACGCACTCACGAGCTGCGTAGCAGCACAACACTGCGCAGCACCTCGCCGCGCTCCATCTTCTCGAAGGCATGCTCCACGTCGTCCAGACCGATCGTCTCGGAGACGAATTTCTCCAGCGGTAGCCGTCCCTGCAGGTGCAGGTCAACCAGCATCGGGAAGTCCCGTTCGGGCAGGCAGTCGCCATACCACGACGACTTGAGCGCTCCGCCGCGGCCGAAGAACTCGATCAGCGGGATGCCGGGCACCATCAGATCTGGGGTAGGCACCCCGACGAGCACCACGGTGCCCGCCAGGTCGCGAGCGCGGAATGCCTGCTCCCAGGTCTCCGGCCGGCCGACCGCGTCGATCACCACGTCGGCTCCGAAGCCCCCGGTGTGCGCCCGTACCGTCTCGACGACGTCGGACTCGCGGGCGTTGATCGTATGGGTTGCTCCGAAGTCGGTGGCCCACTGCAGCTTGCCGGGGTCGACGTCGACGCCGATGATCGTCGTTGCGCCCGCCAGCGCGGCGCCGACGATGGCGGCATCGCCCACTCCTCCGCATCCGATCACGGCCACCGAGTCGCCGCGGGTGACGCCGCCGGTGTTGATCGCGGCGCCCAGCCCCGCCATCACGCCGCAGCCCAGCAGCCCAGCGACTTCCGGCGCGATCGCGGAATCGACCTTGGTGCACTGGCCACTGTGGACCAAGGTCAGCTCGGCGAACGCACCGATACCCAGCGCGGGAGACAGCGCGGTGCCGTCGGAAAGCCGCATCGCCTGGGCGGCGTTGTGAGTGTTGAAGCAGTACCAGGGCTTGGCCCGCCGGCAGGCGCGGCAGCGACCGCAGACCGCGCGCCAGTTGAGGATGACGAAGTCACCGGGCGCCACAGTGCCGACGCCGTCGCCTACGGCCTCCACCACGCCGGCAGCCTCATGTCCAAGCAGGAAGGGAAACTCGTCGTTGATTCCACCCTCGCGGTAGTGCAGGTCGGTGTGGCACACCCCGCACGCCTGCACCGCGACCAGCGCCTCAGCTGGACCCGGGTCCGGCACCTGCACGGTCTCCACCGTTACCGGCGCGCCTTTGCCGCGCGCCACCACCCCACGCACCTCGTGGCCCACCGCGGCTTCTCCGTTACTCCCGAGCCGGCGGATTGCCCTCAGCGGCGCTTGCGAGCCTTGCGCGCAAGCTTCTTGGCGCCCTTCTTGGCACGCTTGACCGCAGCGGGCTTGCCGGCGGTAACCGCCAGCAGCAACCCTCCGAGCAGGCCGGCGTTCTTGAGGAAGTGCTGCTGGTGGGCCCTGCGGGCGTCGGGGTAGCCCCTGGACCAGAACGGGTGCTGAGTGACCGTGCTCGGGATCAGTTCCACGGCGAGGACCGCCGCAGAAAGCCGAGGCGCCCATCCAAGCGCCATCATCAGGCCGGCACCGATCTTCACAGCAGCGCCAGCTTGCACGATCAAACCCGGATCGACGGGCTGGTTCGTGGGTAACATCCCCTGGCTCCTAGCCAGCAGCGGCGTCGCCGCCTCAATTCTCGGCTTCGGGTTGATCAGGGTTTCCACCCCGTCGGCGACGGACACAGCGGCGAGCAGTGGACGGGCAATGCGGCGCAGCAACACGGCGGCTCCTTTCCGAGCTCTTCGCTTTCGCACCGTAGCCCCCCTGCGCCGCGGCGAGCGTGAAGCCACCCATCCGGGTCAATCGAGCGTTTGCTGATCACTAGGTTGGGGTAGCCGCTTGCCATGACATGACCGGCATACGACTGCCGTATGGCTCCTGCCCACACCGGGTAGGGCAAGGAAAGGAGGGGTACGTGAAAGGCTGAGACCTTCCCTGTGGACGAGGTGGTTTCCGCGGCCAAGGTGGACGATTACGACGCCATGGTACTGCCCGGCGGGGTAGCCAACCCGGTTTATCTGCGCACCGACCCCCACGCCGTCCGGTTCGTGGAGGATCTCTTCGCCAGTGGTAAGCCGGTGGCGGCAATCTGCCACGCACCATAGACCATGATCGAAGCCGATGTCGTGCGCGGTCGGCGGATGACTTCAATGGCCGAGCCTGCAGACCGACCTGCGCAACGCCGGTGCCGACTGGGTCGACGAGGAGATTGTGGTCGACCAAGGCATGGTGACCAGTCGGGGGCCCGACGACCTGCCCGCCTTCTGTACGAAACTCGTCGAGGGCGTGCGCAGTGCCTGATGGCGCTGCTCGTGAGTGGCGTTCAGTGCTATGACACTGTTATCCACTCACGACCCTGGAGGGCATCGTGGCCGAATCTCGGGACCCCGTCGCGGATCTGCGGCGGATCGCCTTCCTGCTGGAGCGTGCCCACGAGGAGACCTACCGGGTACGGGCATTCCGTACTGCGGCCGCGGTGCTGGCCGCCCGGGACGACCTGACGCAGCGCGCCCGAGCTGGCACGCTGACGGCGCTGACCGGCGTCGGCGAGGTTACTGCCCGCTGCGTCACCGAATCCCTCGCCGGGGAGCAGCCGACCTACTTGCGTCGGCTGGAGGTCGATGGCGACACGCCGTGCGGTCCAATGGGGGCCCTAGCGGGGGTGGCAGAAGAGCTGACCTGGCAAGCGGCGGCGTTGCGCTCGGCATTGCGCGGCGACTGCCATACCCATTCCGACTGGTCCGACGGCGGCTCCTCGATCGAGGAAATGGCGACCACCGCGCGCGGCCTCGGCCACGATTACCTTGTCTTGACTGATCACTCGCCACGGCTCATCGTCGCCAATGGATTGTCCGAGCAGCGGCTGCGCCGCCAGCTCGACGTTGTCGCCGCTCTCAACGAGGACCTTGCCCCGTTCCGGATCCTCACCGGGATCGAGGTGGACATCCTCCCTGATGGTGCGTTGGATCAGTCCGAAGGGCTGCTAGCATTACTGGACGTTGTCGTCGTCTCGGTGCACTCGAAGTTGCGGATGCCGGCCCCGGAGATGACCCAGCGGATGCTCACCGCAGTGGCCAATCCTCATGTCGACGTGCTCGGGCACTGCACTGGCCGGATGGTGACCGGCTCGCGTAAGCGTCCCGAGTCGCAGTTCGACGCCGAGGCGGTGTTCGCGGCCTGTGCCGAGCACGGCGTCGCAGTCGAAGTCAATTGCCGCCCCGAGCGGCTGGACCCGCCTAAGCGATTGTTACGGCTCGCCGTCGAGGCGGGCTGCCTGGTCGCCATCGACTCCGACGCGCACGCCCCCGGGCAGCTTGACTGGCTGCCCTACGGTTGCGGACGCGCCGCTGCCTGCGGGGTGACCGCCGATCGGGTGGTGAACACCTGGGCGGCCGCGGAGCTGCAGCGCTGGACCGCCAGCTAAAGCCGGCGTGTCCGCACCCGGTGCCCGGCGTGTCGGCACGCTGCGCTCAGTGTGTCCGCACCCGGGTGTCCGTCAGGCCGTGAGGGTCAGTCCGTCAGGGCCTTTGCAGCGGCAATGAACAACGCTTGACGGTCGGCGATCTTGATGCGGGCGCGTCCTGCGGCGATCCCGAGTACTTGCTCGGCAGCGTCGATGGCTTCCCAACCAGCCCAGGTGATCACGTCGACGCCACGCTGGGCGAGTTTGGCGATGATCGCATCCGGATCGCGGTGGCGGGCACGGGGCAGGATGTCAAGATCAGCGAAGAGTTGCTCAACGGTTTCCTTGGCGTCGCCCTTATTGGTGCCGATCACTCCGGTCGGCCCACGCTTGATCCAGCCGACCACATACTCGCCGGTTGCTACCGAACCGTTGCGCTGCACCCGGCCGGCCACGTGCGGGATCACTCCCGACCGCTCGTCGAACGGGACGCCGGGTAATGGCAGCCCGCGATACCCCACCGAGCGCAGCAACAGCTGGGCCGCCAGGGTCACCGTCTCCCCGGTGCCGGTCACACCGCCGGAGCCGTCCAGCGCGTTGCGCTCGCACTGCATCGCCTCCACCCGCCCGGTTCCGTGCACGGCCACCGGGGAGAGCAGGAAGCGCAGGTGGATCCGCCGCGGTCGACCCTGCTGTGCCCGGGTCGACCACTCCTGCAGCGTCTCGAGGTTGCGCCGCACCGCCTTGTTGGTCGCCACGACCTCCTCGCCGGCCTCGTCGAGTAACAGCTCGGCGGGATCGACCACCACATCGGCATTGGCCAACTCGCCGAGCTCACGCAGCTCCTTGGTGGTGAACTTGGCCTGTACCGGTCCACGCCGGCCCACGATGTAGATGTCACTGACAGCGCTGGCATCGAGCACCTTCAGCACGTGATCAGGCATATCCGTGGCACGCAGCTCCTCGACGGTCTTGGCCAGGATCCTGGCCACGTCCACGGCGACGTTGCCTACCCCCACCACCACCGCGCTGTGCGCATCCAGCGTGAATGCGTCCACCTCGGCATCCGGATGGCCGCAATACCAGGCCACGAACTGGGTTGCGGAAAAGCTGCCGGGCAGGTCCTCGCCGGGGATGGACAGCCGACGATCCACCGACGACCCGGTCGCGTAGACCACCGCGTCGTAATACTCGAGCAGCTCCGCCACGCTCACCTCGACACCCAGCTCGATCCCGCCGAGAAACCGGACGCCGGGCCGCTGGAGGATCTTGCGGAGGGTGATCTCCAGCGACTTCATTTTCAGATGGTCTGGCGCCACGCCGTAGCGCAACAGGCCGTACGGGCAGGGCAGCCGATCCAGGACATCCACTGACACCCCGTCGCGCTTGCTCAGCTCATCGGCGGTGTACAGCCCGGAAGGACCGGATCCGATCACCGCCACCCGAACCGGTCCAGACACCGCACACCTCCTGGAAAGCACACTGGCAGCTCGCGGTCCCGACGTTACGCCACCACTGCGACAAGGCGTCGCAGCGCTGCGACGTTCAGCCCACTTTCCAATTGCGGGTCGCCTCGCAGCACTGAGACCCCATTCGGGCGGGCCAGGTCGTCGAGCACGGCCACCGCGTCGGAAAGGTCGTGGTCGCGGGTGTACCCGTTGATCACCGCCACGCACCGCAATCCCGCGGCTACTGCGGCGCGTACTCCGTTAGCCGAGTCCTCCACCGCTATCGCGCCGCCGGGGCCAAGCCTCAGGCGAGCCAACACCTCCAGGTAGACGGCGGGATCGGGCTTGAGGTCGGTAACGTCGGAGCCGGTGACCACGATGTCGAATACATCGAGTCCGAAAAGTATGTCGAGCAACGGCAACACCCAGTCGCTGGTTCCGGTGGTGGCGATCGCGGTGGCTACCCCTTCGTCCCGCAGTGCGCTAATCAATTCCGACGCGCCCGGTCGGGCCTCCATCGCGCCGGAGCGGACCAGCGCGGCAAAGCGACGGGTTTTGTCCTGGTGCAGTTCGGCCGCCAGCGCAGCCACCTCGGCAGGGGGATGTCCTTTGGATCGGAGATAGCGTTCGATGCGTCGGCGACCGCCGGTTGTGGTGAGCAACTCGCCGTACTCCGGGACGCTCCAGCGGTAGTCCAGTCCGGCGGCCTCGAATGCCTCGTTGAAGGCCACCCGATGACCGTCCCGCTCGGTGTCGGCCAGTGTCCCGTCCACGTCGAAGATGACGGCCTGCAGCGGGTCTGCCGACGGCGGTGGATCTGGGTCCGGTCCGGTAGTTGGCCGAGCGGTCGGCATGAAGGACAGGCTAGGGCAGTCCGGTGGGAGCCGGCTTCCCTCGGTGGTGTGGCACCGTCGGGATCCGGCCGAACCGCCCTAGCCGGTCACTCCGCTGTCGGTCCCGAACGACGTCCTCGTGCTCCGTGGAACTCGGCGCGCACCGCCATCGAGCGCCGTGGCCGGTCGGCTGGTCGATCCGGCACCCGTTCGAGACCACGTTCCGCCGGGTGTGAAGATCTCTTCTCCAGGTCATCTGGCGTGTGAGAAATAGTTTGACGGTTCCTCTGTGTGACAAGGGTCTTACCGGCCCCGCTTCGCAGAGATGGCTCGTGGCGGTCCTGCCAGCCGTCGGTAAGGGCACCCAGGGCGTCGATGAGGTTGCGCACCGAGGCGAAGGTTCCGCGGCGGATGGCCTGTTGAGTGATGATGCCGAGGGAGACTTCGACGAGCTTGAGCCACGGGTCGGGATGCTCTACGGATTGTCCTTCAATGGCGCTGTCTGGGGCGCTGTCCGGAACTGGCCTATGCAGCGCTGCAGCGCGTTTGGACAAGTTGAGGTAGAGGCCACTGAGGTCTCGGGCCTGGGCTTGGCGCTGAAGGTCGGTGGCGAACGTGAACATCTCGACGTTCTGTGGCTGGATGCCCCACTTACGCCAGATCCGGGCGACGGTGGCGAAAGAAATGCCCAGATGTTCGCCGAGCAGGCGGGATGACCAGTGTTCGACACCCAGGTGCGCTGGCGGACGGCCGCCATCGGCAAGCGTGGTGGCCACCACCTCGAGTTCGTCGACCACGATCGGTCGGCCAGGGCGGGACCGATCGCCGAGAGCGTTGAGTCCCCCGGCGGCATAGCGGTTACGCCAGCTGATCACCGTCGGCCGGGTCGACCCGGTGCGACGGGCGATCTCCGTGTTCGTCAGGCCGTCCGCGGACATCAGCACGATCCGCGCCCGATGCGCCACGCTCGCCCGCACCGACGTCGAGCGTGCCAACGCCTCCAGGCGACCGCGGTCGCCCTCGCGGAGGACCAACGGAGCTGCGGCAGCCATGCCTCATGGTCCCGCAACTCGGACTGTTAAACAACTATCGACACGGGCCACACGCTGTGACGCTTGAGGTCGATTCACCCCGCGTTCGGGACGCGTAGATCCTCTTGACACCTCCAGCTCATCCGTGTGGACTAGTGCTCCGCGTCACAGGTAACGGACGCGCTGCTAGGCATCCCCAAGACGTTGAGACACGTCCGCACCGGAGCGAGAGGGGCACACGATGGCGATCGAATCCGACGGCCACAGCCGAGGCAACCCCCGGATCTATGAGCTGATCGAGAACGCTCCCAAGGTCGGGAAGAGTCCCACCATCTGGGCTTGGCCAGAGGTGGTGGACTGGCTGCGCGTCGCCGGTCAACCGGTACCCGGGCCGTGGCCACCCCATCAGCAGCCCCGGCCGAACCCCGAGGAAGAGAGCGAGCCGATGGCCGTTGTCGAGCCGGAGCGCCGTGAGCCGGAGCGCCGTGAGCCGGAGCGCCCTCGTCCGGCGGCCGCTAGTCCCGCCCCGCGGGATCGTAGCTGGCCGGACGCCCCGGAGGACGACGCATCTCCGCGCCACGGCCTTGGCTTGCTGGACTCCTAAGCCGCTCGACCCTTATGGCAGTAATCGTCCTCCGTGGATTCCGGATAGTGGTATTTACCGAGGGTGAGCCCGACGCTGTGCAGCTACTGTCGACCCTTCAGGACTAGGAGGATTTGGATGTATCCGTCTCGTTTCCACTATGAGGCGCCACGTTCGCTTGACGAAGCGTTCAGCCTTTTGCAGAAATACGGTGACGAGGCGAAGGTGCTCGCAGGAGGGCAGAGCCTCATCCCACTGATCAAGCTGCGATTCGCCGCGCCGGCGGTTATCATCGATCTCAACAACATTCCGGGGCTCGACTATCACGAGGAAGATTCGGACGGGTCCCTGCGCATCGGTGCGCTGTGCCGGCACCGAACTCTGGAGCGGTCCCAGCTCCTCAGGAGCAAGTACCCTACCATGTCAATCTGCGCGCCACTCATCTCCGACCCGATGGTTCGTAGCCGCGGAACCCTGGTCGGCTCTCTGTGCCACGCGGATCCGCAGGGTGACTGGGCGTCGGTGATGTTGGCGCTGGGCGGGGAGATCATCGCTAGGAGCGCTAAAGGTGAGCGGACCATCCCCGTATCCCAGTTCGTGGTCGGGACGTTCCAGAACTCGCTGCAGCCCGACGAGATCGCGGTCGAGGCGCGAGTACCGGCAGCGAGAGGCACCCGTGTGGGTACCTACCTCAAGCTCGAGCGGAGGGTGGGCGACTTCGCGACGGTCGGCTTGGCGGTGGCCCTAGAGATGTCCGGCGGCACGATCAACCGGGCAGGGCTCGCGCTCACCGGTGTCGGGTCGAGCAACATCCAGTGCACGGCGGCCGAGCAGTCGCTCGCTGGTAAGACATTGAATGCCAGCACGATAGATCAGGCAGCCCGGTTGGCGGCGGAGGCTTCCCAACCCAAGACCGACGTTCGCGGTAGTGCGGAGTACAAGCGACACGTTGTACACACCTTTGTCACGCGTGCGTTGAGCAACCGGACGGCCATGGCGGCCTGATCCTGACATTCAGATACCAGATTCTAGAGCATTGGCGACGTCAAGGAGGCGGCGTGGAAGAGCGGCGGATAACGGTCACAGTTAACGGGGAACCCAGATCTGTTGACGTCGAGCCTCGCATACTGTTGGTCCACTTTCTTCGCGAAGTGTTGGGGCTGACCGGCTCGCACATCGGCTGCGATACGACGAACTGTGGTGTTTGCACCGTACTGTTCGATGGCCTGCCGGTGAAGTCGTGCACGATGTTCGCCGTCATGGCGGACGGGCACGACGTGATGACGGTCGAAGGCCTCGGCTTGCCCAGTGAGCTCCACCCCATCCAGGAAGGGTTCAGGGAGGAGCACGGACTGCAGTGCGGTTTCTGCACGCCCGGGATGATGTTGGCATGCAAGGCACTTCTCGACGAGAACCTCAACCCGACGGAGGAAGACATACGCTGGGCGCTGGCCGGCAACCTCTGTCGTTGCACCGGTTACCAAAACATTGTGAAGTCGGTGCTGTGGGCTGCAGAGAAGCTGCGGTCCGAGGCAGGCGCATTCAGTCGCTGACGGCTAGGGCCGACGACAAGGGAGATGTGACGTGGCGCAGGCATTAGACGAGATCAAGATCGGTGGCTTGGGTTCAAGCCGCAAGCGGGTGGAGGACGACCGCTTCCTTCGCGGCAAGGGTCATTACACCGATGACTTCAAGTTGCCCGGCATGGTCCACATGGAGATCCTGCGGAGTCCGCTGGCGCACGCTCGGATCAAGTCGATCGACACGAGCAAGGCCTGGCAGATGCCGGGCGTGCACATGGTGCTCACCGGCGAGATGGCCGCCCAGCACAACCTGGCGTGGATGCCGACGCTGTCCTACGACACCCAGGCGGTGCTCGCTACCGACAAGGTGCGGTTCCAGGGGCAGGAAATCGCGTGCGTGGTCGCCGACGATCCCTACATCGCCAAGGACGGCTGCGAGGCGATTGTCGTCGAGTACGAGCCGCTTCCTCCTATCGTCAACCCTTACCAGGCCGTCGCGGAAGGCGCCCCGATCATCCGGGACGACAAAGAAGGTCAGACGGACAACATCTGCTACCGCTGGGAAGTCGGTGACCGGGAAGGTACCGAACGGGCCTTCGCGCAGGCAGATCTGGTCTCGAAGATCGAGTTGCACTACCCGCGATCGCACCCTTCGCCCATTGAGTGCTGTGGGTCGATCGCCGACTACAACTCGGCAACCGCAAAGCTGACCGTCTACATGACGACCCAGGCTCCCCATATCATCCGGGCAGCGGTGGCGATCGTCGCAGAACTTCCGGAGCACATGATCCGGATCATTTCCCCTGACATCGGCGGCGGATTCGGCAACAAGGTGCCCGTGTATCCCGGGTACGTCTGCTCCATCCTCTGCTCGATCCTCCTTGCGCGACCGGTCAAGTGGATCGAGGACAAGACCGGTAACCTCATTTCCACCCATTACGCGCGTGATATCTACTACAAGGGCGAGCTTGCCCTTCGCAAGGATGGTAAGATCCTTGCCGTGCGGTTCCACTGTGATAGCGACAACGGAGCATTCTTCTCGGATGCTCAGCCCACGAAGTTCAAAATTGGACTGATTCACTCCGCGTTCGCTGCCTACGACATTCCGTTCGGGTACATGACCGCGCAGGGCGCATATACGAACAAGGCTCCCGGCGGGGTCGCCTATCGCTGCTCTTTCCGAGTAACCGAGGCGATGTTCTTCCAGGAACGGGCGATTCAGGCTGCTGCCGACGATCTGGGCATGGATCAGGCAGCGTTCCGGCGGCTCAACCTGGTGAAGGACCATCAGTTCCCCTTCCGTACGCCCTACGGTTTCTTGCTGGACTCGGGGCAGTTCGAGAAGTGTCTGGACGTCGGCTTGAATGCCATCGGCTATGACGATTTCTTGCGCGAGAAGGAGCAGGCTCGGACGCAGGGTCGTCGGCTCGGGATCGGTATCTCCACCATGACCGAGCCCCTCGGGGCCGGCAACAGCCGCGAGTACGACATTCTTGGCATCAAGATGTTCGACGCCGCGGAGCTGCGGGTGCACCCGAGCGGCAAGGCGATCCTGAAGATCGGATCGCAGACCCAGGGGCAGGGTCACGAGACGACGTTCGCGCAGATCGTCACCCACGAGCTCGGCATCCCCGCGGCCGACATCCTCGTTCAGCACGGCGACACCGACAACACACCGTTCGGCATGGGCACCTACGCGTCCCGAAGCACGCCGGTTGCTGGTGCTGCGACCGCGATGGTGGCCCGCAAGGTCCGTGCCAAGGCGAGGAAGCTGGCGGCGCACCTCCTTGAGGTATCGGAGGAAGACGTTGAGTGGGAGCTCGGCCGCTTCCACGTGCGGGGCGCGCCGAACAACGGTGTGTCCATCCAGGAGTGCGCGATGGCGGCCTACGGCAACATGCCTGACGGCATGGAGCCTGGGCTTGAGAACAACGCGTACTACGACCCGCCGAACATGACGTGGCCGTTCGCGGCGTACATCGTGACGGTCGAGGTCGATCCTGAGACCGGCGTGTGGGATGTGTTGCGTATGGTCGCAGTCGATGACTGCGGTGTGCGCATCAACCCGATGATCGTTGAGGGTCAGATCATGGGTGGCATGACCGAGGCCTATGCGATGGCCAACATGCAGTTCATCACCTACGATGCCGACGGAAACTGCGTGGGCTCGAACTACATGGACTACCTGCTGCCAACGGCATGGGAAACTCCGGGCTTCGAGCTCCACGAGGTTGTTACGCCGTCACCGCACCACCCGATCGGCGCTAAGGGCATTGGTGAATGTGCCGCGGTCGGTGGGCCGGCCGCATTCGTGAACGCAGTGATGAATGCCATTGATGACACGGGCGTACGCAACATCGACATGCCACTGCTCCCCGACCGTGTATGGGAGGCCTTGAAGTACAAGCGTGACATATCGGGGATGCCTCCCGTCAAGTCCGATTCCTGACAGACAATAGATAGGTCGATGACCATGGACGGGTGGGACGTCCTCGAATATGCCCGCGAGTTGTCGAAGCGGGGTGAGGCGTTCGCGCTGGCTACCGTTGTGTGGCGGCGTGGCCCGTCCTCGGGCAAGCAGGGATATCGGGCTGTCATCACGGCCTCAGGACAGGTGTTCGGCTGGATTGGTGGCGCCTGTGCCGAGCCGATCGTTGTCCGCGAGGCGCGGCACATCCTCGCAGAGGGTGTGCCGCGCCTCGTGTTCCTCGGCACCCCTGATGAGCTCGAGTCCATGGCACTTCGGGAGGGCATCAGCCACGTGCCGATGTCGTGCCAGAGCGAGGGTGCTTTGGAGATTTACATCGAGCCTGTGGAGCCCAAGACTCACCTCGTAGTCGTCGGACGGTCGCCGATGGCGGAGAGCCTCGTGCAGATGGCACAGGCGATCGGATGGCGGACGGTGCTCGTCGACCCCGACGGCGGCTCTGCCGAAAGTCATCCCTCGGCAGAGTGCGTCGTCAGCCAACTGGACTTCAAATTGGCTGAAGTCGATGAACGCTCGCTGGTTGTCGTTGCCACGCAGGGTCATCACGACGAAGAGGCGATAGAGCAGGCCCTCGCTGCCGGTCCAGCCTATATCGGCCTGGTGGGTTCCCGCCCGCGGGCCAAGTCGGTGTTCGCCTACTTGGAGAGTCGGGGGTTGGCGAGGGAAGTTCTTGATCGAGTGAAGGTGCCGGCTGGTCTCGATCTGGGAAAAGTGTCCCATCGGGAGATTGCGGTGGGGGTGCTGGCTGAGCTGGTGAAACTGAGAGCGGCTGGTGAGCTCGTCAAGGCCGTGCCAGCAGAGCTACCCGAGATTGAGGAAGCGACCGATCCAGTGTGCGGCATGACCGTGGAGGTAAGGTCCGCACGCTACATGTTGGATCACGACGGAATTATGTATTACTTCTGCGCTGCGGGGTGCCGCAAGGCGTTCGGGGATAATCCCGCGGCTTTCGTCGCCGAGTCGGGAATCAAGTCTTGAATCGTCAGCCGCGGGACCGAGCGTGTGGTAAGGAGAGCGAGTAGTCGATGCTGATCGAGAATGAGTTCGAGGTTGCTGCGCCGCTCGAGCAGGTGTGGAAGCACATGCAAGACGTACCGCGAATAGCGCCCTGCCTGCCGGGTGCCGAACTCACGGATGTCAACGGCGACGTGTACAAGGGACGAGTGACGACCAAGATGGGGCCGGTGTCACTCAAATTCTCCGGCACGGCGCAGATCGTGGTGCGTGATGAGGCCACCAAGCGGATCGTGATGAACTGTTCCGGTTCCGAGGAGAAGGGGAAGGGCCAGGCCACCATGTCAGTGACCTCAACGATGGTGCCGTCCGGCACCGGAACGCGCGTCAAAGTGGCCCAAGATCTTCAGCTTTCCGGCGCAGCTGCTCAGTTCGGCAGAGGCATGGTTCAGGACGTCACGAGCGTCATCATGCGTAGCTTCGCTAAGTGCATTGCGGATGACATCGGAAGAGCTGCGCGGGGTGAGGGCCCCGCACAGCGCAACGCTGCTCCAGTAAAGGGTTTCAGCATCGGTATGCAGGCTATGATGACGGCTCTTAAGCGGTTCTTCGGCCGGCTCTTCGGCCGGAAATCGTGACGACGATCCTTGAGCGAAAGAGAGACCGGATATGGTTCTGTGGTGGATTGGCAACCTGATTCTAATCTTTGTCGTGTTGCCCATCGTTGTGGTGTTGATGAAGCGCATCGTCACACCAGTCGATCGAATCCGGGCGACGTGTGATGACATTCTGTACAATGGCGTGATCCTGACGGGGGAGCTTGACAACGTTCCGTCACTGTTGGCGGAAACAGACAGCACGGTCAAGGAGGTTTCCATCGGCGCGACCCGCTATGTGAAACGTGTCGGGCATCTGCTGGGCGCACTGGGTGTCTAGCGAGCGAACGACCTGAGAGAACGATCGAGGAAGAGGAGGAAGCCATGCCTGCAGCCGCGTGGGTCACGCTGCTGGCGACCGCGCTGGTCGTGGCCGTAGTTGCTATCTCGCTGTTGAAGGTGATTTCTCAGCTCAAGCACGTTTCGTGGACGCTGGGTACAATTATCGTGGGCGTAAACGCGATCGCCTATCAGACGAGGACTGTTCCGGAGGTTATTCCTTCGGTGAACGCCAACCTTGCGCCCGTGAGGTCAATGGCGGAGCAGGTGTAATTGATACGGTGGCGCCCATGTCGGGTGTCACCGGTCGGGATGGAAGGAGTTCTTCAGATGCATGAATTCACGTGTGGACACCAGGAATGCAGCTCGCAGTTCAGCTCGTCCAACAAGGACGCTCTGATGCAGCAGGTTGCCGACCACGTCAAGGAGTACCACGGCCTTCAAGCAGCGACACAGACGGTCCTGGGTTACCTCGAGACGACCTGTGTGACGACGACACCCGACCGCTAGTCTTTTGACCTTGTAACAACGGCTACCGAAAGGAGGGCTGCGGGATGATGTGGCTTGCGGAACAGGCGCCCGGGCCCGCGGAGGCGAATCTGTTCGGTTGGTACCTGGGTTTCTCGATCGCTATTGTTGTCATCGCAGTTGTCGTGGCGCTGGTCGCGCCGATCCTGGTACTCGCCGGCCGGATCGGTCGTCAGGCACCGCAGATCAACGAGGCTCTGCAGCAGTCATACCGGAATACGCTCGCGTTGGCGGATCTGCGACAGACGATTGACCACGCTGAGGTCATCGTCGGAGGTCTGGAACGCGGACGAGCTCGGCTTGGAGGTTAAGCGATGCCTGGATATGCACCTGAAGAGATCGCTTTCTGGTGGGTCGCGATTCTGTTCGGTTTTGGCGTAGTCGCCGTGGTTATCCTTTTACTCGGCACCCTTGTGTCGATGATACGCGTCATCGACAAGAATGTGGTGGGAGTTCGGGACACCCTGCGGGCCATTCCTGAGAATACTACCCATGCCTCGCTGATTCCCATTACGGCTGACCGGGTCGACGCGGTACTGGCAGAAGGCCTGCAGCATCACCTGTTCCTGACCAGGGTCCTGACTGGCTCCGGGACGCCGACTGGTGGAAAGGGCTAGACATGCTTATCGTCCTGTCGGTAGTCTTGATTGCAACATTGATCGCTGTACTGGCGATCTTCCTCTTAGTGATCGGCGTGATGCTCAGCCGCATCGCTGACAATCTCGATGATTGCTGCGAGAGTGTTAAGACGATCGTCAAACACGCCGAGGTGATCGTGCCTGGCGTTGAGCACATCAACCGCACTGGTGGAGTGGTGGCAGGAGCACTGCCGCTGTTGTACGGGGGTGCTGAACGTATCGCCGCCAAGCTGGCTCCGCCTGTACCTGCTCCGGTTAACGGGCATACCAACGTCCCGGCCTCGGGGCGGAGGCGTTCTCGTCTGATGGACACGGTGGGTTTCCGAGACGCTCGTCATTGATACTGCACGCCCTCCGTCGGTAGCAACGGAGAACTCAGTGGGCAGCGACCATCATATTGGCCGCTGCCCACTGTCGTGTCTTCCTAGCTACCTTGCCTAGCTACCCTGCGGGGAGTCATCGGTGCTGCGCCGGGCGTCAGGACCACGTTGGGCGAGCGGGCCGGTCAGTTCGGACTGGTACGCCCCGATCCACTCGTCTTTCCATACCTTGTCGTACTTCTGCTCGTTGCAGTGCGGGTTGTAGATAGCGGTGAGCTCCTGGACGATCTCTTCGCGGTGGGATTGCGCCCACCCGGATACCTCATAAGTACAGATGTGGAGCTTCCATCGAGAGCCGGCCCGCGCTATCCAGCAGTTGGACCGTGGATGCTTGAACGGAAAGCCGGCTTCGGCCATGTTGTCGGCATGGCCGACGTAGATGACCGCATAGCGG
>JBOHHF010000026.1:0-5780 GCA_050700495.1 Pseudonocardiaceae bacterium
ATGTAGAGCAGGTCGGGCGCCGCGTGGTCGCTGTCCCCGCGGTGCACCACGTGAGCGTCCCAGACCTTCGCTGCGAGCGTGCGTCCCATCGCCTGAGTTCCTCCGCTAGACTTCTCACATTCTGGACTTCTCATATATCGGGAAGTTAGTATCGCGTTATGGGACAGCATAGCGGCATCGGCGTCCTGGACAAGGCCATGACGGTACTGCGCGCGGTGGCCGCGAGCCCCTGCGGCCTTGCTGAGCTGTGTGCCCGCACGGGGCTGCCCCGGGCCACCGCGCACCGGCTGGCGGTGGGATTGGAAGTGCACCGGCTACTTCGTCGCGGCAGCGACGGACGGTGGCGTCCTGGGCCTGCCTTACGCGAGTTGGGTGACGGCGCGCTCGACCCATTGCTCGATGCCGCCGCGATGGTGCTTCCCCGGCTGCGCGACCTCACCGGCGAAAGCGTCCAGCTCTACCGCCGGGACGGCATGGTCCGGGTATGTGTGGCCGCCACCGAACCCCCCAGTGGCCTGCGTGACACGGTTCCAGTGGGTGCCCGGCTGCCGATGACCGCCGGATCAGGCGCGAAGGTGTTGGCCGCGTGGGCCGATCCGGCTACCCAGCGCGCCGTGCTCGGCGAAGCCGTATTCGGCGAGCGAATCCTGATGGAGGTGCGCCGGCGGGGCTGGGCGCAGAGTGTGGCCGAGCGCGAGTCCGGGGTGGCCAGCGTGTCCGCTCCGGTGCGCGATGCGGCGGGCAGCGTGGTGGCCGCGGTGTCGGTGTCCGGCCCGGTGGAGCGGATCGGCCGACGACCTGGTGCCCGCTGGGCCGCCGACCTGCTGGCTGCGGCCGAGGCGCTGCACAATCGGCTGTAGCCGGGCAGGGCCGCGCTATCTGACTACGAGGTACAGGCTTGCGGCAATGAGCAGAACCAGGATTTGAGCGGTGGTGAGCATGCCGAGCACCAGGTGCCACCTTCGAGCGGATGTGGCGAAGGCAATCTGGACCGCGGCGTGGGTCTGAGTGAACCGGAGTTGCTCTTGGCGGATTGCGTCGGCGGACGTTGCGACGAGCGCTTCGAGTTCCTTGAGGCTGCTCTCGATTCGCTGCACGGCGGCTGCGGATCGCACCTCGTGTGCGCTTGCGCAATGATCTGCATGCTCCTGCCACGCCTGGTGCTGTGCGCCGAAATTCTCCAAGGTGCTGCCCAGGTCGGTGAGCAACGCAGCGATGTCCGCAGGGCTTGGTCGTTGTGCGTCGATAATGCGGCCTAGTTCGGCGTGGGACTGGAACAGCGGTTCGCTGATCATCTCCTGGAGAATCTTACGAAACTCCAGCTCTCCAGCCCGTGCACCGTCCTGGTAGTCGCTCACCGGTACTCCCTCGCCTCATCGCCATATCTGGTCATGTCGTAAACCCGCGCGCACTGCATCACCGCAAGGCTGGCGGCAAGACGCTGGACCATGTCTGCGGCAACGGCGACCTCGTGCATGAGCGCGGCTTGCCGCTGCTGGTACTGCTGCTCTAGCCGCGCCGGGAAGTCGCCGGCCACCCACTCGTGCTTGGCCAGTGCAGTCAACTCTCGGGCACGCAATGCGTGCCGCTGTTCGGCAACCGCCGTCGCATCATCGACTGCTCGGTCCGCGGCCGCCAATCCCACATTTGTTCGTCGAAGCCTCGCCTTATAAACGTCGTCAGCTTCGTCGAGCACGTGGCCAAGCGCTTCGATCCGGGACCGGGCGGAGCGTGCCAGCATTTCCTGAAGCCGCTCGGCGGCTTGGTTGTAGGCCGCTCGGAACGGCACTCAGACGTCGCACGATCGGACAGAAGTCCCAAGCCGCCGCGGAACTCGAAGGCGCGCGGCGTAGCTATGCCCGGCTGGAAGAGCTGTTTTGGAGCGGACCGGCGTGGCCTTCGCGCTGTAGACCGAGCTGATCCAGGGTTACCAGCCACACCCCAGGACGGACAAAGGGCTGGCCTCGATCGTCTCGACGCCGCGCGCAGTGCCGGTGCGTCAGGCTTCGGGCACCAAAATCGCGGGCACGTCACACCACACCCCGACACTGGAGGCCGCGTGCGGTGATGGCCGGGGACCGGCTCGGCCATCAGACTCGGTGCACGGCCCTTGCGCGAAAGGGGCCCGTGCGACAGCCTGCCTGCGATCGCAGGTCAGGAGGTGTGTAGCCCCGACGGGATTTGAACCCGCGCTACCGCCTTGAGAGGGCGGCGTCCTAGGCCGCTAGACGACGGGGCCGCGAGATGCGCTCGCTGGGGTACCAGGACTCGAACCTAGACTAACTGAACCAGAATCAGTCGTGCTGCCGATTACACCATACCCCATAGGTTGTCCAATTTCGGGTCCCCCGTGTGGTCCCGAAACAACGCCGAAGGGAAATCGTAGTCGACCCGCCGGGTGGGGTTCCACGGGGCTACCTCTCCTGCGCTGGGTGGCCAGTGACTCATCCGGCCAGCCTGGTGACCAACGCGGGGAGCTCGGCCAGCCGCGCAATCACCGAGATCCCGGCGGTCCGCGGAAGCACGCCGCAGCCGGAACGGTCCAGCCACACTCCGTGCAACCCGGCGTTGCGCGCGCCTTCGGCATCGGTGTCGAGCCGGTCGCCGACGTGCACCGCCTGGGCGGGAAGCACGCCAAGAGCGCGGCACGCCCGCCGGAAGATCGCATGGTGCGGCTTGGCCACGCCGAGCTCACCGGAGATCAGCACCGCGTCGAAAGCGGACCCCAGCCCCAGCACGCCAAGCTTCGCGCGCTGGTAGTCACCGGCTGCGTTGGTGATCGCGGCCAGCCGCAGACCGAGGGCCCGCAGCGCCTTCAGGCACGGCAGCGCGTCGTCGAACAACCGCCAGGCCTGCCGCATGGCGGCTGCTCTGCGCTCCTCGCGCCGGACTACCTCGCCGTGACAGAGGAGCTCCCCCCGGCATGCGAAGAAGTCTCTGGTGCGCTGTTGGCGCATCGTGTCGAAGTCCACCTCCCCGGCAAGGTAGCGCAGGTAATGCGCGTCGGTGAGCGCGCACCAGTCGGCCCAGGCCTCGTCAGTGCCGAGGAGTTCACGCAGCCCGGCGCGGGTGGACGCCTCGTAGTCGACCAGGGTCGCGTCCACGTCGAAGCAGACCGCAGCAACTGGGAGCGGGACCGGCGGGGGAAGGCTTAGCTCGGGGGCAAAAGTCACCCGGTGCACGTTAGATCGTCAGAGGCCGCGCCGACTCTGCTGACCCGGTGAACTTCCCTACCCACATCTCTAGCCACTGTCCGTAATCCACATGCACAGCGATGCGTAACCGATGCAGCAAGCGACCCGACCCTTATCGGAGCCGCCGCCTTGACCGTCAGGCCGATCAGGTGCACCATGGACTATATTCAACAGATGTTGAAAGGAGTGGTCATGGAACGCACGACATGTTGTGTGGTCGGTGGAGGCCCGGCCGGCATGATGCTCGGTCTGCTCCTGGCCAGGGCCGGTGTGGCGGTCACCGTGCTGGAGAAACATGGCGACTTCCTACGCGACTTCCGTGGCGACACCGTCCATCCCTCCACCCTGACGTTGCTCGACGAACTCGGCCTGGGCGAAGAGTTCGCGAAGCTCCCGCACCGGTTGGTCGAGCGGGCCCAAATCCAGGCCGGCGACGATCTGGCGCCGTTCGCCGACTTCCGCCGGATCCCTGGTCCGCACAAGCATCTGGCCTTCGTTCCCCAGTGGGACTTTCTCGACCTGCTCGCCGACGCCGGGCGCGCCGAGCCCACATTCACGCTCCGGATGAGCACCCAGGCCACTGGGCTACTCAACGAGGGCGGCACGGTCGTCGGCGTGCGGTACCAGACGGCTGACGGAAACACCGGGCAGCTCCGGGCAGATCTCACCGTGGCCTGCGACGGGCGGCGCTCGGTACTCCGCGAGGCCGCCAGGCTGCACGCCCGGTCCTTCGGAGTGCCGATGGACGTCTGGTGGTTCCGGCTACCTCGCCGTGACAGGGACCCGGAAGGCGGAGTGGCCCGCTTCGGGTCCGGGCAGGGCATGGTCCTCATCGACCGGGGGGACTACTTCCAGAGCGCATATCTGATCCGCAAGGGTTCCGATGCCGCGCTGCGGGCCGAAGGAATAGAGGCATTCCAGCGCCGGGTGGCGGCGATGATCCCGTGGCTGGCCGACCGGATGGGCGCGGTGCACTCCTTTGACGACGTCGCGCTGCTCGACGTCCGCCTGGATCGGTTGCGCCGCTGGGCGACCGACGGGTTGCTCTGCTTGGGAGACGCCGCACACGCGATGTCACCGGTCGGTGGGGTCGGAATCAACCTCGCCATCCAGGACGCCGTGGCTGCGGCCCGCCTGCTGGCCGACCCGCTGCGCCGTGGTGCACTGACCCGCCGCCATCTTGATCGAGTGCAGCTTCGACGGTGGGCGCCCGCGGCGCTGACCCAGGCTGTGCAGCGCGTCATCCACGCGCGACTGCTCGGCCCGGCGCTGTCCGGCGACATCACGCTGATCGGGGCCGGATCGGACCGGCCACCGCTACCGATCCGGCTACTGCGCCGTTTTCCCCTGCTGCAGGCTGTGCCCGCAACGGCGATAGGCATCGGCCTGCTCCCCGAGCACGCCCCCGACTTGCCACCCCCCACGTTCGGCGAGCGGGGTAACTCAATGTCCAGTAACCCCGCTGCGCCCGCTCGATGCGTGAGCTGCGGGGGTCGTGGCATGGCGCAGCGCTGCGTAGGTCAGCGCGTCCAGCAGGGCTAGCCAGGAGGCCTCTACCACGTTGCCGTGGACGCCGACGGTGGTCCAGGAACCGGTGCTGTCGCTGGTGTCCACCAGCACGCGGGTCACCGCGTCGGTGCCGTGGGTGCCGGGCAGGATCCGGACCTTATAGTCGGACAACTCCATGGTGTCCAACCACGGCACGCGGGCACCCAAAGCCTGGCGCAATGCGCCATCCAGCGCGTTGACCGGCCCGTTACCCTCCGCGGTCGCGATCACCCGCTCCCCCGCCACGTGCACCTTGACCGTTGCCTGCGCAACCACCTCGCCGTCGGACTGATGGTCCACCACGACCCGATAGGACTCCAGCGCAAACGGCGGGGCAGGCGGCACCTCGTCGACCTCGTGCCGCACCAGCAGCTCGAAGGAGGCGTCGGCAGCCTCGAAAGACCAGCCCCGGGACTCGAGCTCCTTGACCCGTGCGGTGACCTGGCCGACCTCGGCGGAACGGCCGGCCAGGTCCAGCCCGAGCTCGACTCCCTTGAGCTCGACGCTGGCCCGACCGGCCATCTCGGTCACCAGCACGCGCTGCAAGTTTCCGACCACCACCGGGTCCAGGTGGTTGTACAGCTCCGGATCCACTTTGATCGCACTCGCGTGCAGCCCCGCCTTGTGGGCGAAGGCCGACCTCCCGACGTAGGCCTGGTGGGTGTCGGGAGCGAGGTTGGCGATCTCGGCCAGCGCGTGCGAGGTGCGGGTCAGCTCGGCCATCCCAGGTTTCGGGAGGACCGCCATCCCCAGCTTGGTGGCGAGGTTGCCGATGACGGCGAACAGATCCGCGTTGCCGGTCCGCTCGCCGTAGCCGTTGGCGGTGCACTGCACATGGCTGGCCCCGGCCTGCACCGCCGCGACCGTGTTCGCCACCGCGCAGGCGGTGTCATCCTGGCAGTGGATACCGACCCGGAAACCCGTGCGCGCCACCACCTCCGCGACGGTCTCCGCGAGCTGCAGCGGCAACTGCCCACCGTTGGTATCGCACAGCACCGCGACGTCGGCGCCGGCGGTGACGCCGGCCTCGAGCACCCG
>JBOHHF010000027.1:0-15581 GCA_050700495.1 Pseudonocardiaceae bacterium
ACGCCTGGGCGACGCCTTGTTCCAGCACGCCTTCGCCGCGCTGAACGCCTCACCCGGAGCCCGCCGCTACTACGACACGATGCGAGCTCGCGGCATCGGCCATAACGACGCCCTACACCGCGTCGCCCACCGACTCGTCGGCATCCTCCACGGCTGCCTACGCACCCCCACCACCTACGACGAGGCCACCGCCTGGACCACCCCTCAACAAGATCAACAAGAAGCAGCTTGACAACTTACACCCGTGGGATGTCTAACCCCGCTCGCGCATCACCTCGAGGTGACCGCGCATCGCCTCTTTCATCTCCGACAAGACGTCTTGCTCCGTGTCGCCGAGCGCGACACAGCCGGGGAGATCGGGACTCTACGCACCGTAGCCGTCGTCCGCTCGCTCGATGATGATGGCGTAGGTACTCACCGCGGCCTCCTGTTGATCTCAGCGTGCTTCAGGATGCTGGGCTCGGTGCCGATGGGCAAGTCCCGGCTCAGCTTGCCGGGCACGGTCACCACACCCGGCTTGGTTGCGTGGACATAGCGACGATGGCTGCCCCACACTCGTGTCAGCGCCCATCCATCGGCCTCGATCAACTTGATCACTTGATGTACCGCAGCGGCATGTCGGCAAGGCCTCCGCTTCCCTCACAACACGTATTCAGCAGGCTGAGCGTGGTTATCAGGTGCCGGTAGCCCCGCTCAGCCTGCTGAATGCGGTGCCCTCATCTTCCCCACCTACTCGGCATCGGTGGCGGCGGGGGAGGACACTGAGAGCGTGCGTCTTCCTGTCATGCCGCCTGTCGCGCCGATGCTGGCCAAGCCGGCCGCCGATATTCCTCCTGGTCAGCTCTACGAACCGAAATGGGACGGTTTCCGGTCGATCATTTTTCGCGACGGTGACGAGGTTGAGATCGGTAGCCGCAAGGAGCGGCCGATGACCCGCTACTTCCCCGAAGTCGTCAAAGCCGTCCTGGCGAACTTCCCGCCCCGTGCGGTGATCGACGGTGAGGTCGTCATCGCCGATCAGGACCGCAACACCCTCGACTTCGAGGCGCTGCAGCAGCGCATCCACCCTGCCGCCAGCCGGGTCAAGCTCCTGTCCGAGCAGACCCCGGCCAGCTTCATCGCGTTCGACCTGCTCGCGCTCGGCGACGAAGATCTCACCCAACGACCGCTCGTGCAGCGGCGGACCGCGCTCGAGCAAGCCCTCGCTGAGGCCGCGCCGCCGGTACACCTGACCCCGGCAACTCAGGACCTTGACGTCGCCCGGCAGTGGTTCGACCAGTTCGAGGGAGCCGGACTGGACGGTCTGATCGCTAAGAAGCTCGACCTGGGCTACGAGCCCGACAAGCGCGTCATGACCAAGATCAAGCACGAGCGCACTGCGGACTGCGTCGTTGCCGGCTACCGGGTCCACAAGTCCGGCCCGGACGCACTCGGGTCGCTGCTGCTCGGGCTTTACGACGATCGGGGCATCCTGGTGTCGGTCGGCGTGGTCGGCGCGTTCCCGATGGCGCGCCGCCGGGAGCTGTTCACCGAACTGCAGCCACTCGTCACCAGCTTCGATGATCACCCGTGGGCATGGGCTCGGCAGGAAGAGGGGGAGCGCACCCCGCGCAAGTCCGAAACCAGTCGCTGGAACGCCGGCAAGGATCTGTCCTTCATCCCCCTGTGCCCGGAGCGGGTCGTCGAGGTCCGCTACGACTACATGGAAGGCGTCCGGTTTCGCCACACCACCCAGTTCGTCCGCTGGCGCCCCGACCGCGATCCTCGCTCCTGCACCTATGACCAGCTCGAACGGGCAGTCCGATTCAACCTCGCCGATGTGCTCACCAGCGCCTGACACACCGGGCACCAGAGCCCGACACGCCGGGTGGGGTCAGGGTGTTTGCCGCTCGTCGCGGTCGGCCCACTCCAGCAGCGGCTCCAGGGAGAACACCGCGTCGTCGATGCCGGCGTGCACGTCGCCCAGCCGGGCAAACCGCTCGGGCATGGTGGCCAGAGTGAAGTCGCCGGGCTCGGCGTCGGGCACCTCGTCCCAGCGCAGCGGGGTGGACACCACCGCCTCGGGCACGCCCCGCACCGAGTAGGCGCTGCGGATCGTGTGGTCTCGGGTGTTCTGGTTCCAGTCCACGAAGACCGCGTCGATCCGGTCCCGCTTCCACCACGCCGTGGTGACCAGCTCCGGTGCCCGCCGCTGTACCTCACAGGCGAACGCGCGAGCGGCGCGGCGCACGTCGGCGAAGCCCCAGCGTGGCTCGATCCGCACGTAGATGTGCATCCCGCGACCTCCGGAGGTCTTCGGCCAGCCCACCGCGCCGAGCTCGGCGAGCACCTCCTGCACCACCGCGGCCACCTGGCGCGCCTGCGTGAACCCGGTGCCGGGTTGCGGATCAAGGTCGATGCGCCACTCGTCAGGACGCTCCACGTGGGCCGCCCGGGTATTCCAGGGGTGGAACTCCACGGTGCTCATCTGCACCGCCCAGATCACGTCCGCAAGGTCGGTGACGCGCAACTCGTGCGCACTGCGGCCGGACGGGAAATCCACTCGCACCGTCTGCACCCAGGGCGGAGCGCCGGCAGGTAGCCGCTTCTGGTGCACCTTGGGCCCGCTGACTCCGGTGGGGAACCGGTGCAGCATGCACGGGCGTTCACGCAGGGCGCGGACGATGCCGTCGCCGACGGAGAGGTAGTAACGGGCGAGGTCGATCTTGGTTTCGCCCCGGGTCGGGAAGTAGACCCGCTCCGGGTTGGTGATCCGGACGGTCCGGTGGCCGACCTCCAGGTCGATGGCAGGGGAGTTGCTTCCCGAATCCACCGAGCCACTCTCGGCTCAGCGCCGCCTGGCTTTGCGGCTGCTCAGGTGGCTGCCGATCAGCATCACCACCAGTAGCAGGCCCAGGCCGATCAGCCAGGCGTCCTCGACGTGGCTGTCATGGTTCCCGAGGAGCATCGCGAACAATGCGAAGGCGGTGAACCACCCCGCGATAGGGCCAGCCACCGGGAAGTTGCCGTGCCAGCCCCAATCGGCCGACGGCTCCCGGTGTGGATCAACACCGTACGGGTTCCCGCCGTGACTGGTCGGGTGCTGGTCGGTCGGCTGTTGGTCGGTCGGCTGTTGGTCAGTCGGCTGTTGGTCAGTCTCGGCCACGGTGTCATATTCGCATACTGCTGCCGGTCCCATCCGCCCCGGTCAGCGCCGGACTGCCCGCCGCCCGACGAGGAGCCGGTAGCCACCGAGGAGGATCAGCGAGCCGACGATGGCCCAGATCCAGGTGGTGAAGCTGAAGAAGCCCTCGTTGGGACTGAACCCGAGGGCACGACCCAGGAAACCGCCCAGGATCGCGCCGACGATCCCGATCAGTATCGTGACAATGATCCCGCCAGGGTCATCACCTGGCATGATCAACTTAGCGATGGCGCCGGCGATCAGGCCCAACACGATCCACGAGATGATCCACATCCCCC
The DNA here is from genome assembly GCA_050700495.1 of Pseudonocardiaceae bacterium. GTDB lineage: Bacteria > Actinomycetota > Actinomycetes > Mycobacteriales > Pseudonocardiaceae. The sequence goes on from JBOHHF010000027.1 coordinate 3,463, forward strand.
GACTCCCTTCCGCGTGCTTGCGCAGACCAGTGTGATCCGTTTTGGGCTACCTTGCACCAACTGCAACCCTGCCGTCGGGGAGAATGACCTGGATGGACCTGTCGGATCGGCCACGCTCGGTGCTGCTGCTAGGCAGCACCGGATCGATCGGCGTCCAGGCCCTCGACGTGGTGGCGCGCAACCCGCACCGCTTTCACGTGGTCGGGCTGGCCGCCGGTGGGGCAGATCCGCAGGCCCTGGCTGCCCAGGTGCTCCAGACCGGGGCGGGAGCCGTCGCGGTCGCCCGTGCCCGGGCAGTGCAGGACCTGCAGCTGGCGCTGTTCGCCGAGGCGCAGCGACGCGGCTACGACCGGGGCGGCTACCGGATGCCACGGATCCTGGCCGGCCCGGAGGCGGTGGTCGAGCTCATCGCGACCCAGCCCGCCGACGTGGTGCTCAACGGGGTGACCGGTTCCCGGGGCCTGGCACCCACGCTGGCCGCCCTGCGCAGCGGCGCCACCCTTGCGCTGGCCAACAAGGAATCCCTGGTGGCGGGTGGCGCCCTGGTCACCGCAGCCGCCGCGGCTGGTCAGATCGTGCCGGTGGACTCCGAACACTCCGCACTCGCCCAGTGCCTGCGCGCCGGTACCGCCGGCGAGGTGGCCCGGCTGGTTCTCACTGCATCAGGGGGACCGTTTCGCGGGCGCCGCCGCGACCAGCTCGACGGGGTCACCGCGCAGCAGGCCCTGGCGCACCCGACCTGGCGGATGGGGCCGGTGGTGACGGTGAACTCTGCCACCCTGGTCAACAAGGGCCTGGAGCTGATCGAGACGCACCTGCTGTTCGGCATTCCCTACGACCGCATCGACGTGGTGGTGCACCCGCAGTCGGTGGTCCACTCGATGGTGACCTTCACCGACGGTTCGACGGTGGCCCAAGCCAGCCCGCCGGACATGCGGCTGCCGATCGCCCTGGCGCTGGGCTGGCCGGCGCGGGTAGCTGGCGCTGCGCCCTCCTGCGACTTCACCGGTTCCGTGAGTTGGACGTTCGAGCCGGTGGACGCCGAGACGTTCCCGGCCATCGAGCTGGCCCGGGTAGCCGGCGCCGTGGGGGGTTGCGTTCCTGCGGTGTTCAACGCCGCCAACGAAGAGGCGGTGGCTGCCTTCCTGGACGGCCGCATCGCCTTCCCCGGGATTGTCGATGCGCTGGAGGCTGTGCTGGGTGAGGCGCACGCGTGGCGAGGGGACCCGACTACGGTGGACGACGTGCTGGCCGCCGAAGACTGGGCTCGAAGCAGGGCCAGGGAGTTGCTGAGCGGCGGACTCGCCCAGGCCGGGACAAGCCCCACGTGATGAAATGCCCCACATGATGAGGAGTAGAGCGTGACGTTCGTGCTGGGCGTGGTGCTGTTCGCGGTGGGCATCGGCATCTCCATCGCGCTGCACGAGGCCGGCCACATGTACAGCGCCAAGGCCTTCGTGATGAAGGTGAGACGTTACTTCATCGGCTTCGGCCCCACGGTGTTCTCCTGTCGCCGTGGAGAGACCGAGTACGGGCTCAAGTTGATCCCAGCCGGCGGCTTCTGTGATATCGCCGGGATGACCGCGCTGGAGGAGCTGCCCGACCCGCAGGACCGCAAACGAGCGTTCTTTCGGTTCCCCACCTGGAAGCGGGTGGTGGTGCTGTCTGCGGGCTCGCTGGCTCACTTTGCGATAGGCATCGTGCTGATCTATGTGATGGCGGTATCCACTGGCCTGCCGAATCTGGACCGGGCGCCGACCCCCGCGGTGGTGACCGAGGTCAGCCAATGCGTCGGAGCGCGGGCTGATGGTCTTTGCCAGCCGGGCGCCCCGGCGCCCGCGAAGAACGCCGGTCTACAGCCGGGCGACCGGGTGCTGGCCGTGGCCGGTACCCCGGTGCAGAACTACGATGAGCTCAGCGCCGCCATTCAGCGCCGCTCCGGGCCGACCGAGTTCCGGTTCGAGCGCAATGGGCAGCAGCGCACTGTGACCATCGACGTGGCCCGGGTACCGGTCTCGGCACTGGGAGTCCCGGGCAACGAACTCGGCAACGAACTCGTCGGGGCGATCGGTATAACGCGGCCGCGCCCAGAAGCGGCGACGGTGCAGTACGGCCCGGTGGACGCGGTGGGCCAGACCATCACCTTCACCGGCACGATGTTCGTCAATACTTGGGAAGGGCTCCAGCAGTTCCCGCAGAAGATTCCGCTACTGCTGGAGCGGATCGCCGGCGAAGACCGTCCAGACACCCCGGTCAGCGTCGTCGGAGCCAGCGTGCTCGGTGGCGATGCCGCGGGTCTCGGCGCGTGGTGGTTCTTCCTGTTCCTGCTCGCCGCGTTCAACCTTTTCGTGGGGGTGTTCAACCTCCTGCCGCTGCTGCCGCTGGACGGCGGGCATATCGCGGTGAACCTCTACGAAGGCCTCCGCAACGTCGTTCGCCGGGCCTTCGGGCGCGTCAACGGCCCGCCGGTGGACTACACCCGGCTGATGCCGCTGACCTATGCGGTGGTGATCGTGTTCATCGGGGTGGCCGCCCTGACCATTACCGCCGACATCATCAACCCGATCCGCCTGCCCCGGTAATCACATCCTCCAGGAGAGGTGATCCTGTGCCGCCAGGAAGCGGCGTCGCGCTCGGCATGCCGGCTTTGCCGCCTCCCGTGCTCGCCGCGCGCCGTAAGACCCGCCAGCTTCAGGTCGGCACGGTTGGGGTGGGCAGCGAACACCCGGTGTCCGTGCAGTCGATGACCACCACCCTGACCGCCGACGTCGACGCCACCCTGCAGCAGATCGCCGAGCTCACCGCGGCAGGCTGTGACATCGTGCGGGTGGCCGTCCCCAGTGCCGACGATGCCGCCGCTCTGCCGACCATCGCGCGCAAGTCGCAGATCCCGGTGATCGCCGATATCCATTTCCAGCCCAAGTACGTCTTCGTCGCCATCGATGCGGGGTGCGCGGCGGTGAGAGTTAACCCCGGGAACATCAAGAAGTTCGACGACCGGGTCGCCGAGATCGCCAGGGCCGCCGCCGACGCGGGCACCCCGATCAGGATCGGTGTCAACGCCGGGTCGCTGGACCCCAAGATCCTGGCCAAGCATGGTAGGGCGACCCCGGAAGCGCTGGTCGAATCCGCGCTGTGGGAAGCGAGCCTGTTCGCCGAACACGACTTCCACAACGTCAAGATCTCGGTGAAGCATCACGACCCGGTGATCATGGTACGGGCCTATGAGCAACTCGCAGCGCAGTGCGATTACCCCCTGCACCTCGGAGTCACCGAGGCCGGTCCGGTGTTTCAGGGCACCATCAAGTCGGCCACCGCTTTCGGGGCCTTGCTCAGCCGGGGTATCGGCGACACCATCCGGGTTTCGCTGTCCGCGCCGCCGGTCGAGGAGGTCAAAGTCGGCCTGCAGATCCTGGAGTCGCTGAACCTGCGGACCCGGCGGCTGGAGATCGTGTCCTGCCCATCCTGCGGGCGGGCCCAGGTGGACGTCTACAAGCTCGCTGACGAGGTGACCGCGGGCTTGCAGGGCATGGAGGTGCCGCTGCGGGTGGCCGTGATGGGTTGCGTGGTCAACGGACCCGGCGAGGCCCGGGAAGCTGATCTCGGGGTCGCCGCGGGCAACGGCAAGGGCCAGATCTTCGTGCGGGGTGAGGTGATCAAGACCGTGCCCGAGTCGCAGATCGTCGAGACGCTCATCGAGGAGGCCTTTCGCCTCGCGGAGGGTTCGTGAGTGGCACGCCACTCGTGTGTCTTGGGGGGTCCATTCCTTTGGTCCATTTCTCTGGCAGGCTAGATGGCGTGCTGAAGCTTGCGAGCGCGCGCTTGCTGGACGATCGCGATGCGCGCGGCGTGCGCGCGGCGCTGGCCACCGATCCGGTGATGTCCTGCATGGTGGCGGCCCGGATCGAGAACGGCGGGCTGGATCCATGGCGGCTCGGCGGGGAGTTGTGGGGTTTCGGCAGCAGGTCCGACGGTGGGCCCGACGGGCTGTGCTTCTCCGGCCCCAACCTGGTCCCGCTGCGCGGCGGGCCTTCGGCGATCCGGGCTTTCGCCGACCGGGCGGCTGGGCAGGCTAGAACCTGCTCATCGATGGTAGGACCGGCCGATCAGGTGCTCGAGCTGTGGTCGAAGCTGCGGTACAGCTGGGGACCGGCTCGTGAGGAGCGTCCAGACCAGCCGTTGATGGTGCTCGACGGGCCGCCACTGGTGCCTGATGACCCGCTGGTGCGTCCGGTGCGAACCGATGAGCTGGACCGTTACCTGCCGGCCGCGGTGGCGATGTTCACCGAAGAGGTGGGAGTCGATCCTCGGCTGCCCGACGGTGGTGCCGGCTACCAGGCCCGGGTCGCCGAGCTGATCGCAGCGGGCCGGGCGTTCGCCCGCTTTGAGGCCGGTGAGGTGGTGTTCAAGGCGGAGATCGGGGCGATGTCATCCACCGTGGGCCAGATCCAGGGAGTGTGGGTACACCCGAACCGGCGTGGGCAGAACCTGGCGGTGGGCGCGACCGCGGCCGTGGTGGCGCGGCTGCAGCGGATGGGCCGGGTCGCCAGCCTGTACGTTAATGCCTACAACCAGCCGGCTCGCGCGACGTACCGTAAGGTCGGTTTCACCCAGGTGGGCTGCTTCGCCACAGTGTTGTTCTAAGTTGGTTGTTCTAAGTTGTTCTCAGTCAATCCTAGTCATTCCCAGTCGATTCCAAGTCAAGGGGGATACTCGCGCTCGTGCGTCGACGACTTCTCCTGCTGGTAGCCACCCCGCTGGTGGCCCTGATGGGGGGACTGCTGGCGGGTTGCGGCGTCTTCGGGTCCGGTCCGGACGATGCAGCGGCCGCGTTCCTGGCCGCGGTGGCCCGGGGAGACGATGCTGCAGCCGGGCGGCTCACCGATGACCCGGTCGCCGCCAGCGCGTTGATCCGGCAGGTCCGCGACGAATTGAAGCCGCAGCAGGTGCAGCTCACCTTGGGCCAGACCCGTTCCGGCGACAAGACCGCATCGGCGTCCTTCGCCGCCGTCTGGGATCTGGGCAAGGGCCGGCAATGGAGTTATCCGGGCACCTTGGACCTCGTTCCCGCGGACACCGATCAGGGCTGGTCGGTGCGGTGGAGCCCAGCGATGCTGCACCCGCGGCTCGCTGCGCAGCAACGGGTGACGCTGCGAGAGGTGCCGGCCGATCCAGCCCTAGTGGTCGATCGGGTCGGGACGCCACTACTCACCCCGCAGACGGTGGTCACCGTCGCGCTGGACCGCAGCAAGTCTCCGGACCTGCCCGGCGTAGCTGCTCAGCTGGCTGTCGCTTTGGCACCCATCGATCCCCAGATCACCAAGCAGTCGATCATCGCAGGAGCCAACGCGGCCCCGCCGGGACAGCGAGGCGCTGTGGCAATGCTTCGTGAGCAGGACTACGAATCAGTGCGGGATCAGATCTATGAGCTGCCCGGAGTGAGCTTCCCTACCCAGCAGCGGCTGCTCGGACCGGACCGCGACTTCGCCTCCCAGCTGGTACCGGGCATCCGCAGCACGGTGGAAGAACAGCTCGCGACGGCCGCCGGGTGGCGCATCGTCACGGTGACCACGTTGGGAAAGGAGGTCGAAACGCTGGCCGGGGAGCAGCCCCGTGCGGTACCGACAGTGATCACGACGGTCAACCGCGGCGTGCAGACCGCCGCAGAGCAGGCTGTCGATGCGGTTTCCAACCCGGCGATGATCGTGGCGATCCAGCCCTCCAGCGGGGAAGTCCTTGCGGTCGCGCAGAACAGTGCGGCCGATGCGGATGGCGCTCTCTCACTGACCGGGCGCTACCCGCCGGGCTCCACCTTCAAGATCGTCACGGCGTCGGCGGCGTTGCAGTCCAAGGCGGTAACGCTGGACTCGCCGGTGGCCTGCCCGGCGACCACCACCATCGGGGACCGCAGAGTTCCCAACGACCAGCTCTTCAACTTGGGCACCGTGCCGCTGCGCACGGCGTTCGCCCGCTCCTGCAATACCACGTTCGCGCAGCTGGCGGCCGGGTTGGGTGCCGGCGCGCTCACCGATGCGGCGCATCAGATGGGCATCGGGATCGACTACTACGTCCCCGGCATCACAACCGTCACCGGGCAGGTTCCTCCCTCGGAGTCGACGGTGCGGCGTGCAGAGAACGGGTTCGGCCAGGGCAGGGTGCTCGTCAGCCCGTTCGGCATGGCGCTGGTGGCTTCGACGGTCGCGGCCGGTGGACAACTGCCCACCCCGGTACTGATCAGGGGAATGCCGGCTCGGACGGTGATCAAACCCGGGGCACCGGTGCCCCGGGAGGTCGCCGACGCGGTGCGGGCCATGATGCGCGAGGCGGTGACCAGGGGTACCGCCAAGATGTTGGCGGACCAGGGCCAGCTGTACGGCAAGACCGGGACCGCGGAGTACAGCGATACCGGCGCGCACGGCTGGTTCGTCGGGTTCCGCGGTGACCTCGCATTCGCGACATTGGTCGTCGACGCCGGCTCATCTGGCCCCGCCCTGGACGTCTCTGAGCGCTTCCTGTCGACGCTGGGCGCAGCTTCGTGAAAGACTGGCGTATCATGCAGTGCTGGTTGTCACCTGGAGCCCACAGCATGAATGACTTGGAGGAAAAACTCAATGCCACAGTTGGCGATGGCGGTGTTGAATCCCGTCAACAATAGCGGTGTTTCGGCGCAACTGATGTTCAGTGAGTCGGATGATGGAAATCTGCTCACTGTGTCGGGCAGCGCCAACGGGATGCAGTTATTGGGCATATACGTGTCGCTCGTCTATGGTTTGCAGTCGAACGCGGATGTGGTTCCCCCGTTTACTCCACCGGGTCCATGTGTGGATGATCGCACACTTGGCGTGGAGCCCGCTCCCATTCCAAGTGGGATGCCCGGAGATCTGATCTTCAGTCCTTCTGCTACGGCTCGCATGTTTTTGCCGAGCTTGTGGGCGGGCCCGTTGGGTCTACCCGTCGGCGCCAGTCGAAGTCTAAATGTGACAAAACCGACTATTTCCCCACTCGGAGTGCACCTGAACGAGATCAAGACCGTCTCGATTCGTCAGGCAACCATACCGTTGTTGCCGAACATCCTCCAGGATATCCGTCCGCAGCTGTTCGCTATCAGGGCGTGCGGTGAAATCAGGCCGGTCTAAAGGGGATCAGGGCGCGCTCCCGGTGTCGCGTGCCGGGAGTACGCATGCGCAGCGGTCGACCATGCCGGGGGGTTGACCGCTATGGTGCTCATGGCGACCGCGATGCTGCAACCCTTCGACGGCAGTGGTATTTACGGCGAGCTCACCTTTGTCGAATCCAATGATGGTGAAGTATTGACCGCCTTCGGCACCGCTACGGGGATGCGCCGAGCCGGCTATTACGTGTCAGTGGTTCACGGCTTGTACTCGAACGCGGATCTTGATCCACCGTACCCACCACCCGGCCCCTGCATGCCGGACGGTGTTGCGTCTGCTGATGAAGCATTCCTGCCTGGGCCCCGGCCCACCGATCTCTTCTTCAGCTCTGCGAGGGTGTCGCCCTGCCTGCTGGGCGACTGGCGAGGGATCATGGGGATGCGAATAGGTGCAAGCCGGATGCTCCGGGCCGCAAAGCCCATCACCACCCCTCTCGGGATGCACCTGTACGAGATGCATACGGTGTCGATCCGCCAAGCCGTTCGGCTGCCGTCTACGGCATCTCAGGAACCCGGACGGCAGCTCTTGTCCCTCCGCGCATGCGGCCAGATCTGGCGCACACCTTGAGGGATCAATCAACCAGCCAAGAATGCGACGTGTTGGTGGTCGGTGCCGGGCCCCACGCGCTGACTTGTTGCAGCTACCTCCTGCGGCAACGGCCGGCTCTGCACGAGCGGCTGCTGGCCGTCGACCCGGATGGATGGCTGACGTGCTGGAACCGCCAATTCGACGCTCTTGGCATCGACAGGCTCCGCTCTCATGTCATCGATCACCCTGACCCGGAGCCCTATGCGCTCTGGCAGTTCGCTCAGGGTCCTGATAAGGAGATGGGGCCGTATACCGCACCTGGGGTGAAACTGTTCGCTGATTTCTGCCGGACGATCATCGCCAGATACGGGTTGGACGAAGTGCTGCGACGTGGCCGGGTCGAACGGATCGTCAACTCGGACCAGGGGCTGTGGGCGATGCTCGCAGCCGGCGACCGCATCTTGGCGCAGCGCGTCGTGCTTGCCACCAACACACGGGTCCCACGGCTTCCAGGCTGGGCCCGAGATCTTGCCACGCAGGCGCCGCCCGGGCGCATTCTCCACACCGAAGAGCTCGATCTCCGCGGGGTGAGCTTGGCCGGGGAGCGCGTTATGGTGATCGGCAGTGGCCTGACTGCCGGTCAGATCGCGCTGGCCGCGTTGACTCGCGGCGCCACTGTCACGCTGGTTTCCCGAAGTCGATTGCGCAGACAGGTCTTCGATGTCCAAGGCGGGTGGCTGACTCCCACCGAGCTGCGTGGCTTCTACGCGGAGCCCGCCGCTCACCGCCGTGTCGAGTTGATCGAAGCAGCGCGGCGCAGCTCCATGACGCCGGTTGTTGTCATTGCTCTTGAGGAGGGGATCAGTACCGGCACCATCGACGTGCGGGAGGGTAGTGAGGTGCAGTCGGCCACCTGGGACGGCAGCTGCTGGCGGGTGAATCTCGATCAACGAACCATGGAGGTCCACCGCATCTGGCTCGCTACCGGAACCGTTCCCCGGCTCGACACCGGATCACTGCTTGCTCAGGTCGTCGTCTCCCGGCCGACCGAGGTGGCCGGTGGTCTACCGGTACTCGACAGTGCGTGCCGTTGGCCAGGCACCGAGATTCATCTCATGGGTGGCCTCGCGGCCTTGCAGCTGGGCCCCGCAGCACGCAACCTGGTCGGAGCGCGCATGGCTGCGGAGCGGATCGTCCCCTGTGCCGTGCCGCTAGATCGTTATCAATATGTTCAACCGGCACGACCGGGAACACAGCCTGTCCCCTCGCGGGCTCGCGCAGCCACCTGACACGGGAGTTTCGCTGTCTTCTGGGGCCGACGGAGTCGCCGCGGCAGCGGTGTTGCCTAGAGTGTGGGCATGCCCGTGAGAACCCCGCTGCACCCCGGTCGCCAGACTCCGATGCGTCCCGTCCCCACGCAGATCCGGCGGCCGGAGTACGTCGGGAAAGCCGCACCTACCCCGAGCACCGATCCGTGGGCGCAGCCGCCCGAGTTGATCGAGGCGATGCGAGTGGCCGGAAAGATCGCCGCGCAGGCGCTCGCCGAGGGCGGCCGGGCCGTGGCGCCCGGTGTCACCACCGACGATGTCGACCGGGTGGTGCACGAGTTCCTGCTCGACCACGGCGCCTATCCCTCGACGCTGGGCTACAAGGGCTTTCCCAAGTCGTGCTGTACCTCGCTGAATGAGGTGATCTGTCACGGCATCCCGGACTCGACCGTGATCGAGGACGGTGACATCGTCAACATCGACGTCACGGCCTTCATCGGCGGCGTGCACGGCGATACCAACGCGACCTTCCTCGCCGGTGACGTCGCCGAGGAGGACCGGCTTCTCGTCGAGCGCACCCACGAGGCGATGATGCGCGGGATCCGCGCGGTGCGCGCGGGCCGGCAGCTCAACGTGGTCGGTCGGGTCATCGAGGCCTACGCCAAGCGTTTCGGGTACGGGGTGGTCCGCGACTTCACCGGCCACGGCATCGGCCGTTCCTTCCACGGCGGTCTGGTCGTGCTGCACTACGACGAGCCTGCCGTGGACACTGTGTTGGAGCAGGGTATGACCTTCACGATCGAACCAATGATCACACTGGGCTCGATCGACTACGACCAGTGGCCGGACGGGTGGACCGTGACCACCAGGGACAAGCAGCGCACTGCCCAGTTTGAGCACACCCTGGTGGTCACCGCGGACGGTGCCGAGATCCTGACCCTGCCGTAATGCGCCCCAGCCCAGGAGGTGGCTATGGGCAAGATCTACGAGTGCATTGATGCCCGGCTCGCGAGGTGGATCGAAGACCAGCCGGTGTTCTTCGTGGCCACCGCGCCGCTGGCGGCCGACGGGCTGGTGAATCTCTCACCGAGGGGCCTGCGCGGCACGTTCCGGGTGCTCGACGAGCACACCTTCAGCTATGCCGATCTCACCGGCAGCGGCATTGAGACGGTGGCGCACCTGCGGGAGAACGGTCGCATCTGCGTGATGCTCTGTGCCTTCGACGGCCCGCCGAAGATCGTCCGGCTGCACGGTGCCGGCAGCGTGCTGCGGCGCGGCGAGCCAGGTTTCGACGCCGCGCTCCAGCCCTTTGCCACTGCCCTCGCATTCGGCACCCGAGAGCCTGCGGCCAGGGCCGTGGTGCGGGTGGACGTGCACCGGATCAGCGACTCGTGTGGATTCGGCGTACCACTGATGGACCTGCGCGCCGAGCGCGATCTGCTCGACTCCTGGTCGGACAACAAGGGACCCGACGGCGTGGTTCGCTATCAGACCAAGCGCAACGCGGTCAGCCTCGACGGCCTGCCCGGCATGGTGTAGATCGGTGCGCGGTGCCTTGTTGGTCGCCGGGACCACCTCGGACGCGGGAAAGAGCGTGCTGGTAGCCGGGATCTGCCGGTGGCTGGCCCGTCGCGGAGTGTCGGTGGCGCCGTTCAAGGCGCAGAACATGTCCAACAACTCGGTGGTGACCCCCGGCGGCGGGGAGATCGGCCGCGCCCAGGCGGTGCAGGCCGCGGCCTGCGGCATCGAGCCCGAGGTGCGGTTCAACCCGGTGCTGCTCAAACCCGGCAGTGACCGGTCCGCCCAGGTGGTGGTGCTCGGACAGGCGGACGGCACGGTGTCTGCGGTGTCCTACCGGCACCGTAAGGCGGAGCTTCTCGACGTGGTGGTGAGCGCGTTGGCTGCACTACGGGCCGAGTACGAGGTGGTGATCTGCGAGGGCGCCGGATCGCCCACCGAGATCAATCTGCGGGGCACCGACATCGCCAATATGGGGCTGGCCCGCGCTGCCGGGTTGCCGGTGCTGGTCGTCGGGGACATCGACCGCGGGGGGGTGCTCGCGCACCTGTTCGGCACCGTGGCCCTGCTGGCGCCCGCCGACCAGGCGCTGGTGGCCGGATTCGTGATCAACAAGTTCCGCGGTGATCCGGGCCTGCTCGACGGTGGTCTGGAGCAGTTGCGGGCACTGACCGGGCGGCGCTGCTACGGCGTGCTGCCGTTTTGTGATCAGCTGTGGCTGGACGCTGAGGACTCATTGGCGCACACCGCCGATGGAGCGGTGGGGCGACCTGCGACGCCTTGCGGTACTCAATGGCTGCGGGTGGCTGTGGTGCGGCTGCCGCGGATCTCCAATGGCACCGACGTCGACGCATTGGCCTGCGAGCCTGGCGTGGCGGTCCGTTACGTCACCGAGCCCTCCCGGCTGGCCGACGCCGACCTGGTGGTGCTGCCTGGCTCGAAGTCCACCGTGGCGGACCTGTCCTGGCTGCGTCGCACCGGGCTGGATTCCGCGGTGGTGGCACACGCCGCGGCCGGGCGTCCGGTGTTCGGGATCTGTGGCGGGTACCAGATGCTCAGTTGCCGCATCGTCGATCATGTCGAGTCGGGCGCTGGTGAGGTGCCCGGTCTCGGACTGCTCGACCTTGAGGTGGTCTTCGACCAAGCCAAACACCTGGCTCGTCCCTCCGGAACGGCGCTGGGCGAGCCCGTCACCGGCTACGAGATCCACCACGGCCGGGTGGTGCACCGCGGCGACTCCCCGCTGGTGACTGGCGATGAGGACGGCTCCGATGGCGGCCACGTGCTGGGTACCCACTGGCACGGGCTCTTCGAGAACGACGCCTTCCGCCGCGCTCTGCTGCGCCGGGTGGCAGGCCTCGCCAACCGGACCGGTTTCCGACCGGCGCCCGACACCAGCTTCGCCGCGGTGCGGTCCGCCCAGCTGAACCTGCTCGGCGACCTGATCTCGGCCCATCTGGACACCACCGCGCTGGCTGACCTGATCGAGGGCGGTGCGCCACGTGACCTGCCCTTCATTCCGCCAGGCGCATTGGTCTGACCAGACTTGACCTAGTAGGTTGGGCTCATGGAGAAGCAAGTGAACGTGTACGAGGCCAAGACCCAACTCTCCAAGCTCCTGGAGCAGGTGGAG
>JBOHHF010000028.1:0-4159 GCA_050700495.1 Pseudonocardiaceae bacterium
GATCGCGCCGGTACACTCGCACCGACCCGTCCGCCGCCGTGTAGTGCCTACTCGAACGATCCACGTGCATCGCGCCGTCGGTGCGTCTCACAGGGAGATTAGACCACAACGACCTCTCGTCCACCACAATTTTAGTGACTACATGCGTGGGGCGTGTCGTGGACTCAGACCCAGGTCAGGCCAGCATCGCTACTGAGAGTTACAGCAAGTTCGGATTACACCACCGGAACCAGCGGCCCAGCCGCGCCGTCCTCGTCCTTGCCATCGGTGCCCTTCCGGGCGAGGTCGACCAACGCGCTCAGTGCTTCCGCGACGCTCCGATCCCGGTCGGTCGTGGTGTGCTGGTAGAGATCAGTGCCGCACGCATCAACCCGTGCCCCATCCGGTGCATCAGCTCACGTGTCGTCGCACCCGAGTTAGCCGCGAGCTGGTTGCCGGTATGCCGGAGATCATGGAAGTGAAAGCCTATCGGCAACCCCGCCGTCACAACGACCATCATCCCCATCGAGTAACCGGCCACCCGAATCGCCTCACGGTGCGCGATTTCGGATCCGAGCCACGAACTGACGGGGATCGAACACAGCATCAACAGCATGCTCCAGTTCGATGTCCACCGCGCCGCGGTAGCGATTCGACCGCCGCAGGTGCGCTTCGTCAGGCACGCACCAAAGCGAGATCCAGATTATTACACCTCAGCATCAACCTGATCGAGGGACGCAGGGAGCGATAAGGTTGAACCGGGCGATCTGTACCAAGAAGGCACACTACCCGATTTCATTATAATTCGCAAACTTCGCATAGTGGACGTAGCGGCAGGGCACGAAAAGATCTCTTCAGCAAGATGCAGAGCGTGCTCCAAAATCTGACCGGTACGGCCAAACGGGTCGGCCGCGGCAGTCTGAGACGATGCAGGCATGACGACAATCTCTGAACCTCTCCAATGGATGCCGCTGGCGTGTGAGAAGTGCGGATGCGAACGAGAGGTGCAGCTACCTCGCGAGGACAACACCTTCATGACGGCCGAGAGGTACATGGCCTTGCACCAGGTGACCGGCATGGTGCTGCTCTGCGAGGACTGTGCACCCGTCGGATCACTCAGACTTGGAGAGTGACCCCGTGGCAGTTCTCAGATACGCCCGGGTATCGACCGACCGGCAGTCGCTGGACCAACAGCACGACGCGCAGACCTCGGCCAGCAAGGGACGACCGCGAGGCCTAGCCGCCCTGATCGACTAAGTCCGTGCGCAGCTGCGCGGTCCGCACCCAGCCAGGTCCAGGAGGCGTCAGAGACCGACGGGGCCAATTGAGAAATCGGCGCAGCCCTTGTCAGCTGCCCACCACACCACCGATGCTGCTCGGATGCAGAACCCCACATCACAGGCGGTGCGAGTGATCCCGTATCCTGGCGAGGCACTGCGAGTACTCGGCGAGTGCTCTGGTCTGGCCGTCTGCGAGCTGACCGTGTCGGCGGGATTCGCCGGCCCACCACCACATGTCCACCACGATTTCGTCGAGGCCGTCTACGTCCTCGACGGGTCTCTCAGAGTGATCATCGGTCGCAACAATCCACGACCCGCACCTACCGGCAGCCTCATCTTCGCCGCCCGAGGTATCCGGCACACCTTCGCCAACCCCAACGACAAACCCGGCGCGCGTCCTAAGCCTGTGTGGAGTCCAGGCAGCGCGCTCACCGGTCCGAGCGTGCCGTCAGCTTGTTGACGAGTACCGGGCTGCGGCCGCCGACGGCGCGGTGGCCGGGTACGCGCGGCCGGGGCGGGCACGGTTCTGCGCCCGTGAAGGAACGGTGAGTACCGCCCAGACCACCTTGCCGTCGGGAAGGCGGGATGCGGTTCCCCAGGTCCGGCTCAGCTTGTTGACGAGTACCAGGCCGCGGCCACCGACAGCGCCGAGGCCGGGCACACGCAGCCGGGGCGACCGCGAGTCCGCATCGGCCACCGCGACGGTAAGCCTGTTGCTGCGCAGCTCCAAACGCAACCAGCCGTCCGAACGCGCGTGGTACACCATGTTATCGGTCAACTCCGAGGCAACTACTGCGGCGTCGGTGACCATTCCGGGGATCCCCCACTCGTGGCAGGTCCGCTCGACCAGCCGCCGGGCTAGCCGCGCGCTGGCCAGGTCGCAGGGCAGTTGTACCTGGCGCCGACGGGGTGCCTCGTCCAGGTTCTCGAGGGCTTCTCTGAGGCTGCGGAAGGTCGGAACGAATCTCGGCACGGCACTGGAGTCGAGCAAGGCGCGTAGCGGTTGGTCCGCCGCGGCCAGCACGAGCGGCGCTCCGGGCCAGTCACTGATGCGGTCCCGCACCGTGGGAAACACCGTCAACAACGACGCAATGGCCGCCCGCATGCTGGCCAGATCCACCACAATCGCCGCAGGTTCCTCGGCCGCGTACTGGAGCAGGCCATCCCGCAGCCGCTCGTAGGTCTCGCAAGTCAGGTCTCCACCCGGGCGCACCACCAGGGTGGGGCCCCGGTAGTGGGCCTCGAGTAGGAGGGGAGCGACACGCTTGTTGGTCCCAGCGGAACCCACGCCATCATCATCCACGCCACCCGACCGACTCACCATTATGGCCCACCTCGTCATCGATGCAACGTACCCCGTGCTCGGAGGATCCGCCTCGGACTGTGCGTGGTATTGAGTACCCCGCTCGGCGTGCCCTATGACCCTGCCATCCGGGTGACGTGTGTCTGACTCTTGCGCCGCAAGATCGATTCCATCAACCGGATCCTGATCCGGAGCAGGCTGCCGAGGCCACGATCCGCGTCGCCCGCGCGATCACGAGAAGGGCCACCGGCTGACTGGTCGGTACTGTGCCCTCGATGGTTGACAAGTCGCCGGAGGAACCCTCCGTTGAACCTCTACTACGCATTACGGGTGCGGCGCGCGGCCGCCGCGATCGTGGTGGTCGTCGACTTTGACTACGGTGACCTTACGCCGAGTGTCGGCGTCGTGCCACCATCGACTCTGCCAACTCCTTGTCACCCTATATGCCCGTTTGGGCGCCTTCGTCACAGTATCAACAGCGCTGACCATGGGCTGCTGCTGGCCTGTCGGTGACCCATCCCGCGCCACAAGTGTGGGAGCACTCGCGGCTACAAGTTTAACTCGCGCAGAGTCCGGGTAACAGCGAGTTGCCACTGACCGACTTACCAGTGACCGAGGCGATTGGGGCGCCTCCCACCCCCGGAGGGCCTCATGCTCGGACTCCTGCTACTCGCGCTGGTGCTCTGGATCGCTCTCGGCCTGGATCGCCCTCGTCGGCGTCGGCTTTACGATCAAAGGTCTGATCTGGCCGGCCGTCATCGGCATCGCACTGTTCCTCAGCACCGGCGCCTTCGGCGCGATGGGGCGAGCCCGGTGCCGCTGACCAAACCCGTCGACCGCCCAGCCCCCGATCGCACAAATCGGGTCCGGCGCGAGGCCTGGCGGGATAGCCTCATCCCCGCCTTCCGGGAACGTCACGGGACCGGGCAGGAGGCCATGGGGTAGTGCGTGGGCGCTCACGGAAGAACGGGTCCTTCGAGGCGACGACGAAGCTCGGGTGCCGCGGAGACCTTTGGGCCGGTACGGACAATCCAGCTAGATCAGGCGCCGGCGGTCCCGCCGGCGCCTGATCAGAGTCCCGACCGGTGGACTCGCGGTTTGTGTGATGCTCACGGCGCCACGGTAGGCACGGCGCAGCCGCCGACGCGATGGCTCCCAGGTAATCGACGGCATACACGGCCCGCTCCAGCATCGATAGCGGGGTCCGGCGGACCCGGCGAGGCTACAAGACCTGAAGGACAACGACATGTACCCACCACGACCAGGCAAGCTTCAGGTGGACCCTGAGTTCTACCGGCGGCGAGCCGCTGATCGTCGGTTTCGAGGTGGTCGAACGCGACCGCACGGGCAGCTCTCCCTGGCGCTGGGTTTCCTCGACGAGGTCTCCGCCGCTGCCTGAAAGCAATCCAGCGCATCAGGAAACCTTGACAAGGGGTTGCGGTATACGCGTGTCTGGAGCGACCGTAGGTGCGGATCGCCGAGCGCCTCGCAAACCCGCGAGCGCTTCGGGGCCACTGGCGGAACTGCATGAAACGTGATGGCGCCTCCGGAAACGACACCGAGAAGGCGCCCGTCCCAGGGGGCGGGGGTCGGGAGC
>JBOHHF010000029.1:0-11968 GCA_050700495.1 Pseudonocardiaceae bacterium
CTGGCGCTGGCCCGCTACGGCGCGCTGGGCGCCTGGCCGGCGACCTGGATGGCTCGTGCGGCCTTCCGCGGCACGCCGGCTCGGGCAGCCTTCACCGGGATGGCCGCGCACTCCATTCTCGACCTGAACTCCCCCATCACCGCCGGCTACGGGCTGCTGCTTGCCGCGCTGGCGCATCACGTCGGCTGGCCGGTCGTCGCCGGCGGGTCGCAGAAGCTCGCCGACGCGCTGGTTGCCCGGTTACGCCGGCACGGCGGTGAGGTGGCCACCGGGACCGCGGTGCGGGACCTCGCCGAGCTGCCACCCGCTGGATCGATCCTGCTTGATCTCACTCCACGCCAGGTCGTCGACATCGCCGGGGACCGGCTGCCTGCTCCTTACCGCCGCCGGCTGGAGCGGTTCCGGTATGGACCGGGCGTGTTCAAGCTCGACTGGGCGCTGGGCGGACCGGTGCCGTGGCGTGACCCCACCGTGGCCGGCGCCGCGACGGTGCACCTCGGTGGCACGCTGGAGGAGATCGCCGCTGGTGAGCGCGACGTGGCGCACGGTCGCCATCCCGACCGCCCGTTCGTGCTGCTCGTACAGGCCTGCGTGGCCGACCCGAGCAGGGCACCGGAGGGCGCGCACACCCTCTGGGCGTACTGCCACGTACCCAACGGCTCCGACGTCGACATGACCGCGGCGATCGAAGCCCAGATCGAGCGCTTCGCCCCGGGTTTCCGAGACCGGGTGCTGGCGCGGCATGTGATGGGGCCGGCGGCGCTGCAGGCGCGCAACGCGAACAAGGTCGGCGGCGACATCAGCGGTGGTGCCGCCGACCTGCGCCAGTTCATCGCCCGGCCGGTGCTGTCGCTGCGGCCGTGGCAGACCCCGCTTCCCGGCGTCTATCTCTGCTCGGCCAGCACCCCGCCGGGAGCCGGCGTGCACGGCATGGGCGGCTGGCAAGCGGCCCGCCTCGCGCTGAAGCAGCGAGACAGCCCAGTCCGGGGCGCCTAGCAAGAGGACCGGAGGAGATTACGACGCCCCCCTGAGGCAACAGGGGGGCGTCGAAGCGGAGTGTCTGGACCAGCAGACATACCTCACGACAAGTGATCGATTTGGGTAGATTCCGCTAGTCGCATACGGTCTCCTAAGCCAACCCCACAGATCAAGGGCTTCCACGTGCACGGCAAGTCCCGGATCAAACCGGACGCGTGAACAATCCAGACCATACCCTGAACTGCGAGAACATCGCGGTTGTTCATCTGGGTGACCTGAAGGTGATCCGGCAGACTCGAACCTGTTCAACCTTGCTGTCCGATCCAGCCGGCTTCCGAGCGTTGTTCGTGATCTCTGTTCCGCAGCCCATGGGCCGTATGGATTCTGTTGACATCCTTGACCGTTGGATGACACTTACGCCAGACGTCCGGTCACGCTTGGAGGCAACCAAGCGGATCTCATGGAAGCGGCGTCGTGGACCAGCAGCCGAACAGGAGGTCACCCATGTGGTGGTCCGTACCTCGCGTGCCTGAGAACACGTGCTTTCCCCCGACCTCGGTGCGCGTCGTCGTGCTCATCGTGGTCGTCTTCGCAGTCATCGTCTTGGTGTGGCGGGGCTATGGGATTGCCGCCGCGCTCAGCGCTGTCGCGGCGACCGCGATGCTCAGCGAGGAGGTCATGCGCCGGTTGGCCTGGCCGCAGCGCCCGGACCTGGCCTGAGCTGAGCGCGACAGCGTAGGCACCGGGAGAACCTGTGGCGCGTCCGGAGAATGCGATCGATCCGCGCACCGGCCCGCTGGCTGAGTTCGCGATGGAGTTGCGGCAGCTGCGCGAGCGAGCGGGTGTGACGTACCGCGAGCTCGCGCAGCGTGCGCACTGCTCACCCAGCGCGCTGTGCCAGGCCGCGAGCGGGCGCCGGCTGCCGACCTGGGAGATCACCCGAGCCTTCGTGGCCGGCTGCGGTGGGGATCAACAGCAGTGGCAGGCGCGTTGGCAAGCCGTCGCCGACGAGACAGGCGTCAACTCGACCACAACCACCTCACCGGGACTAGCCGACCCACCGGATCCTTCCGCACTGCCGAGCGGCGACCTGCCAGCACTCAGTGCCATCACGTCGACGCAAGATTTCCACCTGGCGCTGCGGGCACTGCGAACCCGAGCTGGCAATCCTTCCCTGCGCGACCTCAGCGTCTTGGCCCGCAAACACAGCGGCCACAATCTGGCCCGCAGCACGTTAGCCGACGTTCTCACCCGCACTGACCGGCTGCCGTCCTGGGATGTCGTCGAGGCGTTCCTCAGCGCCTGTGACGTGCAGGGCAGCGAGGTGGACTGCTGGAAGTCAGTCTGGGCCAGGGTCAAATCCATCCGGGACTCGATTCCCGGGACCACCGAGCCGGGCGGGTGCCCTTACCCAGGGCTGGCAGCGTTCACCGAGGACCAGTCCCGGTGGTTCTACGGTCGGGATCAGCTGACCACGGCGTTGATCGGACGCCTTGGTGCCCGGCTGCGTAAGGGCGGTGTGCAGGTGGTGATGGCACCGTCGGGGGCCGGGAAGTCCTCGTTGCTGCACGCCGGTCTGCTACCCAAGTTGGACAGCGATGCCCTCCCAGGGGCGAGCCAGTGGCACAAGATGGTGTTCACTCCCACCGCCGATCCGCTGGCCGCCCTGGCCGCCCAGCTCGTCGCACTCACCGGCGCCGATCCGGCAACCCTGGCAGCCGGCCCGCAGCAGTGGGGGGCGGTGCTGCGCAGTCACCTTGGCGAGCAGAACTCGCGGGTAGTGGTGGTCGTGGACCAGTTCGAGGAACTGTTCACCCTGTGTGGCGATGACCAGCAGCGGAGCACGTTCATCGACGTGCTCGCCCAGCTGGCCAGCCCACGATCGGGCGCTAAAGCTGCCGCGCACCCCGTCGCGTTGGTCGTGGTGGGTGTGCGGGCGGACTTCTACGCTGCCTGTGCCAATGACGCGCACCTGCGCACCGCGTTGCAGGACAACCCCCTTGTGGTCGGCCCGATGTCAGGCACCGAATTGCGCGAGGCGATCTATTGCCCGGCCAGGGATGTGAGCCTCGGTATCGAACCGGGCCTGGTCGAGCTGCTGCTGCGCGACCTCGGGGATACCACGGGGGAGATGACCGGCTATGCGGTCGGGCGGCTTCCGTTGCTGGCGCACGCGTTGCGGGCCACCTGGCAGCAGCGCCACGGCCACACCCTGACGGTGGAGGGTTACCGGAGCACCGGTGGCATCCTGCGCGCGGTGGCGACCACGGCCGACGGTGTCTTCACCGGCTTGGACCCAGCCGGCCAGCACCTGGCCCGGACCCTGTTCCTGCGGCTGATCAAAGTCGGGGACAGCAGCGAGGACACCCGACGCCGGGTAACCCGCACGGACCTGCTGCTGGGCCTGGATCCCGGCATTGTGGGGCCCGTGGTGGACGCATTCACCCGGGGGCGGCTGCTGACCCAGGAGCAGGACACTGTCGAGATCACCCACGAGGCTCTGGTGCGTGCGTGGCCCCGGTTGCGTCAGTGGATCGATACCGACCGGGCGGGCAACCTGATCCGCCAGGAACTCGACGCCGCCGCCGACGCCTGGGCTCGGGACCGCCGCGATGCTGCCGCTCTGTACCGGGGGAGCCGCCTGGACGCAGCCCGCACCTGGGCCACCTCGACCGCGCAGGAGAGTGACCTGAGCCCGGCTGCGTCGGCATTTCTCGCCGCGTCCATCCACCAGCAACACCGTGCCGCCAGGCTGCGCCGCACTGTGCTGGTCGTGCTGTCCGTGCTGGCGCTGGTTGCCTCGGGGGCCGCGGCCGTCGCATTCCAGCAAAGCGCCGTTGCGCAGCAAGAACGCGACACCGTGATAGTGAACCAGATCACTGCGCAAGCTGACCGGCTGCGCAGCACTGACGTGTCGCTGGCGGCTCAACTCAGCCTCACCGCCTACCGCATGCGACCGACAGCGGACCTCTACACAGCCATGGTCACCCTGAGCAACGCCGCCTTGTGCACCCCGATGACCGGCCACACCGACGCAGTCCGCGGGGTGGCGTTGAGCCCTGACGGGCGCACCCTGGCCACCGCCAGCGCCGACTGGACCGTGCGACTGTGGAACGTCACCGACCCCTCCCGGCCCGCGCCCTTGAGCCCACCGCTGACCGGCTACACCGACACCGTGAAGTCGGTAGCGTTCAGCCCTGATGGGCGCACTCTGGCCACCGGCAGCGGTGACCAGAACACCGTGCGGCTGTGGAACGTCACCGACCCGGTCCACCCGGTGGCTCTGGGCTCCCCTCTGACCGGCCACACCAGCTTCGTCAACTCGGTGGTGTTCAGTCCCGATGGGCGCACTTTGGCCAGCGCCGGCGCCGACTCGACCGTGCGGCTGTGGAACGTCACCGACCCGGCCCGGCCCGCGCCTTTGGGCGCACCCCTGACCAGCCACACCGGCGCCGTGAACTCAGTGGTATTCAGCCCGGACGGGCGTACGGTGGCCACCGCCAGTGCCGATTCGACCGTGCGGCTGTGGAACGTCACCGACCCGGCCCAGCCGGTGCCGCTGGGCCAACCCCTGACCGGTCACACCGGCGCCGTGAACTCGGTGGTGTTCAGCCCCGACGGGCGCACCCTGGCCACCGGAAGCGCCGATTCGACCGTGCGGCTGTGGAACGTCACCGACCCGGCCGCGCCCACGGCTTTAGGCTCACCCCTGACCGGCCACACCAACACCGTGAACTCAGTGGTGTTCAGCCCCGACGGGCGCACCCTGGCCACCGGAAGCGCCGATTCGACCGTGCGGCTGTGGAACGTCACCGACCCGGCCGCGCCCACGGCTTTAGGCTCACCCCTGACCGGCCACACCAGCTGGGTCATCTCGGTGGCCTTCAGTCCCGACGGACACACCCTGGCCACCGCCAGCGACGACCAGACCGCACGGCTGTGGAACGTCACCGACCCGGCCCACCCGGTGCCACTGGGCCAACCCCTGACCGGCCACACCGACTACCTCACTGAGGTGGCGTTCAGTCCCGATGGACGCACCCTGGCCACCAGCAGCGACGATCACACCGCGCGGCTGTGGAGCATGAACGTCGACCAGGCAATTCAGCGAATCTGCGCCACCACCACGAACACCCTCACCCCAGCGAAGTGGGAACAGTACGTTTCGCCGGACCTGCCCTACCGCCCACCCTGCCCGGGTGCCAACGCATAAAACGCTAAACGGTCATCGAGTGTGCGGACGGCGACGGTATGCTGCCAGGGCCGCATAGCAGAGCGGGCCTGCACCAATCGCTCGATCAGCCGGGCAGAGCTGTGGCCCGCCGCGATGTCTCCGGCGTCACCGAGCAGCCGCGCCGCTTCGTCGATCTCAGTGCACTGCACATATGCCTCAACCAGGTCAACCATAGTCATCGCCACTCCCGGGCGGATGACCGGTCCAGGAGTTTGAGGGACTGCTGTGCATAGGAAACAGCGGACTCAGCTTCACCGAGCTCGAGGTGGCACTCGCCGCGAATCGAGATGTGGACCGCTTCGTCATACGTGCTATAGCTCGGGGCGTGGGCATCTGCGGTGGTGAGCACGGTGTGCGCGGTGTCAAGGGCGCTCACGCAGGCGTCTCGCTGCCCATCGGCGGCATACGCCCGCGCAGCCACGTCCGCGGTGTAGGCGCGCAACCACATGTCATCGGTGCGGTGGGCCCACCGCTCGGCCGCGACGGCGTGGTCGATGCCGATACGCGGCCTGCCCTGCCACGTTGCCAGGTGGCTCATCTCGCACAGGACGAAGGCCCCCAGCCCGGTGTTCTGCGCCTCGTGAGCCAGCGCGCGGGCATCCTCGTAGTAATACCCAGCGTGGTCGAAACTGCTGCAGCGCAGCTACCTCGGGGGAGATTCTCAGGCCCAGCTGTTCAAGGAAAGTTATTGCCGCGTCTCCCTTGAGCACGGTCTCGAGCTGCCCCCCGCCCACGGCGCTGACGCTGAAGGTCTTGCCCGCGAAGTCTGGATGGTCTTGTGCTGCCTGCCTGATCTTGGCCTCGGTGTTAGCGATGATCTTCTGGGCCTGGTCCTCACGTCCCAGCGCCTTGCCGATGTGGGTGGTTCTCTGTTGCCAGGTGTCGCTGTCAACACTGTCGACATAGGACAGAGTGGGGGCGATCTCGGCAAGGCGAGCGTAGTTATCGGTCAGCTCATAGCTGTCGGTGGCCAGGATCAGATCTGGGCTCAGGCCGGCGATCTTCTCGAAGGGGAGCCCGTTTCCGGTGCTCAGCAATTCCGGCTTCGGGTCCCTCAGTTCCGCATCCGCCCACGGTGCGATGAGACTCGGGAATAAGGTGTTCTCGACCATGGCGATCGGCGTGACGCCGAGAGCCAACGCGGTGTCTGTGTCGCGTTGGAAGCCCACGGTGACCACCCGTTGGGGTTCCGCGGGGATGG
Organism: Pseudonocardiaceae bacterium; assembly: GCA_050700495.1. Lineage (GTDB taxonomy): Bacteria > Actinomycetota > Actinomycetes > Mycobacteriales > Pseudonocardiaceae. The sequence goes on from JBOHHF010000029.1 coordinate 6,414, forward strand.
TCGCGGTGCCTTCCTTTCCCTGGAGGGTGACCGGGAAACCGGCGGAGTGTGCGGCAGGCGGGGTGTCGGTGGTCGAGCTGTTGCGGCCACAGGCGGCCAAGCCCAGAGCGGCAGTGCCCGCCAGGAACAACCGCCGGCTCAACGGCGATCCGAGCTGGCCGCGATCTGCCCGGCTGACCACGTCGGCTACGGTGTCATCGATACACATCGTCACGGTTGGACTCCACGGTGAGTGAATGAGGGGGAGGCTCAAGTTCACTGAGGCTCACCTAACCACTCTTTCGTGTCAAGTTCGGATGTTCGACCGTGACAATTAGCTAGATGTATGCCACTAACTGGTGGGTGATTTCGCCGCCGTGGGGTTGCTGGTCCCGCTCCGGCGATTCAGCCGGTGTAGGGCGTGCGCACGACGTCTTCTATCCACGAACAGGTCGCGCACCGCGACCCTGGCCACCACTGCGGCGATCAGCTGCGCGGCACTGGTCTGCTCGGCGGAGAAGGCCAGCTGCTGGCGCAGCCCGTTCGCCTCGACCGTGATGTCGAGGACGCCGGGCAGCCCGTCGAGTGCCGCGTGCGGCTCTCCAGATCCACTACCAGCCGCCGTGCGCCGCCGGAAAGGTAAACCGGATCAGCAATGCGAAGCTCGCCCGGCCCAGATCCTCGGCCAGCAATGCGGCCTGCAGATCCAGCGGACGGAGCAGATCGACGGCCACATCGCCGATCGCCGCGTCGTCGTCACTGGGTCGCCCGTCCCAGCCCCGATGCGGGTAACGCCCGAGCTCGATGAGGTCGGTCACCGACAGCGCGCCGACCGTGATCCGGTCGGTGAGCATCACTGCCAGCCGGCGGGCGATCTGTCGGGGGCGCAGGCGGGTGATGTCCTCCCCGAACAGGGTCAGCTTCCCACCCAGCGGCCGCTGCATCCCCGCGAACGTGCGCAACAGGGTCGATTTGCCCGAGCCGTTGGGGCCCAGTAGGCAGGTGAACGAGCCCGCGGTCAGCTCGAGATCGAGGCCGTCGAGAACCGGCGTGCGATCGTGGTGCTCGACGAGGCCACCGCCGACCTCGACCCCGCCGCGGCCGCGCCCTCGACCAGACCCTGCACGCCGCGCTCACCGGCCGCATCCTGATCGCCATCGCCAACCGGCTACACACCGCCGCAGCCGCCAAACCAGATCGCCGTCCTCCACGACGGCCGCATCATCGAGCTGGGCAGCCACCCCAACTGCGGGGGCCTCCTCGGTCGGCTAGCGGTGTACCATGATTCTCCATGGGTACACACAGTCTTCGTGACCTGCGCAACAACCTCGGCGCTGTGGTACGCGAGGTCGCCTACACCGGCCACGAGGCGGTCATCACCGACAATGGCCGGGAGGCCGCTGTCATCATCAGCCTGGACGACTACGAGCGGCTGCACGAGCATGCCGACATCGCCGACGCCGTGCGCCTGCGGGACCTGCGCGCCACCGGCTTCACCACTATGTCCCTGGGTGACATGCTCACCACACTCGGCGTGTCTATCGATGACTTCGCTGAGCAGGCAGTGTGAACGTCGCGTTCCATCCCGCTGTCTACAAACAGCTCCAGCAACTGCCCCGCCACGTTTTCTCAGCAGCGCTACACACAATTATCGCCCTCACTCACACCCCGCGACCGGCTGGTGTCAAGAAACTGGTCGGTAGCCGCAGTGACTGGCGCATACGCATCGGCGAGTACCGAATAATCTACGAGATCGACGACACCGCGGAGACACTAACGGTGCTGCAAGTTCAACACCGACGGGATGCGTACCGCTGATCGTGACCGATCGATGAGAAGTCGTGCCGCCCAGTTGCCCTACTGGCGAGTTGAGCCTCCGACCGCCGAGACGCGGAGTAGACGACGACCAGCCTGAGCAGGGCGCGAGCAGTGGGTATCTCGTCTCGCGAAATCCGCTCGGGAACGAAGTCCACACCCTCCACGATGGGCCCCAACTCGGGACGGACCTGTGCAATCCGGAGCACCGGGTCGGGAATCGTCATGTTGTCTCCCCCCGCCGGCAGCCATGGAGTCGCGGGTGCGCCTTTTGGTCGTTGCCGCAGACGGACAGCAACGGGACGACACCGAGTCCGGGGTCGCGCTGCAGCGGGCGCTGACCGGGCTGGACGGCGAGCGCACCCTGCTGGTGATCGCGCATCGCCCGATGACGATCCGGGCTGCGAGCAGAATCGCAGTGCTGCGCGACGGGCGCGTGATGGAACAGGGTCGCTATGACGACCTGCTGGCGGCCGGCGGGCCGTTCACGGAACTCGTGCGGCACGGCCCGCCTCGTGACGAGTGACGTTGTTGCCATTTTTATGACACGCTCCGAAATGCTCGGAGGTCGTCTCATCAAGGCCGCGCACGTACCTCCCTACCCCACATGATCAATCACTCATCGGAGCAACCTGCAAATATCTCGCAGTAGGAGCACACTGGCAGCGCGTCGACCGAGGAGGCCAAATTGTGCGCCATTTGCGGATGCGCTGGCGATGGCCACGCGGCCGCGCCGTCGGTCACCGGCCAGCGCGTCACGGTCGACCGTGGCGGCGGGATGGCCGAGCCGCGAGCTCGTCGACGCGCTCCACGTCGGAGCCGACGAATAGCTGAACGTTCTGGAATCTGATCATCAGCCCGACCACCGCCAGCAATCCGCGCCGTTCGAGTACGAGTTCTACCGCGCATGTATATCGACCGTCCGGTATACCGGAAGGTGGATAGAGGTATTCATCCGACTCATAGCCATAAAGAACTCCGCTTCCGATAGCTCCCCGATCAAGGGTGATGGCGACTGGTTAGACTCACCCGGAATCAGTGCGGATCTGAGGGAGCATTGTGGGATCGCGACCGGCACGGCACCGCTACTGCCGCTGCGGAACGCATTTAGCTGCCGATAACCCGGAGCGCCAGTGCGCCCGCTGCCAGCGCATCTTGCGGACAAGCTCATAGCCCCACCCCAGGTGCCGCCGGAGTTCTGGCGGACCGAGCAGTTCCGGGACGCCTTCACCGCCCAGCACATCGGCCGGGTATCCCGCGCCTACCGCACACACTCCCACCACCACACCGTCTACGGCCCCGACGGCATCACGCAAACCCTGCTCGGCCAGTGGCTAGGCCTGAGCCAACCCCAGATCAGCCGGATCGAGGGCGGCGCACCGATCCGCAACCTGGATACCTTGGTGTACTGGCACGGGTACTGCGGATCCCGGCAGAGCTGCTGTGGTTCACGCTTCCCAACGACGAGAGCCAGCTCGCTACCGTGGAACCACTACCACCCGGTGCGCTGCCTGCCCCGTCCACCGGCGCGGGCTGGCGCAGCGTTTCAACATCGCCGCCCTACGCGCTGCCCATACCGCCGATGACCGGCCGCTAGGTGCGCACATCCTCGCGACCATGACCTACCAGACCGCCACCAGCGGGATGCCTGCCGAGGGGGTGACGCTGATTGAGACCGCGCTGGCGAGCACGCGGGGGCGGGCAACGCCAGCCCTGCTCGCCGAGCTGCACATCCGGCAGGCATTGGCCTTTGCCACCCTGCGTGACACCTCTGCCTGCCACGCCGCAATCTCCCAGGCCCTCATTCAGGTCGAACGGCTCAACCCCCACGATGACCCACCGTGGCTGTACTGGCTTGGTCCGGCGAATATCGCAATCGACGCGGGCGAGTGTCTACTGCAACTCGGCCAGGCTGACCACGCGGTGACCAGGCTCCACGAGGGTCTCGCCCAGCTCAGTGAGTCATTTGTCCGTGAGCGGCAAATCGATATCACATACCTGGCCGACGCTCTGGCCCGGCCGGGTAAGCAACGTGATCTCGACGCCGCGGCCGCGCTGGGCATGCAGTCGATCGACCTGGCCGAAAGCCTGGACTCGACCCGGGGGGCTGGCCGTCTCCATGACCTCTACCACCAGCTAAGGCCATACGCCAAGATCCCAGCGGTGCACGACTTCATGGAACGGGCGCGGGGCTATACCGAGAGATAAGGAATCTCAGCGATGTTGTCCCGGACGGATCGCGGCTGACCAATCACTCCGGACTCGCCGTGCGCCTTTGCGCAACAGCGACGACACCACTGTTAACGTCTGACCCCGCCACGGCGGCACTCAGCGAGCCCGGCTTGGAGCCGACCCCGTTCTGACCCGGGCGTTCGTGCTGGCCGCCACCTCAAGACCCGCACGAAGGACCTACCTGCATGTCCGCCACCAGCATGGCCCCGCGCCTCGGCGCCCGGGTCTTGCTACTCGATCCCCTCGATCGGGTCCGGCTCATCCACGCTCACGACCCCGACGACCCCGGCCACCACTGGTGGGAACTGCCCTGCGGTGGCCTGGAGGAGGGAGAAGACCTGGCTGATGCCGCCCACCGCGAGCTGGCCGAGGAATCCGGGATCCTGCTGCGGGAGTTAGGCCGCAAATTGTGGGTGCGCGAGTCACGATTTACCTACCGGGGCCGCGCCCACCACCGCATCGAGCACGCCTTCCTCGGCCACACTCCCAGCACCCTGGCCCACGTCCCGCTCAAGCCCACTGAGAACGAGAAGGCCGGGCCGATCGAACGTCGCTGGTGGACTGCCGCCGAACTCGGGTGCTGCTCCGACAAATTCCTGCCAGCCAACCTGCCCGAGCTGCTAGACGACCTCCTTGGTGACCGGATCAGCGACAGCCCCTGATACTGCTCGGCTGAGGTCCGGGTTCGGGCTGGCGGATCCGGGCATCCTGCCTCACGGCACGGCCTTGGGCGTTGGCCAGGTCGGCCTGGGACCGCTGGTTTGGGACCGTGGGTGGGGTGGCTAGGTTGCCGCGGTGAACGCGCCGAGGTCGATCATGTCGGGCCCCGACGGGGTTGTGCCGGTTGAGCAGTATGTGGCCGGGTTGAGCCGGAAGCGGATGGCTGCGGGTGTGTTGTTCCGTGATGTTCAGGGGCGGGTGTTGCTTGTGGAGCCGTCTTACAAGCCGAACTGGGGAGATTCCGGGTGGCGCGGTGGAGGCCGATGAGTCGCCCTGGGCTACCGCGACCCGTGAGTTGATCGAGGAGTTGGGCTGGGATCAGTCGCCGGGTCGGTTGCGCGCCCACCGGATGCACGGTGAGCAGCGCATCCAGATGATCGGCCGCCAAGGTCTCCAATCGCCGCCAGTCGAGTTTCCTGGCAGGGTCGAGGACGGGCTGGAGGGGCTGCAGCCAGGTGGTGATCGCGTCGCCGGTCACTGGGCCTGCCCGTGCACGCGTGCTGGGTGACCGTAGGCCAGTCCGACGCGTCTCGGACATTCAGGCCGACGCCACACATGGCGACGATAGTAGCCGTGCAATGCCTCTATAGTGAACAGCCATGCCCGGCGCGGAGATCTCTTATCCCACCGACGCCTACACCTTTATCCACCAGCAGATCTGGATAACTTGCAACAGTTGCCCATCCATGGGAATTTGATGAACTCGCCGTCGCCCATGCGCTCTGACCCCAAGCGCGCGACCGTGAACGACGACTATACGGCCGGGATCCATGGTGCGCAGTGTTCACCACCAGGCGCCGCGATAGCCT
>JBOHHF010000030.1:0-4862 GCA_050700495.1 Pseudonocardiaceae bacterium
GTAGGACGACCGCCCCGGGCGACCACCAAAGACCGTGAATCAGTTACCTGGCTGCATACGGTCGGTCAAGGCTGCCTGCGGACCGTCACATGGATGCTTGTAGCGGCGACAGGGCATACTGTGGGAGATGAAGGTAGGTTTCGTCGTCTGCCTGGGAGTGCTCATCACCGGCTGTTCAGTAGCGGCTAGCTCCCGGCCGGCCGAGCCGGTGATCGAACCCAGCTCATCACCGACCGTTGCGCCCGCGGTGAGCTGGTTGAGGGTGGCCCCAGGGCAGGGCCCGCCACATTCTGCGGTGTCGCTGGACGTGGCATGTCTGGACAACCTTGGCCCAGTGTGGTCGCCGGTACTCGACTTGGGTTCGCTGCAGGCCGACCTCGAGGGCCACCAACCGTGGCATCTGTCCGGTACCGCCACTGTTCGGCCGGATGCCGCTCCGGGTCGCTACCGGGTGTCCGCGACCTGTGGTGCCACCGAACTCTCCACCGACTTCACCGTGTTGCCTGAACAGATCGGGTAATCGGATCTCGGGGCAGTGGCTGGTCGAGCCGTTGGTGAGGGAGGTGGCGCGGCGTGTTCGTCGATCGTGGTGACGCTGGGCGGCGGCTGGGCCAGCGTCTGCAGCATCTGCGGGGCGAGGACGTGGTAATCCTGGGACTGCCGCGCGGTGGGGTCCCCGTCGCGGCAGAGGTGGCGTTGGCTCTCGGTGCCCCATTGGACGTGATCGTGGTGCGTAAGCTTGGTGTGCCGTTGCAGCCCGAGCTGGCCATGGGCGCCATCGGCGAAGGTGGCGTGCGCGTTCTCATGCCGGAGACGGTACGTCGCGCCGGCATCACCGACGACGCGTTGGCCGGCGTGGAACGTCGGGAGCGTGCCGAGCTGCAACGGCGCGCCGAGCGCTTCCGCGATGATCGCACCCGTCTTTCGCTGGTGGGGCGGACCGCGGTGGTGATCGATGACGGCATCGCGACCGGATCCACTGCCCGGGCCGCCTGCCAGGTCGCCAGAGTTCAGGGCGCGACTCGGGTCGTTCTCGCCGTCCCGGTGGCACCCGCCAATTGGTCCCGCGAGCTGCACGACGCCGCCGATGAGCTCATCGCTGTGGCCACTCCCCAGCTGCTCCGGGCGATCGGTGGGTGGTACACCGACTTCGCCCAGAGCACCGATGAGGAAGTCGTAGCCTGCTTGCGCAGGGTCGGTAGCGGGTCAGTCCCCGGTCTGTGAGGACCGTGAGCGGGCACCTCGAATCCGTCGGTCGCGCTCTTTCCGGCCTTGATGACCTCGCCGACCACCTTGTGGCCGGGAACGGCGCCGACCCGGTGGATATTCTTCTGATCGGGTGACCGAGAGTAATTCAATTGAGACTCAGAGCGATTCTGGGCGGCCGTTGAAGCGCATAACGAAAACATAACGAGGGATCAGTAACATCGGCACGTCGGTTGCCGACGACGGGGGTAGGACGGCATCGTCGAAGCGCTGGGACCCGGGCCACGATCGGCGTGCGATGGCAACGCATCGATCCGAGAAAGGGTCTGTCTGTGAAAAACCTCGACCAGGTGTTGTGGGAGCGCGAACTAGCTGAGCACATGAGCAGGCACCCCGACCTTCAACACTTGCCACCCCCGGTGTTTCCGCGACGGTCATCAGTTGGTTACCTACTCGCACTAATAGCGGTGGTATTGATGACGGTCTTTCTGAGTGCCATTGCCGGCTGGTGGGTCGGCTGGTATCTCGTCTGACTGACCGCGGAGCTCGAGGTCCGTGTACCCCGAGGTTCGTGTGCAAGGTCTGCTGATCCAACCGCAGGAACCCCTACCGCGTCCATGGCATGAATTGCCGCAACCGGCACCGACAATTTCGGACTCCGAGGATGACCCACCGCCGCACGACGTCTGACCGCGGGACGCGGACGACGTTATGGTGGTCTCCATGGCGGCGACCACCATCCGGCTCACCCAGTATGCGCACGGCGGTGGCTGCGCCTGCAAGATCCCTCCCGGCGAGCTGGAGTCGGTGGTGGCCGGGCTGGTCGGCGCCGAGGTGGTCGACCCGGCCGGTGAGCTGATCGTCGGCTTGGCTGACGGCGACGACGCGGCGGTGGTGCGGATCGAAGACGGTCTTGCGGTGATCGCCACGGCGGATTTCTTCACCCCGGTGGTCGACGACCCCTACGACTGGGGCCGGATTGCGGCGGCCAACGCCTTGTCCGACGTGTACGCGATGGGTGGCCGGCCGGTGGTCGCGGTGAACCTGCTCGGCTGGCCGCGTGAGGTGCTGCCCCTCGAGCTGGCGGCCGAGGTGTTGCGCGGCGGCCTTGACGTCTGCCGCAGCGCCGGCTGCCATCTGGCCGGTGGGCACAGCGTGGACGATCCGGAACCCAAGTACGGCATGGCCGTTACCGGCGTCGCCGACCCGCAGCGGATCCTGCGCAACGACGCGGGGGTGGCGGGAACGCCGCTGTCGCTCACCAAACCGCTGGGTGTCGGTGTGCTCAACAGCAGACACAAGTCCACCGGCGAGACTTTCCCGCATGCTGTGGCGATGATGACCAGCCTCAACGCGGCGGCCTCGGCGGCCGCGGTGGCGGCCGGCGCGCGATGCGCTACCGACATCACCGGTTTCGGGCTGCTCGGCCACCTGATGAAGCTGGTCCGCGCCAGTGGGGTCTCGGCGGTGCTGGACGCCGCTACGATCCCTTACCTCGACGGTGCCCGGAAGGCGCTGGCCGATGGCTTCGTCAGCGGGGGTACCCGGCGCAATCTCGCCTGGGTGCGCCCGCACGTCACGGCGTCGGTCGGGGAGAACGAGTTGCTGCTGCTGGCCGACGCGCAGACTTCCGGCGGTCTGCTGGTGGCCGGGGAGGTGCCTGGCGCACCGGTGATCGGCGAGCTGGTGGCACGGGTTGACAGTCTGATCACCGTGCGCTGACGCCGGGCGATCCGCCGCCGTAGACCGTATTGGTTGTCGACGGGCACCAAGGCTGCGTCGCCGGGTCATCCGGCGTGCACAGATGCCGGACACGGCGTGCGCCAGCGGCGGACACGCGGCGGAGGGGCTAATCTTGACTCGTTCCAGATAATGCAGGATAGTGGCCTCCGTTATGAACTCATCGGATGTCAGCGACCAACTGCGCCGTGCCGGGTTGCGGGTGACCGCGCCCCGTCAGTCCGTGCTGCAGTGGTTGGCCGAGCACCCGCACGCGACGGCGGAGCAGATCCGCTCCGGGGTGGTGCAGCGCCTCGGCTCGGTGTCCACCCAGGCTGTTTACGATGTACTGGCGGCCTGCACCCGCGCAGGCCTGGTGCGCCGGATCGAGCCGTCCGGGCATCCCGCCCGATTCGAGCGCCGCACCGGCGACAACCACCATCACCTGGTGTGCCGTTCGTGCGGACGTACCCAGGACGTCGACTGTGCGGTCGGCGCGCGGCCATGCCTGACGCCCAACGACGACCATGGTTACGTCCTGGACGAGGCCGAAGTGGTGTTCTGGGGGTTGTGCTCCACCTGCCACGCGGCCACTGGACCTCAGGCCGATAATGACGAGAAGAATCTAATCCACCACGATCAGGAGGCACGGCAGTGACGGAAACGCAGCCCAAGCCGACGACGACGGATGCGGGTATCCCGGTCGAGAGTGACGAGCACTCGCTCACCGTCGGTCCGGACGGACCGATCCTGCTGCAGGATCACTATCTCATCGAACAGATGGCGCAGTTCAACCGCGAGCGCATTGCCGAGCGCCAGCCCCACGCCAAGGGGGGCGGCGCCTTCGGCCGGTTCGAGGTGACCAACGATGTCAGCGCCTACACCAAGGCCGCGGTGTTCCAGCCGGGCACCACAACCGACGTGCTGATCCGATTCTCCACAGTCGCCGGCGAGCGCGGCAGCCCCGACACCTGGCGCGACCCCCGCGGCTTCGCCCTCAAGTTCTACACGACCGAGGGCAACTACGACATGGTCGGAAACAACACCCCGGTGTTCTTCGTCCGGGACCCGCTGAAGTTCCAGCATTTCATCCGCTCGCAAAAGCGCCGTGCGGACAATAACCTGCGCGATCACGACATGCAGTGGGACTTCTGGACGCTGTCGCCGGAATCTGCGCACCAGGTGACCTGGTTGATGGGTGACCGAGGGATCCCACGCACCTGGCGGCACATGAACGGCTACTCGAGCCACACCTACATGTGGGTCAACGCGCAAGGGGAGAAGTTCTGGGTGAAGTATCATTTCAAGACCGATCAGGGTATGGAGTTCTTCACTCAGGACGAGGCCGACCAGATGGCGGCGGTGGACACCGACTACCACCAGCGCGACCTGTACGAGCACATCGAGGCCGGCGAGTTCCCGAGCTGGACCCTCAAGATGCAGATCATGCCGTTCGAGGACGCCAAGACCTACCGGTTCAACCCGTTCGACCTGACCAAGGTATGGCCGCACGGCGACTACCCGCTCATCGAGGTCGGCCGGATGACGCTGGATCGCAACCCGACCGACTACCACACCGAGATCGAGCAGGCGGCGTTCGAACCCAACAACCTCGTGCCGGGCATCGGCCCGAGCCCGGACAAGATGTTGCTGGCCCGGCTGTTCTCCTATGCGGACGCCCACCGCGCCCGCATGGGTGTGAATTACAGGCAGATCCCGTTGAACGCGCCGCAGTGCCCGGTGCACAGCTACAGCAAGGACGGCGGGATGCGGGTCCAGAACGTCTCGGATCCGGTGTACGCGCCGAACTCCAAGGGCGGACCGCGTGCCGACACGGCGCGCTACGGCGAGCCGGCCGGGTGGTACACCGACGGCGAGATGATGCGCAATGCCTACAACCTGCGCGCGGATGACGACGACTGGGGCCAGGCCGGCAC
>JBOHHF010000031.1:0-7198 GCA_050700495.1 Pseudonocardiaceae bacterium
GGTGGCTGCAGGGATTCGCACTGGGACAGCCGTCCAAGTACGTCGAGCTACGACGGCAGTAGACGGCGGCGCATGCACAGGGTGGCAGGGGGCTCGCCCAGCAGATGATCGCCGGAAAGATCATGAATTGTCGCACGTTGCTGCGTCGCAACTCCCGTGGTGACGTGTCGTCCACGGTGGCCGCCCTCAAGCGGCTCGCCGAGCAGGCCCGCGAGGCGGATTCCTTTTCGAGTCTGTTGGGCATCGAAGGCACCGCAGCGCGGATGTACTTCGGGGCGCTGCCGTCGATGCTGGTGGGTGTGGCGGAACCGTTCGGCACCGAGTTCTCGCAGCTGGGACGCAACCGCCGGCCGCCGCTAGACCCGCTCAATGCGCTGCTGTCCTTCTGCTACTCGATGCTCGCCAAGGACCTGGTCGCGGTCACGCTCGGCGTCGGGTTCGACCCCTACCTGGGGGTCTATCACCGCTCCCGCTACGGCCGGCCGTCGCTTGCGCTGGATCTCGCCGAGGAGTTCCGGCCGCTGATCGCAGACTCGGTGGTGATCGGTCTGCTCAACAACGGGGAGATCGGCCTGTCGGATTTCATCCGGCGGGCCGGCGCGGTGTCGCTGACCGCCGATGGGCGCCGGACCGTGTTGAAGGCGTATGAGCGGCGGCTGGACACCGAGATCCGCCACCCGGTGTTCCAGTACCGGATCAGTTACCGGCGGGTGCTCGACGTGCAGGCCCGGTTGCTGGCCGCAGCGCTGATCGGTGAGATACCGGAGTACATCCCGATGGTCACGAGGTGACGCGATGGCCCGGCGCCGGTACCTGATGGCCTACGACATCGCCGACCCGAAGCGGCTGCGGCGGATCTGCACCCTGATGGAGGACCATGGTGAGCGTCTGCAGTATTCGGTGTTCCTGTGTGACCTCACGGTTGCCGAGCTTGCGGAGTTGGAGTCGGCCGTGACGGAAGTGATGAACCTGCATGAGGACAGCGTCGTCCAGATCGACCTCGGGCCACTCCACGCACCTGCCGCGGTGCGCACCCTCGGACGTCCCCGGCGCCTGCCGGCCACCGGTCCGCAGATCGTCTGATGGCGTGCGAGCGGTCCGGTACCACCACGACACGCGGGGACCACTCGCACGCAGGTCAGCAGCCCTTTTTTCGGCCATCTCGCGGTTGGCTCACGGCGTGTCGCGGGGGTCTCCAGCCACCTCTCGCGCGGGCTGCTATCCTCCCAGGTCATAGGCACTTTCTCGGACGAGCCCTGATTCCGGCCCCTGTGGCCGGACCCCATTGAGGCCTGCCGTGGCTGGGGCCGTCGTCGCGTGTGCTGCGGCTCTGATTCCGGCCCCCGCGGCCCGGACCCCATTGAGGCCACAGATTGTGGCTGGCTCGGACGACAGCGTGCGGGTCTCTGATCTGGCCTCCGTGACCGGACCATTGAAGCTCGGTGGTCGGCGATTTCGACTGATGATGCCGAGATCCAGGCGTTGCGGCAGGCCAAGGATCCGAGAACGCGGAGTTGTGGGCGGTTGATCGTCCAGACGGGGTTGCGGATCTCCGAAGTTGGAGCGGCGGTTGGGAGTGACAGCACGGACTCGGGGACGCGGACGTCGAGCGAGTCACTGTCTGCCCGGGAGCGACGCATGGCCCGGGCCGGGAGCGTAACAGGGACTGCGCGTCGCGGAGCCGTTCCACGGCGTACGGCGGGATTCCGTCGTCACCCGCAAGGCCGAGTACCGTCCGCCGCGGCGGTGGTGTGGCCGACGCGGAAGGCTCATCACCGAGGCGACTTCGGCACCGGGCCAGGGTGTGGTAGGGACGGAACACAGGTCACGATGGGCGTCCGCTGCCGTGTGCGGCGGGACCGGTAGGTACCCCTGCATAGAGGAGACGACTCGATACTACTGCCAAACCTCACCCCAGAGCAACGGCGACAACTGCGTCGAGATTGCGCTGACCACGCGCAGCCGGGGCTGCGTGATTCCTAAGACGCAGAGCGGAATGCCTGCCCACAACACATCGAAGGATCGTTCATGTTACGGGTTGCTGTACCGAACAAGGGATCGTTGCACGGTCCCGCCACGCAACTGCTGAGTGCGGCTGGGTACCGAGTGCACCGTGAGCACAAGGCTCTGTTTGCCACGGACGTGCCCAACGACGTGCAGTTTGTGTTCCTGCGGCCAACCGATATCGCCCGCAACGTCGGAGCGGGCGTGCTCGATGTCGGTATCACCGGTCAGGACCTGTTGGCAGCCGTAGGCAACACGGACAGAACCATCGAGTTGCTGCGGCTGGATTTCGGCGTCTCGAAGTTCTACTTCGCAGCCCCGCGCGGGGTGGCGGCCTGTACCGCTGATCTGGATGGAAAGCGAGTGGCCACATCGTTTTCCGCGCTGGTCACACAGGCTGCGGCCAAGGCCGGGATCCACGTCGAGCTCGTCGAACTCGACGGCGCGGTGGAAACCGCGGTCGAACTCGGGCTGGCTGATGCCATTGCCGATGTGGTGGAGACCGGCGTCTCGCTGCAAGCGGCAGGCTTGCACACCATCGGAGAACCAATCATGCACTCGGAGGCGGTGCTGGTACGCGGCGCGAACAGCACCTTCGCGCCGGCGAGCGAACAAGCCGCCGAGGTCCTGATCCAGCGGCTGCGGGGAGTCCTGATCGCACGGCAGTACGTGATGATGGACTACAACTGCCCCACCGCGGTGCTGCCGGCGGCACGGGAGATCACGCCTGGCATGGAGTCGCCCACTGTTGCCCCGCTTCAGGAGGAAGGCTGGGTCGCGGTGCGCGCGATGGTGCTGCGCAACCAAGCCCAGGCCGTGATGGACCGGCTGTGGGCCGTCGGGGCCCGGGCGATTCTGGTGACATCGCTGGAAGCCTGCCGCCTGTAAACGTCGACGTCATCGAATGTGCTCGCCGGCGGCAGCGCTCGCGGCGAAGAGCTCCTCGAACCCGGCCGAGTCCAGGTACCGGGTGTAGACGGGATCACGCACCAGCACGGCTCGTGCCCGCCCGAGGTATTTTGACTCCAGATACATCAGGCGTCGTAACAGGAGCGCATGGATTCGCCGGTGCGCCACATCCAAGGGCTGCCCAGCGGCGTGCAGCCGGGCGAGCTTGTGCGTGCTGATGAGGCGGTTGGTGTCAATCAGTGTCAGATCGCCGTTACGGATATCGACGACCAGGTTCGCCCAGTCGGGATCGATGATGTCGGGCACCATCGACACCTCGCTGCCTACGTTGGGGTGAGTCCTGGTGTCGGCGAGAAGTCCTCGAGTGATCCGCAGGAATCGTCTGATCTGATCGACAGTTCTCGGTCCCAGCCGCGCCGGGTCGACTCGGCGCAGCGCCAGTTCGGGATCGTGCGGGATGTAGTCCTTGACCAGCACGGAATCCTGCAGCGACGCATCAGCTCGGGGCGCAACGAGCCGCTGCCGTGGAATCAACTTCGGCATGGCGGAATAAACCGCACACAGGTAGGCGTACTCGCGGTGCAGCTTGTCTACGGTGAGCTCAGGGCAATCAGGTCTAAACACCTGTACGACGAACCGGCTCCCCGGCCGGTGGAACACCTCCGAGTGCACGCCGTGACCGATCTTGACGAACACCCGACTCCGATGCAGCGTCGGCATCGTCAGCGCCCTGCGATCAGGTAGGCGCCGATTGCCGCCTCGTAGCCGCGGACCATAGTGTTGAGCCCAAGCCGATTGGCGCTGATCCAACCTCCGGTCACCAAACGTGTGTGTAGCTGCTGGTCGGACAACAGCGCCTCGATCGCACGGGCCAGTGCGGGTGGGTCGCTTGGTGGGACGAGCAGTCCGGATATTCCGTGCGTGATGTACTCCAACGGTCCGCCGTGGGCCGTGGTGATCACTGGCACACCGGCCAGCATCGCCTCGATGTTGGCGTAACCGAACGGCTCGGGCAGGCGCGAAGGATGGACCGCTATGTGCGCCTGCCCGTAGCACGCGGCGAGCTCGGTGTCGGTGAGCTCATCGAGCAGAAATACAGTGCGTGCCAAGCCCAGGTTCGCGATGGTCTGCGCCAGTTGCTTCTCGTAGCCCCTGTCACGGGTGTCCACTAGGCCGGCGCCATTGAACACGACGTAGAAGTCCCTCCGGCCATGTGCGAGCAACAGCTTAACGACCTGAACGACGTCAAGGTGCCCCTTCCACGCCACTCGCCGTGCTGAAGTGAACAGCATCCGTCCTGCGGTCGGCAAGCCGTTGCGCGCTCGGACCCGCTCAAACGCACCGCAGTGCCTGGCCTGCTCGACGCGCCGACAAAAAGCGCGGCCATCAATCCCGTTGCGCACGGTGCGCACGTACTCTGGCGCGATCCCCGCTTCGTCCAGGAGATGCCGGCGCACGGCCTCCGACACCGCGATCAGCCTGATCGACGCCGTGCCCCGCACCAGCCGCCGCCGCACGTAGTCCAAGCGGCGCCGCATATCCGCGGTGTCGTGTACCACCCCGGTGATATGCACCGGCGCCAGGTCGCCCAGAAGCCCGAACTCGTCGGCTTTCAGGATGCTCACTAGCGGGTTGGTGTTCTGCGCAAGCAGGTGTGGGGTTCCCGCGCGCCGGATAGCGGTGGCGTATTGACCGGCTAATGACTGATACACCGGGTTGTCGGGCTCGTCGATCGTCGATTCGTAGTAGTGCCGCACTCGGTGCGGGCACTTCGTTTCACCAACCCGCAGGAGATCGGGGAAACCGGTTTTGATGCCTTGAACCAGCACGGTTTGCCCCTCCGGGGTGCGTACCAGATCGCTGGCGTTGTCCTGCGCACCGGTCTGGGTGATCGCCAGCCGTAGATTCGGGTACATGCGGGCGAACCCGGCCAGCAGCTGGTGGGTATGAGTCACCAATCCCGTGTGACGGCAGCGCTTGGGTGCACCGGTGCGCAACACGGTCCCATGCAGGTCGTACGTACAGATGTGCAGGCTGTCCGGGAAGTATTGCGCGCGTGCCTCTGCGTCCTCGGATGTGGAACGACACGCTCCGGGCGATCGCCGAGCTGACGCCGTTTTCCATTGCGCACAACTGCCGCCCCGCCACGATCGCCTTTCGCAGTAGCCGACACGGCCCATGTTGTTGTCGATCATGAGGTACCTCCTGCGACGGCGTGCGATCAGGACAGCACTCACCGACGGCGCCCCGGAAGGGCATGGATGTGTCCTCGTGTTGCCTTCCTTGCGCCGCCACACGGCCGCACCGGGTACCGTCCACCTCACCTTGAGTTTGAGCGCCCTTCGGACGGGCTGAGGTGACGGCAATGTCCACGGTGAGCACAGAGTCCTACGGCGATCCCCGCGCACCCGTCGCCCACCGGTCGCGCTCTGCTGACGGCCACACGATCGACCGTTCCCGATCTCTATCGCCTGCATCACCGGTGACGGCGCGGCATCCTCTCGCGGTGCTGCGCGCAGCCCGGCGGTGGAGCGGGCAGCGTTATCTCATGGAGGTCAACCGGCAGCACCAGGCCCTCGAGTACGGCGCCATGGCCACCCACCGCAAGAAGATCTCGCAGTGGGAAGCGGGCTGTGTCGTCCCCGAACTCACCGCGCAACTCGCTATCGCCGCCCTGGAAGGTGTCCCAGCGGAAGCCGTTCACCGGCTCGGGTGGCCGGATTGGCTGCTACTCGCCCTTGACGGCGACTCCCTTCTCCGCGTGCCATGGACGGTGGAGGGGACACGGCACGCACTGATCGAGACGTCCGCGGGAGGCCCGATGGACCGGCGAGGATTCCTCATCGCGACCGGAACGACCCTCGTGAACGCGGCGACCGTCTGGGCTGGCCTGACCGGTAGCCCCATCGCTGGCAAGGCCTACCCCCGCATCGGCACCGACGCGATCACCGGGCTTCAGGCGCGGCTCTCTCACCTCAGCCACCTCGACGACGTCCTCGGTAGCGGGAAACTCCGCGATCTCGCCGCAGCCGAACTCCGCCTGCTCACCAGCCTGCTCACCGACACTACCCACAGTGCTGACACCGAGCAGCAGCTCTACAGCCTCGCTGCTCAAGCCTCCCGCCTGTGCGGCTGGCTGTGCTACGACTCCGGGCTGCACGCCGCGGCACAGCGGTACTACCTCACCGCCCTACGTGCCTCCGCCACGGCCGGCGACACGCTCACCGGGGCGAACACCCTCGCTTTTCAGGCCATCCAGACCTACACCGTCGGCAACCCCCGCGACGCTGTCGACCTCATGGACACCGCGCGCGCCAGCATCCAAAGGCGCTCAACTCCCAAGACCTTGGCGATCTTGTATGCCCGCGAAGCCCGTGCCCTGTCCAAGCTCAACGATGATCAGCGTTGCGATCGTGCCCTCAACGCCGCCTTCGATGCATTGACCACCACGTGCGATCACGAGCCGCAATGGTGCTACTGGATCAACGACACCGAGATCCACATGCTCGCCGGGTCCTGCGCCCTCGACCTCGGTGACCCCCGCCGAGCCCTCAACCACTTCACCACGGCACAAGCGGTGTTCGACACCGGCAGCTTTCCCGGCGGTGCCGCGATCTATCTTGCGCGAGCCGCCGAAGCCCACCTGGCCCTCGGCGATCTCGACGCAGCTGCCGGCCTCGGCGCCCAAGCACTGCGCTGCCATACAACTATCGACTCCGCGCGGGGAGACCAGACCCTCACCGGGCTGCGCGCTAAACTCGCCCGTCAGGGAAAGACCCCCACAGTAAGAGAATTCCTCGAATACGCTCCAACACCCCCAACCGACTCGCACTGAGGTCGGCGGCAAGCGGTTATGCCAGCACAGCCGCTACAATAACGAGCTGGTCAAGTTGGACGCCCCACCGTCACCTGCAAATTGCTGAGGCGCACGGCGGCAACGGTCCTACCATCTGCTTGAGTCGAACTCGCCGTCGCGCGCTCCAGTGGTGAACGTGACCCCTACGCCATCGGTAGGTACGATAAGAGAGAGGGTAGCTACACGACCACGTTTGGGGAGGCAGGCATCATTGTTTACACTGCCTCCAACCAGATCGACATGGTGACTATCATCCGCATCCTCTGTGTCGAATGGTAACGTTATCGGTTTCGGAATCTTGAGCTGAGGCGTGGACCTGCTGCCGGCCCGGATGGTCAACGAGTTTGTGTACTGTCCGCGGCTGTTCTACCTGGAGTGGGTGGAGGCTCGCTTCGCCGACAATGACGACACCCGGCTCGGCCAGCAGGT
>JBOHHF010000032.1:0-25868 GCA_050700495.1 Pseudonocardiaceae bacterium
CGGCACGCAGTGTCCCACGAGCCGACGCGAGAGCCGCCAGGGTCGCCCTGGGAGCCTCCGGCGTGATCGAGTTTGCGGTATCAGTGTGGTAGCCGGAGGCTAACGATGCCCAGCTCGGTGGCTGCGATGAGTCGCGCAGTCGGAGTGGGTGCGGTGACGAGTCCGTACACGGCTGCGGACAGGTCGATGGTGCTTGGCAGGGCGAGGGATCTCTGGTCTTGAGGCGGGTGTTCACTGATCGGGGTACCGGTGGCCGCGTCCCACACCCGCACCGTCCGATCGGCGCTGCCGGAGACCACCACCGCCCGGCCCTCCACCTGCCCGAACGCCACCGACCAGACCCCGCCGGTGTGGCCGGTGACGGTGCGGTGGGGGTATTGGAGGCGCCAGGAGGCCCAGCCGGTGGTCCAGCTCAGAGGCAGGTCTTGTGCGGTGATGGCCTCGGCGAGGTGGGGTGCGCGTGCGGTGCGGGCGGCGAGTTGGAGGTAGGCGGGCCGGTCTTGTGGCTGGCAGGTGGTGAGGCGGGTGTCGGCGCGGCGGTAGGCGTCGGCGGCGGCTTGTGCGGTTGGTGTGGTGGTGGCGGGGAGGGCGGACAGCAGGGGGGATCGGTGGGCTGCGAGGAGGAATCGGGGGTCAGTGACGTACTGGTCGAGCTGGTGGGCTTCGGCCGCGTGGAGAGCGAGGTTGGTGGTGGTGTAGGGGTGGGCGTGGTCCCAGTCGGAGTAGCCCTCGGGCAGGCGGGTGGTGTGGTCGACGAGAGCGGTGACTATCACGGTGTGGTCGGCGACGGGGTCATCACGAGTGGCGCGGAGGTGTTCGGCAAGGGCTTCGTGGTAGAGCCGGTAGGTGGATCGGCGGCCGTCGTCGCTAGTCGCTTCGACGATGTAGAACCCGGCCACGTCGATGAGCCAGTCGATGTCGGTGCTGGTGTAGGTGGTGTTGGCCAGGGCGCTGGCGAGCCGGGGCCAGAGGTCTTCCCAGGGCAAGCCGGATCCTTGCGCGTAGGCCAGCGGCAGCAGCAGCTCACGTGCCCGGGACACCTGATCGGCCAACCGGGTGTCGAGGTCGTCGCGCATCGCCTCGGCTGCGGCTCGCGGGAGCCCGGCTCGCCAGGTGGGGTCATCAGGGTCGGCGAGGTGCTGTTGCAGGGCGAGGCTCCGGGCGGTGATCAACGCGACGAGAAACGAGTTGCCGGCGGCCTCAGCGATGGCGTCGGTGACCGCATCCAGGTACGGCGCTGGTTGATAGCGGTAAGGGGACTCCTCGGAGAGCCGGACCAGGCATTCCCGGGCGTAGCGGCGCACGCTGTCCGGGTCGGCGTAGCTCGGGTGATCGAGGTTGAGGACGGTGGCCGGCGTACCCAGCGCGGTCACCAGGTGGCTCCGGGTACCCAGCAGCAGCCGCAGTGGTGTCCGTCCGGCAGCCCGTACCAGCGGACCCAGGGCGTCGTCCACCGCGGGGAAGCCGGTCCGGGTCCGGGTGCCGAGGGCTTCGTCGATCGCATCGACCGCGACCACGATCGGTTCCCGGCGGCTGGTGAGAGACGCCAGCAGTTCGCCGGGGCTGGTGGTGGTGTCCACCTCGCAGGCGTCGCACAACGCGGACATGAGTTCATCACTAGTCAGGCCCCGCGCGTGGACAAAACGGGTGATGCTTCCCACCGGCGGAATGGTCCGTTCAGGAAGGGTGTGCAGGCGCGGAACCCGGTTGCGATACCGGCTGTGCGCCAGCACGAACAACCTGGCTAACAGGCTTGACTTTCCCGAACCAGGGTCCCCGGTGATCACCATGGTCGCCGGTCCGGTTGAAGATCGCAGCCACTCACAGACCTCCTGAAGCGCCCGGTGGCGTCCGGTGAACAACCACAGGTCCTCCCCACCGGCAGGGATGGTGTCCAGGCCTTGTGCCCGGGGCAGCACGTGATGGGTCAACTCGTCCCGACGGGCCGCACGCACTCGGTGCGAGGCCTGGGTACGCAGGTCCAGACCGCGCAGCCACCGGTCCACCCGCGGATTGGGCACAAACTCGCTAATCCCATCACCGGTCAGGAACAACCGAGCGTGCTGCCACTCCGGGGTCGTGGCATTGACGATATCCACCAGCCCGTCCAACGCCAGGAAATCCGGCTCGTGCCCACCGCTGGCCGGATGGCCGACCGCATCAGCCAAGGCCTGGATGAACACACCCGACTCGACCTGCTGATAGGAGCGTGCCGCGACGACCATGGCGATCGAGGGCGTCGTGGCCAGTCCTCGCAGCCGGTTGAGGAATTCCACCGCTCCACCCGCGATTGGCCCCACACCAGCCCCGGAATAACAGGTATCCAGCAGGAATAGCAGCCGTTGCACCACCACATTGCCACTGAGCACCCGGCCGGTCAGCTCAGCCGCCGGCATCGCCGTGAACGCGATATCGGCGGTGGTGTCGGCCATCGGCAACAACAGCACGCCCTGGTCCAACCAGCCATGGCCGGTGTAGTACACGACCACGATGTCATCATCGCGCCGCTCAGGACTGGTCAGAAACGCCCGCAACCGAGCCTGGAACTCCGCAACACCCGGATTGACCCCGAAACCGGGCACCCTGCGATAGCCGAGCCGCTGGAACAACTCCGCAGCCCGTTGCACCTCGCCGGCCAGCTCCGCACGATCCGCAAATCCCGACTCCGGCTGGTAGGTGGCCGTGGCCGCGCCGATGAACCATCTGGCCGGTTCACTCATCCCGGCCCATCCCCACTGCCAAGCCAGCCGGGTCGATCACAGCCTTCCCGGTCTCGGCCGCACTCAAATACCGGCGGACGTCATGCAGCCGAACCCCGTTGTTGATCTCAACATCCACAACCGACGCACCGAATGTCGGCGCCAGCGTCTTGACCAGGGCGACGAAGTCGATCCTGTCCGCGATATTGACCCACGCCCCCACCCCACCCGGCCACATGCCCCGCCACCGCCCCTCACACCGGGACGGCTTCGGAGTCAACCGGTCCAGAATCATGTTCCGGATCGCCAACGGCGAACCCAACGTCACCAACCGAGCCACCGGCCAGTCCGGGTGCGCGCACAACGCCTCATAGGCAACAACCGACCCCAGCGAATGCGCCACCACCACCTCGGTGTCGCAACCGATCGCCTCAGCGAACCGGTGCTGGATCTTCTCCCGCACCTCCGGCCTGGTGAAATACGCCTTAACCTGCTTCAACCACAAGATCAGCAGCCCCTCCCCGACACCAGCGAGGAACTTCGAACCCGCCAACGCCGCCAACGCCGCCTGCACACCACCCACCCCACCCAACGTCCGCCGCCCCGGCGGGATCACAGTGGGATCGACCTCCGATGCGTGCTGCCACCACGCCGCCAGCCACGCCGCCTCATCACCATCGACATCCTCAGCGCTCAACACGCTCGCCTCGTCCTCCCCCAGCAGACGCCCCGACCGGCGAAACACATCCCCGTAAAACACACACCCAATGTCCCCAACCGCCAACCTCCCCCCATACCCAGCAAGACCCACACCATCCAGCAGCCCGGGAACCCACACCTGCGCCATCGAACCCGGACCGCCGTAAGTGCTGTTGATCCCATGAACCACAACCACCCGCGCCACGACACCCAGCCTCCACACCCATACCCGGCCCCCGCCAACACACCCAGCACCCCACCGCATCCTGGATCACATCAACCACCGAGCCTAAGCTCTGATCAACACCAGCAACCAGATGCCACGCGTCGAGACGCAACGGCCTAGGTGACACGTCTCGGGATCACTGTCCGAGTCAACGTCTATGCAGGTCATCGCATGGTTGGTGAAAAATGCTTGAGCTTGCCGACGACACCCGCTACGAGTACTGGAAGCGGATGGAGTTCACCGCGCAGGCCTGGACGGGGCTGCGGCGCCACGCTGAGGATCGCGGGCTGGCATTCCTGAGCTCGCCGTTCTCGCTTGAAGCAGTCGATCTGCTGCGCCGCGTCGGCGTCGCCGCCTGGAAGGTCGCCTCCGGCGAGGTCGCCAACCCGCTGCTGCTGGATGCGGTGGCGCAGACCGGGGCGCCGGTGCTGCTGTCCAGCGGGATGAGTGGTTGGGCCGAGCTCGACGGCGCCGTCGAGCGATTGCGCGGGGCCGGCGCCGGACCGCTGGCGGTTCTGCAATGCACGTCGGCCTACCCGGTTCCGCCGGAGCGGGTCGGGCTCAATGTCCTCGGTGAAATCCGCGAACGTTACGGTTGCGCAACCGGGCTGTCCGACCACTCCGGGACGATCTTCCCGTCGCTAGCCGCGGTTGCGCTCGGTGGCCGCGTGATCGAAGTGCACGTGGCGCTGTCTCGTGAGATGTTCGGCCCCGATGTGGCGGCGTCGGTCACCAGCAGCGAACTCCGGCTGCTTGTCGATGGCGTCCGCTACGTTGGGACGGCGTTGACGGCGCCGGTCGACAAGAACGAGGTGGCGACCGAGCTGGCGCCGATGCGCGCGCTGTTCGGCCGCTCGCTGGTGGCCCGCCACCCACTCCCGTCCGGGCACGTGCTCGCGGCGAGTGATCTCATCGCCAAGAAACCGGCCGGTGGGATCCCTCCGGCGCGGCTGGAGACGCTCGTCGGCCGCCGCCTGCGCCGCGCGCTGCGCCCTGACGAGCCACTGCACGACGAGGATGTGGAGCCAGCGGGCTCGGTCTAGTCCTGCTCGGTACCGACGATCCCGGTCAGCAGCGCGGTGATCTGTGTCATTCCGGTGTTGAGCGTGGCGAACCCCGCGCTCATCTTCTGGTCCAGTCCGGTCACATTCTGCCGCAGACCGGTCATGTCCTGTCGCAGACCGATGATCGCCTCACCCTGCTCGAGCTGAGTCTCGCGCAGGGCGTTGAGGGCCTGGGTGTGGGCGCGCAGCTCGGCCCGAACCTCCGACACGTCATGGTCGGCACCGGCCGCCAAGACGCGGGCTGCGGCAGCATCGGAACTGGTGAGGGCGGCTTGTTCACGCAGCCGAGCAACCTCCCGCTCAAGGATGGCCACCCGGGACTCGAGGTTGTTGTCGGAGTCCGCCACGGTCCGTGATCCTACTGTGCGCCGCCGGGCTCTACAGCAGCAGGATTCCCGCAGCAAGCACCCCGCTGGCCACTGCCAGGATGATCCGTAGGCGGCGCCCGTGACGTTGCCATTGACGGTCCCACCATGCAGCGTCCCGGCTGTGGTGGCGGCCCAGCGCCATTGCCGCGCGCCCGAGGCCGAAACCGAGGCCGGCCAGCAGTGCCGCCGCCCAGCTGCCCACCAGCAGCACCGCCACCAGCGGCAGGTAGGGCAGGTTGCTCGGCATATGGGTGCGCACCCCGCAGCCCATTTCGAAGCCGAACTGCAGCGCCCCAGCGTCACCACCCGCTCCGATCACCGCCGAGGGCACCTGCGCCCTGCGATGCGGCAACGCGATGCGGTGCAGCCCGCACTCGCCGGCGAGCACGAACAGCCCCACCGCGACGACCAGGCCGGCGCGCACGGCGGGAGGCAACGCCGGGCGAAGCAGGCTGCCGAGCGCCACCGCCACTGTGGCGATGGTGATCCCCCCGGCTAGCAGGCCGACGGTGAAGTAGGCCCGTGACGAATCCCGCCAGACCGGCGAGCTCAGCAGGTGCGCCGAGTTGACGCTTCATGCCGAGCCGGACAGTGCATAGCCCGCGGTCAGCCCGAGCAACAGCCAGGGCAGCAACCAGCCCTCGTGCAGTAGCCCATCGTGCAGTAGCCCAGCGACGATGGCCAGCGCCGCCAGCGCACCGGTCACCAACACCGGCCCGAACACGGCGCGTGGTCCTGCCGCACCGGGCGTCGGCATCGCCCCGAACCCCATCGATCAGGGCACCAGCGACGACAGCGGCTGCCGTTGCGCCAACCTCGAGGCCGACCCTGCGGGGGGCAGCACCGCGTTGCAGATCACCTGCTCCAGGTTCGGCGCTCCGTCGTAGTTGATCTGGCCGTCCGCGCACCGGTAGACGACCCCATCGGCCTCCCAGCGCCAGGCATCGCGCCTATCCGCACCGGCATCGCAGATCGTGGTCGGCTCGTAGCAGTCGAGGCCATCTTCCCAATTTCCGAAGCAGCCATTCTTGAACCACTTGTCGGGGCCGCAGTACGACGGGGAATAGGGCGCGCCGGCACAGATCGGCCCGCCAGGGCCGTTGTTGTAGCGGCCGCAGTCGGGATATTCGCTGCCCTGCTCAGCTTTGGCCGGACGCGCTAAGGGAATCCATCCCAGCATGGTCATGCCCAGTGCCATGCCGGCGGTGGCGACAACGGCCAGGAACCCTCGCCGGCCCATGAACCGGTCCGGCGCCGCGGTGTCGCGAAACTGTACGGTGCGCGGCTGCGCGTCGGGACCGGGTTGATCGAGCCGGGGGACGTCGGGCGGGATCATGACGCTCCTTGCCGGTGCATCGCGATGGTCAACAGACCCGCGACCTGCTCGCCGAGCCGTTCGGGAGACTGCACCGGCTGCCCGGACAGCATCGTGCCGTCAGGGTCGACGTGCAGCAGCGCCGGTGCCCACGGCAGGTCGAGTTCGGTGACGAGCCGCTGGTCCACCCGGGACCTGACGCCCGGCGCGCCGGCCCACCGTTGCCGCGGGGACAGCACCTCGAACCGGAGGCCGGGGTGCTCGCGGGCCAGCTGGGTGAACGGCTCGTGCACCGTGTCGCAGAAACTGCATCCGGGGTCGAGCACCAGCAGCACCAGGGCCCCCGCACCGGCCAGCTCCGGGACCCGGCGGCCCGTGACTGCATGCGGTTGCGGCGCACCGAGCTGGGTTACCTCAGCCCGCAGCTCGCGCAACTGTCGCAGCATCCCAGCCATCGCCAACGTCAGCACCAGCAGGCAGCCCCAGGCCAGCACCACCGCCGCGGTGAGCACACTCACGCGGCCCGCCCGTCGACCGCCGCAGGCAGGGTGTACAGCAGCACGGCCAGCACGACGGCGCAGGCGATGAGCAGGATCGCGGCCCCGCCGTCGGGCAGCGCGGCCGCCGGATAGAGTGCCGTCGCTGCGAGGGTGGCGACGGCCAGCACGACGGCCCGGGCGATCCCACCGGGACCGACTTGGGTGCCCATCCGGTTGCAGCCGCAGTCCGACGTGTCCCCTTGGTGGCGCCGCCACATCAGGTGGCCGGCGAAAGCCAGGTAGATCGTCCCCTGGGCGGCCAGCGCCCAGCGCAGCTCGCTGATACCCCATACCACCGCGACCACCGAGGGCACCCCGATCACGAATTCGACGACCGCGATGGCTCGGGCTGCCGCGATGCCGGTACCAGCCGCGCGGGCCAGCATCTTGGGTGCCCGCACGTGCTCCAACCCGGCCACGACCAGCAGTATCGCACCCGCGAGAACCGGCACCCCCAGTACGATCATGCGGCCTCCCACATCACGCTCAGGCCTTCCAGAAAGGCTAGCGCTTTGGTCGAGTCCGGGGTGTCGGCCGGGCCGGGGATCAGCTGGGTGATCGCCGTGGGAGTGGCCAGGACCAGCGCTTCGGGCCGGGACCGGCCTTGTGCTCCGATTCCCAACGGCTGGCGCCACAGCTCCCCGTGCCGGGTGGGGTAGCCCCGGAAGTCGGGAACCGCGACCCGGCTGGATCCGGGACGTTCGATCGTCAGATGGCCGATCCCGGGAATCTGCTTGGCCACCCGGAGCGGCTCGAGCTGGGCCTGCGCGGTGCTGCGCGGTCGCGCCAGCATGCCCAGCGGGGTGTCGGTGAGCCGGAACGCGTCGAAGATCCTGGTGATCCCGTCGGGGGAGCCGCTGGCCCGGGTGTGCAGCTCGAACCACTGCCCGCGCCAGGCGGCCCGGTAATCGGCGGGATCGTTGCGGATGCCGATGATCAGCTCACCGCCACGGTAGGGCTGGCTGGTGACCTGGTCGGGGATCGTGGTGTAAGTGCTGTGCCAGTCGAAGGCGCCGATCTCGGCGACGGTGAACGCGCGGCGGGCACCACGCACCAAGGCGATGAATCCGCATGACCATGGCCTGGACGTGTCCAGCGGGGTGCCGTCGGGGGCCGTGCTGCCCAAAACTGAGCGGCGCAGGACCACCTGGGAACCGTCCGGCGTGACGAACGAGGCTCCGCCCCGCCACGGCCAATCATACCGCCCGCGTCCCAACGACGTGATCATGTGCAACTCCCGAGCCCGGAGACTGCCAGCGATGGTCGCACACCCGCCGTCACCGCGTGCGCGCGGTCCGTAAGGGCGGTTCCCAGCTCGCCGCGGTCGCCGACGAAGCCGAGCTGTTGATCAAGTAGGTTCAGGCGACCAGGGAGAGGCCGGTATCCGGACTCCGGTCGGTCATCAGGGCAAGCTCCTGCGCCAGTACCTGGAAGGCCACTGGGCTGGCGATGAGGCCACCGTGGGTGGTGCAGACCTCCCGGTACCGGGCGGCCGGGTCGAGGCTGGCCTGCCAGGGCACTACCTCGTCTTTGCGCGAGAACACGCTCACGAAGGGCACATCGGCGGGAAACGGGCCCATGAGATCATCCCGCAGCAGGCGGCAGCAGTCCCCCCACAGGCAACTGAACCGCAGCAGGCCCGGGATGCCGAGCGATCCGATGACGCCGAGTCCGAGGACCTCGAGCAGGACGATGGGGTGCGCGCCGAGCAAGCGGGTGAGTGGACTACCCAGAGTGATGAGCCCCCGGACGAGCTTGGGGTGACGGACGGTGACCGGGCGGGCGAACTGGCCGCCCCGGCTGTGCGCGACGATCACTGCTCGTTCGCCTGTCGCGTCGACGTGCCGAGCGAGGGCGTCTGTTACTGCGCCTGCGGAGCGTTCCCCGCAGGCGACGCCGTACTGAGTGGGCGCGAGGAGAGTGCGAGCGCCGATGCGTTGCAGCCAGTCCTGCAGCGGGCCCAGGACGCGCGGATTGCTCGACAGTCCACCGATGATCAAAACCGGCAAGCCCCCGAGGTCGACCGGCGGGTCCTGCCAGAGGGGATGGCTGCGGATGGTGCGGTAATCGGCGAGGACGCGGACCTCCTGGTAGAAGGGCAGGTGCAAGGACGCGGACAGCCGAGCCAGCGGCCCGGTGTCGGCCAACAGCCGTCCGGCGAGGCCGGGCAGCACCGCCCGGTAGTTGACCGGCGCCGCTCCAGGTGCCTTCGTGACCTGTGTCTCCGGCGCCATGTCGTCCTCCTCGGCTCCCTAGGAAGTTCCGAAGTCGGGGTGGCACAGAGAGCCCGTTCGTCAACCCTCGCTGCTTCAGGGCTCGATGTTGCAGTGGTCCACCCAACCCATCCCTCCCACTACTAGGATCGTCGCGGGCGGCCCCCTGATACGTGTTGCCCGGAAGTGGCGTCGGTGTTCAGGCCATGCGCTGGGCGTAGGACCCTCGGGCTAGGTCTGCACCAGCTCGGTGGGCACGGTGATCACGTCCACCATCGCGCCGTTGCGCAGCACGGTGATCGGCAGCGTGGTGCCGATGGCCTCGGAGAACAACTGGCGCTGGATGCCCTGCGCATCGGTGACGGGCTTGCGCCCCGCGCTGAGCACGAGATCGCCGCTGTGCAACCCCGCCCGGTCGGCGGGGCTGCCGGGGATCACCTCGACCAGTCGCAGACCGGAAGCCTGCCCGATCCGTGCGGCGATCGGCGCGGGCAGCGGCGCGGGTGTCCCGACCAGCCCAAGGTAACCGCGGCGCACCCGACCGTCGGCGAGTAGCGCACCGATGATCCGGCGGGTCGTCGCGTTGACCGGCACCGCCATTCCGAGGCCGATACCGGCGACGGCGGTGTTGATTCCGATCACGTTGGCGCTGGCGTCGGCCAGCGCGCCGCCGGAGTTGCCGGGGTTGAGCGCGGCGTCGGTCTGGATCACGTCTTCGATCACCCGCACCGCCCGGCCCGCGCGAACCGGTAATGACCGGCCCAGCCCGCTGACCACTCCGGCGGTCACCGATCCGGCGAGCCCGAGGGGGTTGCCGACGGCGACCACCAACTGCCCGACGACCAGCTCGTCGGCGTCGCCCAGGACGGCCGCCGCGGGCGTGGAGCCCCGGGCCCGCAGCACCGCGAGGTCGGACAGCGGGTCGCTGCCCACCACGTCGAAGCGGCTCTCGGTACCGTCGGTGAACGCCGCGACGCCATCGTGGACCGAGCCGACAACGTGCGCGTTGGTCAGCAGCAGCCCGTCGTCGGCGAAGACGACGGCCGATCCTGCGCCCGCCCCGATCCGCAGGCTCGCGACGTGCGGGATGACCGCCGCAGCGACCGAGCTGACCGTTCGGGAGTAGGAATCCAAGGGATCCACCACGACTACCGCCCTCAGCCATAATTACTCGTTGCTGCGTTAGCAACGCTGCCACGGCGGCCGGTGTTCCGGTAGCGCTCGCTCCGTCCCGGCCGGAAGCCGGTCCTTGAGATCACCTTGCGTCACAGGAATCATCCTGTACATGTACATCTTTTGGCCGCCTGACGTTCACTAAAGAGTGAAACGAGTCACAAAGATTCGACGATAAGTCGATAGAGGTCGCCGACGGAGCGATCGGACTAGTTCCCTGCTCCTGGAGGGCCATGGATGACGGCGCTATTCGAACTGGGTGCGCCCTACGGACCGGCCGGCTTTCGCACCCAGGCGGGGCTGCGTGGCCGTACCCTGCTCGCCGCTGACCACGCCCGCTTGGACCGGTCCGGCGCTCGACTGGTCCTCGATGCCAGCTACCAGCTCGAGCGTCTCGAGCACCGGCACGTTCTCTGACTGCCGACTCCGCGGAATCGCGAAATTGGTGACCGTCGAATGACTCAGGCAATCCTGCCCGCCGTCCCCCTCACCCGGTCTACCACCCTGGCCGCGAATGCCCGCCACCGGCGCCGCCCTTTCATACACTTCTATGCCCGCCGGCCGCTGGAGCAGATGCGGTGGAAGCCCGCCCTGGTGCTGTGCGCTCTGGCTCCTCTGACCATGCTGTTGACCGGGAAGGTGGTGAGCCTCACCGGCGACACCTTGCTGACCTTTTACGGTATTGGCGTCGCTGTGGCGCTGTTCGCGGTCTTCTTCCTGGCCTTCGCCTGCTACACCGACCCAGCCACCGATCGTGCCGCCCGGCAGGTGACGGCCAACGAGCTGCCGCCGGTGTCGTTTCTGGTGGCCGTCAAGGACGAAGTCCACGCGATCGACCGCTGCGTGCGCAGCATGGCCGACTCGCACTACCCGGACCTGCAGGTCATCGTCGTCGACGACGCCAGTACCGACGGCACCTCCGCGGTGTTGGACCGGCTGGCCCGCGACCTGCGGATGCAGGTCATCCACCTTCCCCACAACGTGGGCAAGAAGCGCGCCCTGGTCGAGGCGTTCCGTCACAGCACGGGTGACATCATTGTCTTCACAGACTCCGACTGCGTGATCGCTCCCGACGCGGTCCAGCAGGCGGTACGCGCCATCGTCGCCCATCCCGACATCGGCGGAGTCAGTGGCCACGCCCGTGCCCTCAACCCCGATGTCAGCCTGTTCACCAAGGTTCAGGACGTCTGGTATGACGGCCAGTTCGGCATCGCCAAGGCTGCGGAGAGCGTGTTCGGCTCGGTGAGTTGCGTGTCCGGACCGCTGGCCGCGTTCCGCCGCGAGGCGATCTCGCCGTACCTGCCTGCCTGGGCCAACGACCGGTTCGCCGGCGCTGAGTTCCGCTTCGCCACCGACCGTCAGCTCACCGGCTACGTGCTGGGTCAATACTGGGTCGGTCACCGGCTGCGCCACCGCCATCGGCAGGACTCGTCGGTCGCCGAGCACACCCAGGACCGGGCTTGGCGCGTCGAGTATGTGCGCAGCGCCCGGGTGTGGACCAACGTGCCGCATACCGCACGGTCGTTCTTCCGGCAGCAGGCCCGGTGGAAGAAGAGCTTCATCCGCAATCTCTTCTTCACCGGTACCTTTTACTGGCGCCGCGGCATCGTCCCGGCGGCTCTGTTCTACGGCCACATCCTCTGGGTGCTGCTCGCGCCTGTGATGGCTTTTCGCCACATCGTCTGGCTACCCCTGCACGCAGCATGGATGGTCAGCCTCTTGTACCTCCTCGGAATCTTCTTCAAAGGCGGTGTGTGGGCCGTCGGCTACCGCGTCCAGAACCCCGGTTGTTCGAGGTGGCGCTACCGGCCGCTGATGAGCATGGCGTCGACGCTGCTGCTGTCCTGGATGTTGCTCTACAGCGCGTTGACCCTGCGCCGCAACGTCTGGTTCCGGGGATGACGGCGTGATCACCAAGAGGCACACCTCGGGTCTGGTGGCCGACGCTGCCCTCATCGCCGTGCTGATCGCGGTGTTCATCATCATGCTCACTCGCGGTCAGGTCCTGCACTGGATCGGTCTGATCTGATGTCTCTGATGTCCGAGGCACGTCTCCGACGGTGTGGCCTACTTGGCGCAGTTGTTCTCGCCCTCGCCGTCCCGGTCGCCATCACGTTCTGGCTCAAGGACCTCAGCCACGGCATCCGACCGGTGCGTGAGCAGCACAGCACCTACATCGGTGCCCTCTCCGCGTCGGATGCCGACCACTACCGCGCCTTCGCGACCCGCCGTCAAGCGTCGATCCTCGTGCTGAGTTATCACGACGTGCGACCTGCCGATGAAGTGAGCACCCGCGCCGACCGCGACGTCGACATCTACACGATCACTCCGGAGGAGTTCGCCACCCAACTGCGGATGCTCCGCGAGGCGGGGTTCGAATCGATCTCAACCGAGACGCTGGTGCGTTCTCGCCAGTACCCAGCTGTCCTCCCCGCTCGACCTCTCATGATCACCTTCGACGACGGGACCAGCGGGTTGTGGCGCTACGCCGATCCGCTATTCGAGCAGTACGGCTTCCGAGGGGTGGCCTTCACCATCACCGGCCGCGTGGACACGCGCTACCCGTACTACCTGACCTGGGACGAGCTCACCGCGCTGCAAGAAACGGGCCGTTGGGACATCGAGAGCCACACCCACCAAGGCCACGACCGCATTCCCAGTGGTAACGGCCGGCAAACACCCTTCCTGATCAACCTCATACAGCGTCCGGATGGGAGCCTCGAGACGCAGCAGGAAGCCCGGGTGCGGGTCGCGGCCGACGCCGACCAGGCCATCAACCAGCTGACGTCTCATGGCCTGCCCCGGCCTCGCTTGTTCGCCTACCCGTTCAGCGCCGAATCCAACCCGACGAACAATCCGGAATTCGCGGTGGCCAGCCGCGAAATCCTCGCTCAGCGGTATCCGCTTTTGATGATCAATCTCGATACGCCTCGCTGGGCCAGCCCGGACGATCTCGCAGCCGGCCTGATTCCGCGCATCGAGGTGACCAAGCAGACCACCGCCCGTGAACTGTTCGACCGCATCGTCGCCGCGTTGCCGGCACCGCAGATGGGCGACCCGTTCGGCCAACCGATGAACATGGCTCCGGGTAATGGCCAACCTCCCCGATAGCCCCTTCCTCGATGACCCCCCTTCCTCGATGACCTAAGCCAGGTCGGAGTCATTGGGTGCTGCTCGACGGGGCCGGGCTGGGCTGCACCGAGACGTCGTCGATCCGCAGCTCGGCGTTGTCGCCACGAAAGCCCACTCCGCCGCGCCCGCGCAACGGAGGGCATTCCGCACCACGGTCCACCGCCTCCAACCACCACCCATCCCGGCTCGCGGTGATCTGAACCGATCCGTCCGGCAGATCGCGCACCGTGACCGCGACCAGCTGCCACCGCTCCAGCCCGATGGGCCGGTCGCTGATCGGAGGCGTGAGGTCGATATAGCGGCCGCCGTTGCTCGGCCCGCCCACGCACTTCTTCTTGATCGCCATCATGCCGTCGCGGCGATAGACGCTGATCGCGTACAACTGCTCGTCCGACTGATAGCGAACCCACACATGCGCTCCGTCGAAATCCTGAGCCGGGGTGCGCGCCGTGCTGACCAAATCATCCACCCGCATCCGCAACCCCACATCCACGTTCACGAAGCCGCGCTCGACCGACACCATACGGAAGACCGCCGATCCGTTCCCGTCCTCAGACCGGCCGTCATCGGGCCGACCCGTCCACCCCTGATTGTGTGACCGGAACAGCGAACCGCTGGTCAACACCCACGGGGAAGCACTTGCCGGTTGACGGGGCGAAGCGATCAACCCGTCTGGTCCAGTGAACGGGTCCACAATCGGCTGTGCCGCCATCGGCGGCGCGCACGCCAACACCAACCACGCCACCGTCGCTCCCACACCCCATCGCCTGACCGTGCGCACAGCTACATTATCGCCGCCAACCCGTCCGAGACGGATGCGTCTGCACACCACGAACCGCAGACGGGGGAGACGCACGCCGCCTGTGCTCAATCCTCGGGTGGGGTGGCAGCGGGGTCCCAGATCAGGCCGGGCACGCCCCAGCCCTGGGCTCTGATCATCTTCTTCGCCTCGCGGGCATACCGGCCGAGGAGCCGGTTGAGGTAGACGATCCCGTCGAGGTGGTCGGTTTCGTGCTGCAGGCATCGCGCCAGGTAGCCGGTGCCCTCGACGGTGAGCGGTGCACCGCCCGGATCGAACCCGGTGACCTGCGCCCAGCTGGCCCGCCCGGTGGGGAAGGACTCGCCGGGTACCGACAGGCAGCCCTCCCAGTCGTCGTCGGGGTCGGGCATGCCTTCTCGCTGCTTGCTGGTTTCCAGCACCGGGTTGACCACCACCCCCCGCTGCCGAACCCCTTCTCCGTCCGGGCAGTCGTAGACGAACACCCGCAGATCCCCCCCGATCTGGTTGGCAGCGAGTCCGACACCCTTGGCCGCTGCCATCGTGTCGAACATGTCGTCGAGCAGCGTGTACAGCGGGCTGCCAAACTCCGTCACGAGCCTGGTGGGGGTGTGCAGTACCGGGTCGCCGACGATCCGGATCGGGCGGATAGCCATGATGAGGCACATTAATCGGGTGGCCGCCTCCCGTTTCCCTGGGGACGCATCACGGGTGCGCCGCCGGTTGCGCCGGGCGTCCGCGTGGTTCAATGGCGTCTGAATCACAGCACTGTGATTCAGACTGTCACCCCGCCGGACGCAGCCGCGGGATCGTGAACCGAGGAGCGCGATGGACGCCGCAGCGGCGCTGCCCCCGATCGACGACCACTCCGGGAGTCTGAGCAGCCGGGAGCGCGAGATCCTGGCTTTCGAGCGCCAGTGGTGGAAGTACGCCGGGGCCAAGGAACAGGCCGTGCGTGAGCTGTTCGACATGTCCGCCACTCGCTACTACCAGATCCTCAATGGCTTGATCGACGGGCGAGAAGCGCTCGCCGCAGACCCGATGCTGGTCAAACGGTTGCGCCGGCTGCGGTCTGGTCGGCAACGAGCCAGGGCTGCTCGCCGGCTCGGCGTCGACCCGCGCCACCAGAGCCAGAGGTAGCGACATGGGCACCCCGAACAGCATCGGATCCAACAGGTCCTTGCGGGTGGCCGGGTTGGCCTTGCTCGGGCTAGCGGTGATCGCCGTCCTGATCGGAGTGTTCGTGGCTGCGACTCGTGACGAGCAGACCTCGACCACTGCGCTGCCGCCGGCTCCCGCGACTCCCGACAGCAGGCCCTCCCCTATTCCGTATCCGCCGGCGGTGACGTCGAGCCCGGCGGCAGCACCTGTAGTCCCCCCGCTCGGCCCACCGGAAGCCACCGAGACCGCACCGATCCAAGACGAGCAGGCCAGCGACCAAGGCTCTGGGCACGGCGGGGTGCGGGTCTACAACAACAGCACGATCCGGGGCTTGGCCGCGCGGGTTGCGGATGATCTCAGCGCCGCGGGCTGGACGGTGATCGAGGTCGGCAACTACGCACAGGGAACGATCCCCACCACGACCGCGTACTACCAGGACACCGGCCAGCGTGACGACGCTGAGGCCCTCGGTACCGCGTTCGGGATCCGCGTCGAACCCCGGTTCTCGGGCATTGCGAACGCCGCTCCTGGCCTGATCGTGATCGTGACGAACGACTACGTGTCCCCGTGAACGCCCGTTATGAGGTCCTCGATCCTCTGGGGGTGTGGGGCCGGCCGGCCGTCGCCGGAGTCGGGGGGAATGAACTCCAGTCGGCGGTCGGCCGGCGTGGTGGTCACGAGAGGCATTCACCGACGATCCGCACCCAGTCCTCGTCGGCACAGTCCCAGCCTCATCACCGGTCACCTCCCGGCAGCATCACCACGTCGGAGCAGTCGGCGGTCTCCCAGATCCCGTCGTCCCAACGCACCGGGAACCTGCCCTGGCTGTACTGCGGCTCGTGGTGGGCCACCGTGCCCGGCCGCACGAGGTGAATGTCGTTGTGTTTGCGTACCCGCGTGCCGACCGGCAGGACCTCGCCGCATGTCACCGGCGCTGCCGTCACCGGGCACGCTTCAGGATCGACTCGGCCAGCGCGACCATGTCGGCCGCTGGCAGCGTTACACCAGGCGCACCCAGGCCGTGGATGGTCCACGATTCGTCGATCTCGTGAACCACCAGCAGCGTGGCCGGGCTGCCGCCGTCGGTGCTGCGACCTCGCGTCGCTAGCCGGCCGAGCTCGGGCTTGTGGCGAGCCTGCTCGGGTACATCGGTGCTGGGGATGGCCGCGAGACCGGTCTTCGCCATCGCCGCCCCCAGGTCGCGCTGGACCGTAGCAAGCCGCCGCTGGCCAGCAGCGTCCAGGTCTTCGTTGTTGTCGCTCATGAGGTCCGCCTCTTCCCCTCTCCCCCCGTTTCCGGAGCGCCGCCCGGCCCGGCCCCGGGAGCAAGCAGGCCGGGCGGCAGGCGCCAGCCCGGCGCTATCGAGTTCAGGTGCAGCCGCTCAGCCACGCCGCGCCGCACAGTGACACCCGAGCACGTCCCCGCGGGTTGGTTCATGAGCAGTGATCTTGGTGTCCGGACCCGGTCCGAATCCTGAAAAAGCCATACACACTTGACACACTTCGACCCGCGGAGAGTGTCTGGAGCATTACCGTCAGTTCCACATCCACACGATCACGAGGGCGGATCTGATGACGGCGAGCGCTGCCGGACCGCAGCGATGCAATGTCGTGCTGGAGCGGTTGCTGGCGCGAGCGGGCTGGACGCCGGAGAATTTGGGTGACCGGCTCAATGAGCTGGCCACGTCACTGAATCTCCGTGTCCGGGTGCACCGCCGCAGTCCGCGCCGGTGGGTGTATGCCGAAGCCCGACGGGCGGACCCGTGTCTGCCACGTGACCCGTGGCCCTCGCTGGTGTGTCATCTGCTGCACGAACGCTTGGGCGAGTCCGTCACATTGGACTCCTTGGGCTGGACCGCGACCGGGCCACTACATTACGTGCCCGCCGATCATGGACTGGATCAGCCCTGGAACCCTGGGGGAGCAGTAGCCGCGCTGGCCTCGGTGGTGAATGCTGATTTCATGGAACGGAGACATTTTGTCGCTCTGACCGGGCTGACGTTGACGGCGGTCGCGCACCAGTGGCTGTTCGACCCGGCCAGGGTAGCGGCTTCGGTGTTGGGCAAGCGGGTCGATCACGCGCTGGTCGATGACCTGGAACGGGTGGCCGAGGCGCGACGCCGGATGGACGATGCCCTTGGCGGCGGTACCTTGCTCCCTTCCGTCCGGGAGGATTTGCGGCTGGTGGTGGCGATGTTGGGCAACGCCGCCTACACCGAGGACGTAGGTAAGCGGCTGCACGCGGTGGCCGCCGAGTTCGGCCGGATCGCAGGATGGCTGGCCTTCGATTCCGAGCAGCCCGCGCTGGCCCAGCGTTACTTCCTCGCCGCTGTGCGCGCCGCCCACGTCAGTGGTGACCGGGCCATCGGCGCTAACATCCTCGGCTTCATGGGCGTGCAAGCGGCACAGTCGGCAAGCCCCAATGACGCGGTGACTCTGGCCGAATCAGCGTTGAGAGCCGAGCGAGAGCTGACTCCTGCCGTGGCCGGCTCGCTCTATGGACGGCTGGCGGTCGGTGCTGCCCACATCGGGGACGCCACAGCGTCACAGCGTGCCCAGGATCGTGCTTTCGAGTTGCTCGGGCGATCGGTGGCCGAGAATGAGCCGCCGTGGATTTATTGGTTCACTGAGGCTGACGCGCGGGGCTTGGCCGGCGAGTCGCTGCTGGCGCTGGGCCGGCCGGGGGAGGCTGAGCCCCACCTCCGCCGGGCGGTCGGCCTGCTCGGCCCTGGTTTCAGCCGCGACCGAGCGCTCTGGCTCTGCGAGTTGGCCTCCGCTCGCCTCGCAATGGGTTTCTTGGAACAAGCCTGTGCGACCGCAACGGAGGCAGCGGTCCTCATCCACCGGCTGAACTCCCCCCGCGACCAGCGCAAGTTGACGGATTTCCGGTCAGCTGCAGCCCCGTACGCGCGCTCGGCAGCGGTGCGCGAGTTCGACGCCAAACATCGTGATCTGGTCGGCGTCTCACTGGCTTGAGCCGAAAGGAATCCCATGTCCGCGCCGCCGAGACGTGATCCTTTGTTTAATCCTGGTGACCGGTTCCCGCTCGGCCCTCCGCACGGGATCATGGACGACTGTCACGAAGGACCGAGTGGCGCGGCTACGCGGGCCGTTTTCGCTGCGGGGAGTTGTAGCCGGCGCTCGGATCAACACGCCACCGACCTGGCGGTACACTTTCTGCCCGGACCGTCAGATTGGCCTTGTCTATAATAAGGACGGCTCGCTAATGCCGGTGCTCGGTAAACACACATTTGGTCTCAAGTGATCGATGCGACACCCCTGGCGAGACTTCGGGCGGCGGTGACGGTTCGAGGCACGCGTGACCGTGGTCGGTGAGCAGGTCTTTGCGGCCGCGATCTACGCGGGTTCTGACGCAGCCCGGGTGGATGCTGGAGTGCAATCCGGCCGGCGCCTATGGGTGGCTGGAAGAAGCACTGGAGTTGCCGATTTCGTCAGCGTTGGCTGATTTACTCCAGAATGGAGTTACTACGTGCCCAGCTACCCGACCGACCTGAGCGCTGAGGAGCAGGAGTTAGCCAGGCTCGGTTGCGGGAGATGGCCGAGAAGTTCACTGCGGACGGGCTGCTACCTGCCCCGACGCACCCCTCTCCGGCCCCACCGGTCACCTAGCGATTCTGAAATATCGGTACACACTTGACACACTTCGGCCCGCGGAGAGTGGCTCAGGCGTTACCGTCGGTGCGACCGAAGCATGATCGCGAGGGGGGTCGATGACGACCAGTGATGCGGGGCAGTCACGGTGCAATGTTGTGTTGGAGCGGTTGCTGGCGCGGGCGGGCTGGACCCCGGAGAATCTGGGTGACCGGCTCAACGAGTTGGCTGTGTCGCTGGGTCTCCGTGTCCGGGTGCATCGCCGCAGTCCGCGCCGATGGGTGTACGCCGAGGCTCGACGGATGGCCCGGGTTTGCCGCGTGACCCGTGGCCCTCGCTGGTGTGTCATCTGCTACACGAGCGCTTGGGCGAGCCCGTCACGTTGGACTCTTTGGGCTGGACGCCACCGGCCCATTGCGTTGCGTGCCTGCCGATCATGGGTTGAACCAGCCCTGGAACGCCTCCGGGGCGGTAGCCGCGCTGGCGTCGGTGGTGGATGCTGACTGTATGGAACGGCGGCATTTCGTAGCTTTGACCGGGCTGATGTTGACCGCGGTCGCGCACCAGTGACTGTTCGACCCGGCCAGGGTGGCGGCGTCGGTGTTGGGCAAGCGGGTCGATCATGTACTGGTGGATGATCTTGAGCGAGTGGCTGAGGCGCGACGCCGGATGGACGATGCCCTCGGCGGTGGCACTCTGCTGCCGGCAGTGCGGGAGGATTTGCGGCTGGTGGTGGCGATGCTGGACAACGCCGCCTACACCGAGGACGTGGGTAACCGGCTGCACGCGGTGGCCGCCGAGTTGAGCCGGCTCGCCGGGTGGCTGGCTTATGATTCTGAGCAGCCAGCGCTGGCCCAGTGTTACTTCCTCGCCGCCGTGCGCGCCGCCCACGTCAGTGGTGACCGGGCCATCGGTGCCAACATCCTCGGCTTCATGGGCGTTCAGGCGGCACAGTCGGCAAGCCCCGGTGATGCGGTGACTCTCGTCGAATCAGCGCTGAGGGCAGAGCGCGAGCTGACTCCCGCCGTGGCTGGTTCGCTTTACGGTCGGCTGGCGGTCGGTGCCGCGCACGCCGGGGACGCCACTGCCTCCCAGCGCGCTCAAGATCGTGCTTTCGAGCTGCTGGCGCGGTCAGTTCCTGAGAACGAGCCCCCATGGATCTACTGGTTCACTGAGGCCGACGCACAGGGCTTGGCCGGCTGGTCGCTGCTGGCGC
Organism: Pseudonocardiaceae bacterium; assembly: GCA_050700495.1. Lineage (GTDB taxonomy): Bacteria > Actinomycetota > Actinomycetes > Mycobacteriales > Pseudonocardiaceae. The sequence goes on from JBOHHF010000032.1 coordinate 20,195, forward strand.
TGGGCCGGCCGGACGAGGCTGAGCCGTACCTGCGCCGGGCGGTCGCCTTGCTCGATCCGACATTCACCCGGGACCGTGCGGGCATGCTCTGTGATCTTGCTATCGCGCGTGTCGGCGCAGGAGCCGTAGAGCGAGCTTGCGCTACTGCGGGTGAAGCGGCTTCGATCATCCGCCGCCTGAACTCACCTCGTGAGCAGCGCTTGCTGGCCGACTTCCGCCGCGCCGCCGCCCCTTACGCGCGGTCAGCGGCAGTACGGGAATTCGACGCTAAATACCGTGACCTGCTCGTTTCGCCAGCCTGGACGGGGAGCCCTTCTCAATAGAGCGCGGCCGGCAGTACGTTGCGATGATCCTCACCAACCCGTAGGCCGGGCGCTGCAGGCGCCGCGGCGCAGGGTGAACCACCCACAACAGACCCACACACCGCCGACCCGGACAACCACAGAGAGATCAGCTGCCCGCAGAACGGGAGATGCGGTATCCGCCTACAAGGAGATTGGCCTGTCCGCTGTCACCGAGCACGACCCCAGAATGATCACTCAAAGTCAGCTGATGGATTCAGGCTTACTGAGGTCAGGAGTATGGGGGGTGCCTAGCGATGTCAGGAGCGTTACGTGATTGAGCCTTCTCCGGTGCGGTCCGTCCGGTGGTCCACCCGCGGCCGCCGATCGCAGTGACCCCGGCAACGCCGGAGCGTGGCGTCGCCCCGTCAGGGGGTCGGTCCCGGCGTACACGGCGGCTCGTAGCGCGCCGCTGGGCAGCTCCTCAATGCTGCCGCGTCCAGCTCTCACCCTGAAGCTGTTTCCCAGGTGAGAGGTGGAGCCGCCGCGGGGAATCGAACCCCAGGCACCCGGTATCGCGCTGTCTGTACGTCCTGGACGCGAGCGGCGCCCAGGACGGCAAGCGCGAGTGGCTGGCCTTGTTTGTGACGGCCCGGACCCGCGCTGCACTGCGTCCGCGCGTTACCACATGAACGCGGAACCGCCTGCCTCTCCGGTGATCCGCATCACCGGGGCATGAGGTGATCTTGTCAGGGATTCAGGTTAGGGTGGCGCATGGCATCGCTACAGACGTTGGAGCGCCGGATAGCCGCGCTTGAGGCTCGCTTGGCTGATGTCGAGGGCGGCTACGGTGACACGCTGTACAAACTGCATCGCGCGAGCGTCAAGACCGACCTTAGAACGACGAAGATCTTGAAACGCTTGGAGATCGAGGACGTATCCGATGAAGAGATCGATCGGGCGCTCGGCGAGCAGTAACGCATGGCGTGGCAGGGACCAACATAATCGGCTCGGTCTCGGTACCAGCAGACAGGTCCAGACGCGGCCAACGCGTTGGAGCAGGCCCACGACGTGCAGGACCCGACTACACGAGCAACCCACCGAGCCCGCGCCGCATCTTGCTTTCCCGACATCGAAGTGGCCCCGCGTAGTGCGGACTCAGCGCGCGCAAACGACTGCTGGCAATAACCGCGGCTTCGTCACCGTCAACCACACCCCGCCATGGTCATCCCAGCTCGCCCGCTACCTCACGTCCCTCGACAGCCCTAACCGCCGCTGCCGCCATGCGGTTCGCCACGACTGCTCGCTGAGCAGCACCGCACTCGCACCACGACTGACTCTATGACGAGCGCACACACCCGCCGATCGGGAACACCACAGACTCCAACCTGGATCGTTTATTGAGGGTCAGAGTCGTGGAGCCGCCTCGGGGAATCGAACCCCGGACCTGCTCATTACGAGTAAGTCCGTCACTCACCACCGATGACCAAGCTTCCCCATCTTCACAGGTCAGTGGCGCAGCAACGCCCCACGCTTGCCCGCCCGTACCCAGCGGTGACCACGCCTCGTGCGACCACATCGCGACCACAGACGGCGACGGCCCGGCGCTGCCCGCCGCGCCTGACGACGACCGACGTCGCCACCGGCAACATCACCTGGCCCCGCTGCGGTACCTGGCCTCTTCAGGCGCCAATGGTGAAGCCCGACTCGGTGAGGGGGACGGTATGACCGAGACGCCCCTGCCGCCCTGGCAAGCCGCCCGGTTAACCGTTCTGCTTGACGCGTTGGGCGGCGTCCCGATCTCCGAGGCCGAGCGCCGGTCTCTGGTGTGGCTGGCCGGGTTCGAGGCGCACACCGTGGAGAACATTGCCGCGGTGATCACCCGTGCCGGCAGACCTGATGGCCGAGGTATCCGATTTGCCCACTACCGGTGATCTTGCGAAAAGTGGCCGCTGAGCTGCGGTTCCCTGCTTTCGGCGAGCGCGTTTCGCAGGTCGGCTCACGGAGGACCCGTTGGGGTCCACGGTGCGCAGTGTCCACCACCAGGCGCCGCGTAGCCTTGCGTCACCTCCTGCACCGAGGGTTCCGCCCCGGGGTCGCTCCTCGGGGCATCGGTGAGGGCCGGCCCACTCGGTGAATGAAGTTGGTGCAGCCATGGACCTTGACAACGACGCCCGGACGATTGGGCGGCGGCTGTATCAGATCCGCAAGGCGCAGGACAAGTCGCTGCGGGTAGTCGCGGGTCTGTCCGGCGTGGTCAGCGCGTCGACTCTGTCCCGGATCGAGAATGGACTGCGCGCACTAGACAGCCGCGCCGAGATCGTGGCCCTGGCCGACGTGTTACAGATCGCTCCGTCCGAGCTCACCAGGCTGCCGGAAACAGCACCGGCCGATGGCGAGAAGACGGCCGTAAAGGCAGTTCGTCGCGCACTGATCGCGGTCAGCCGCGACGATCCGGCCGGGCAGGTGGTCCCGGTGGACGTGCTGCGGGACCGGGTAAAGGCGCTGGTGGCGGCTCAACGTCAATGTGAGCATGAGCAGGTTGGCTGCGAACTACCCGCACTGATCCGGGATCTGCATACCACTATTGCGGTTGGGCGAGAGGTCGGAGGGTTGCTTGGCGTGGCAGTCGTGTTGCACGTCCAAGGTTCGCACGCCTTCCTGCACGATGCCGGCGCGCACCCTGACCTGTGCTGGCAAGCCGCTGTGCTAGCGCGGCAGACTGCCCGGGAACACGGCGGCTCTGACCTCATCAGTCTGGCCGCGTTCGGCGCGGCGAACGGGTTGCTCGCGGCCGGGGAGTTCGATACGGCGCAAGCCGAGCTCGACTCGGTGACCGTGCCGACGACCACTGATGCGGCCGAACAGCTTGAGGGCATGCTCGCGTTGTCCAGGTCGCTGGTCGCCGCAGCCGACAAGCGCCCCGGCGATGTGGATGCTCCGCTGGAGCATGCCGCCGAGCTGGCGGCGCGCACCGGGGAGGGCAACGCCTACGGCCTGGATTTCGGGCCAACCAATATCGGGGTATGGCGGATGTCGGTTGCGCTCGAAGCCCACAATTACACGCAGACCGCCAGGGTCGCGGAGGGATTACGCCCCGAGCTGCTGCCCGCCGCAACCCGGCGGGCCGCCTACTGGGCCGACTACGGCCGGGCGCTGGCCCGGCTACGGGGACGCCAGGACGACGCCGTGAGGGCGCTGCGGAAGGCGGAACTAATCTCGCCAGCCCGGGTGCAACGCCACCCGTTCGTCCGCGAAGTGCTCGCCGAGCTGCTGCAGCGCTCCCGGCCGATGACGATGGCGTCTCGCCGGGAGCTGAGGGGGATGGCTTATCGGGCTGGTCTGCCGGTGTAGTCCGTCCGGGGGATGGTTGCAGCGGTGCAACACGCCCTGGTCGCTGATCATTCACCGTCGACAACCGTGAGCGACGTATCAGACATTCAGAACGAGCAGCGCGAGCGTGGCCGCCTGCGGGCAATGGGTAAGAGCACTGACAACGGCACCAGGGCCACGCTGTTGCTGGTCCATGAGCATGACCGCTGCTGGACTTTCCACGGCTTGGGTGCTCCCGGGGTGAAGTTGTCTGAGGCGGACACCGTCGCATTGGCTGCGTCGATCCTCAAGCGCGCTGAACAGGCGGACCGGTGAGCGGGGGCGATCGCGCGGGAACTGTTGACCAGATGGCGACGCGATGAGGCCTCCGCCGACCGGCATCATCGACAGCAATGACCCGTGGATCGCGGGATACCTGAAACTGCGCCACGCCGTACTCACCGGTGAGCTGGACACGCGGGAGGAGATCGCCGCCTACGCGGCCGAGCTCAGAAGTGGCCTTCCCGACCCCACTCCACCACCATCCATAGCGGCATTCATCGCCGCGGACATCAAGATCACGTTCCCGCTGCTGACGGATCAGCTATGGACACCATGACCCCGGGGACCCCGCCCGCCGTGGTGACCGACCCCACCGACGACGAATGCCCCAGCCGCCAAGCCACTGTCCAGACGTGGACGTGCGCGGTCTGCGGCCTGGACTTCGCGGGCACGACGGTCCACCCCGCCCTGTCCATCGTGAGCCTACTCCCGACGCCGCAGCTGCGCACGGCCGCCCTCATGGCAGTCCTGCGCACCGAGGTTCACCGACGCTCAGGGAAGGACCCGCCACCATGACCGTGACTGTCTGCCTGCCCGCCACCGAGGTGATCAGCATCGACGCGATGGCATCGGTAGACACCGTTATATGGGGGTGTGAGGGGCCCTCGATCTTCCGGATAGCGAACCCACTAGGGTTCCTTTCCCGGAAGAGAGGACATGCGTGCCGAAGAACCGTCGGTCGTACACTCCTGAGCACAAGGATGAAGCCGCGAAATTAGTGGTCGAGTTGTCACGACCGGTCGCCTCGGTAGCAAGGGAGCTCGGAGTTAACGAGCAAACCTTACGCAACTGGGTGAACTCATATCGTGAGACCCACGCGGACGAGGAACCGCCGTTGACGCTCTCCGAGCGCGCCCGCCTTCGCGAACTCGAAAAAGAAGTCCGCGAACTCCGGCTCGAAAAGGAGTTCCTGGGAAAAGCAGCAGCCTTCTTCGCGAGCGAGTACCGATGAGCGAGAAATACGAACTCATCGACGAGGAGAAGGCCACCCTGACCGAGACCGGAGAAAAGAAGTACACGATCGTCACGATGTGCGAATGGCTAGGAGTGTCGACCTCGGGATACTATGAGTGGCTCGATCGACCCGACTCGGCCACCACGCGGCGCCGGCAATTCCTGGCGCTGCTCGTGAAGAAATCATTCGAGGACTCCGACGAGACCTACGGCCACCGCCGAGTCCACGCCCAGCTGACCCGCTGGGGCCAGCACTGCACCCCCGAGCTCGTCCGAGGCATCCTGCGTAAGCTGGACCTCGTGCCGTGCCAGCCAAGACCCTGGCGGCACAACCTGACCGAATCCGACCCCACTGCCGGCCCGATCCCCGACCTCGTGCACCGCGACTTCACCGCCGACGCCCCCGGCCGAAAAATGGTGGGCGACATCACCTACACTCCCACCTGGGAGGGCTGGCTCTATCTAGCGACGGTCATCGACTGTCATACCAAGACCGTCGCCGGATGGGCGATGGACGACAACTACAAGACCCCACTCATCACCGCCGCCATCACCATGGCCGCACGCAACCACACTCTCGAACCGGGTGCGATCTTCCACTCCGACCGAGGCAGTAACTACACCTCGCGGGAGTTCGCCGACACCCTCGCTGCACTCGACCTGCGGCAGTCGGCCGGGCGCACCGGGATCTGCTTCGATAACGCCATGGCCGAGTCGTTCTTCGGTGCACTGAAAAACGAGCTCGTCAACCGCACCGTCTACCCCACGCGCGAGCACGCCCGACG
>JBOHHF010000033.1:0-5701 GCA_050700495.1 Pseudonocardiaceae bacterium
CCACAGTTACCCATGACGCACGCTGGAGCGGGGATGGGCCTTGCGCACTAACCCAGGTACTCTACCCTCGGCATTAACCGCCCTTCATAAGTAGTTCCCTCTCCTCTCAAGCGACTTCGTGTCGCACCAACTGCCCAACGTAATTGGCATCCGTCGCGATAATCCGGCGCGGGGTGGTGTTGTCGTACACCCAGGCATTGATCAACTCGGCGAGTTCCTGGCGCGACAGTGACTCACCGGTCGCGTTGGGCGACTCGACACGCTCACGTGCGCGACGTAGGTGGTCGTTCGGCTCGGCCACGGTTCCCCTCCCTTGTGGTTGATCATCCCCTGTGGTTGATCGTCCCTTGTAGTTGATCGTCGGAGTGTGACACCAGCGACCCCCGGCGAGCTACCGGCTTGCTACCCAGCTATCCACCCCTGATTCACCCCTTGACAGCACCCTTGTGGATCACGTCAACGCAGGACGAAGAGGCGCAGGCTCACCGCCATGACCGAAGTACGCCCCTTCACGAGCTGGCAGACGTCCACATCCTCGGTGGGAAACGACCTGGGTGACGGGATGCAGTCGTGATCCGCGAAGACCGTGTGCTGCTGGCCGAGCTGGCTCGGCTCAACAGCGGTATGCCGTCGCTGGCGTTACGCATGATGGATGGCAGCGCCAGTGTTGCGGAACAGCGGAGCTATGCACAGTGTCTGATAGCCGCAGGTGAGCAGCTCACACGACGAGCAAACGGGATGAGGGAGGCAGTCATTGAGGAACAGGCTCTTGCCGCCGAAATGATCGCCCTTCCTGGCTATAGCGTAGGACCAGTGCGAAATGACGAACAGCCCACGGAAACAGGATATCGACGGTGACAACCGCCCGCGCAGCGTGGCAGACGGCGACGGTGCGACACTCGTGACCAGAAAGGATCTCACCGTCGATCAGACCAGCCACCGGCTCATCCGTGATGCCTTACGCAGGGAGCTGTGCAGGGCCGTGCAGGCCGGGCCCGGCGCCGTCGAGGGCATCGGCTCTGTTCGGTGCCAAGCCAGTGCCGTGTTGTGCACACTGCTGCGCGATCACTCGATCGACCAGCAGGGTCGCTGCCGATCCTGCCCGCATCCCGGCACGATCATCGGGCTCCGACGCCGACCCTGCCGGATCTACCTGCGGGCCAGCTACTGGATGCTGCGCCAACCCGATCAGACGATGCTGTTATCCCACCTTGCCGACGAACTGGAAACAGACCCCACGCTGCACCGACCAGCATCCCCGCCACATCTGCCCTAAGCCTCCCGAACTCAACACCAGAGCTGCCCGTGACGTGCTTGACAGCTCTGCTGTTGATTCCCTATCGGGGTTTGGGTGTCAAGGGGGCGCGGGTTGGGGCTGCGCGTTGTACGGGCCGGCCCCTCCCGCGTCAAGGGTGCTGCGCATCGCTGCGCATCGCTGCGCGACGGCCTGCGGCCGCTCTTGACCCGCGAGCCTCTGCCGGCCCTGGGCCGGCAGTATCGGGCAGGGCAGGGCCTGCCCGGGGTCACGCGCAGCCCCAACCCGCTCGGTTGGGCGGGGTGGGGCTTGGCTGATTCGTGGGGGTGCGCGCACGATCGGGCGCGGGGAAGGTCGCCTCGTTCGTCGACGCCCCTTTCGGGGGGATGTCTGACTGGTCATGCCCCGGTGTGGGCTTGCTGAGGGGCCTTCCCCACCCGCTGTTGCCGGGTCGGTTTGGGTGCGGTCTTGGTGCTGCGGCGTCGGCGGCGGACCTCGACCGGGACGGTGAAATGCTCGGCGATGATCCGGGTGGCCTGCTCGGGGGTGAGCGGGAGGCCGTGGGTGTCGCAGACGACGTAGGGCATCTGCCGGTGGAGCACCGCCCAGGCCCGTTCGGCGAGCGCGCCGGCGACCACGCAGAGCGCTTTGAGGTGTTCGGCGCCGCGCTCGACCATCTGGGTGTAGTAGATCTTGGCCAGTTGCGGGTCTTGTTTGCGGGCGTGGTCGGCGGCCCGGATCAGGGTGACCCGCAGCAGCGAGGACCCGGCCTTGCTCATCGGCTGGCCCTTGCGGTCGGTGTTGCCGGTCTCGCTGGCCCGCGGGGCCAGTCCGGTGAAGGATTTGAACGCCGCCCCACTGCGGAACCGGCCCGCTCGGCCCATCCCGGCGACCAGCACCGGGGCGCCGACCTCACCGAGCCCGGGCAGGCTGCGCGCCAAGGCGCCCACATCAGCCCAGTGGTAGGCATCTTCTCGCTGCTGGGCATGCATCGCTAGCTCGGTCTGTGTCGTGCGCAGCAGCCGGACCTCGGTGGCGACCTCGGCCGCCAAGTCGCTGAACGCTACCGCGGGATGGTCGGCGTAGAGCTCGACCGCGGCGGCCGCGGCAGCCCGCCACGCCGCAGCGCGTTGCGCGCCCTGCTGACCGTGGGAGGCCTTGGTGATCACCGCGGTCAGCCGGGCCGGACCGGCGGCCAGCAACGCCCGCGGGTCAGCCCACCTCTCCAACACCGCCAGATCGGCCACCCCGAGATCCCCGGCCAGCGGGGAACACGGCATCAGCTGCCGAACCAGGTCCTTGATCCGCACCTTGTGCTGGGCACCCAACCGAGTGAGCCGATCGGTGGCGCGGACCCGACGGTCCAGCGCCGCGGCCTCCGGGCCGGGCAGCTCCAATGGCACCAACCCCGCCGGGTCGATCAGCGGCAGCCGGGCCAGGGTGTCGGCGTCGATGCCATTGCTTTTGGCATGCCGGGACAAAAACCGGCGCAGATCCGCGGCCTTGGCCGACGAGACCCGATACACCCGGTGCCCGCGAGCGGTGAAGAACACCGCCACCGGCAACCACGCCGGCCCGGTCGGCTCGATCACCACCTCCAACACCGTGCCCGAGCCCGCCCCCGCCAACGCGGCCGCCTCGACCACCCCCAGACTGGCCACCGTCGGCTCGCACCGGCGCCGACACACCTCCCGCCCATCCTGCGCCAGCACCCGCACCGTGTGTGCACTGGCAATCCCCAAATCCACCCCGACCAGCCGTCGCTCCACCACAAACCCTCCCCGATCCGCCGGAAACACCCTGACTCCGGCCAGACCGCGCAGGCGGCATGAACCTCGATGACCACGGTCCCAAGGTGGCGAGCAACCTGATCACGGCTCCCACTCATGTGCTGCAACCGGGCCCGACCTCGCTGGGCCGGCCCACTTCCCTCATCCGGGACATCCGTGGCCAGACCAGCGGTGGCAATCAACAGCACGAGGCCACAGACGACAAACCACACCGTCGTCCCCCCTCAGAGTTCTCCTCAACGCCACCCACCAGACCAGCCGGGATACTCATGCAACCCTGGAACCCCGGGCCGATCAAGCACCGGAGCCCTTTACATGAGTTCGGGAGGCTGAGCGCCCCCCGATCCGGCCGCTCGACCTCGTCCATGGTCCACGACTTGTTTGGGTCTAAAGGAGCTGGAGTTGTGGACTGTCGATGGGACGAGAACGACCCGGTGGACGCTGTCGCGCTGGCCTGGCTCAGTCCTCATCCCGACACTCCCGCTCCCGGGACACTCAAGCTCTTCGTCCGTCCAGCGTGGCATGGGCGTGGGTCGCCGTCACTCTGCTCATCCACAAGTCTTGACAATTCCGTGTTCGCCGGACGGTGGCAGGCTCAGCTGTCCTGTTTAGTCTGGCTACTGCGCACCGTGGAACTGTTGATTTTCCACAGACCGTCCTCGGCGAGCAGCCCGTAACGGGTTTGCTCCTCGATGGCCCGGCCGTCTTTGAAGAGGTACTCAATTGTTGCGTCCACCACGTCACCTTGCTGCACAGAGACGTCGAAGACCGTAACGCGCTGCACCTGATTCCAGAAGTCCTGATATCCGGCAAAGCCCCTGGCGTGGTTCTGTTGATAGTCCGCCGTGAGCCGTTCCCACGCTGCCGGCAGGTTTTCAGGCATTAACGCGTAATAGTCGGTAATCGACTGCTGCAGCTGCTCCGGCGTGTTCTGTGGATTCTCCGGGGCGGCAGAAATAGTCGGAAGCGGTATCTGCGTCGTACCGCTCGGTTCTGGTTGGCTCGGAAGGGTTTGGCCGCCCTGCGCCGTGTTACCCTGCTCCGCTTGGGTTGGACGAGGTTGGAGGTCCTGTGCCGGGCCATCCGAGGTGCTGGTGGGGCGGGCGGTGATGTTACCGCCAGTGGCGTCGCCGTCGGTGAGCATGCCATTGCTGATGAACACGATCGCCAGGACACCGGCCGCTAGCACCAGGACTGCCATGGCGCCGGCTAGGAGTCTGCGGCGCCCTGCTGACCGGTCGCGATCATCCTCGGTCAGCGGCTGGCCGGCTGTGTGGTCCACCTCAATGGCTGTGTGGTCCACCTCAATGGGCACCACCGGGGTGGTCGTCATCTCCGGTGGCGCCGACTGGATGAAGGTCTGCTGAGTTGTCGCAACCGGTTCGATAATTGGGCCGCCTCGGGATAGCGACAGCGTGGGGGCGGACGGGCCGTCTTGGGATCCGTCCAGGCCGGCGGCGAGCGTGGCGAGCCCATCGTGTGCCTGTTGCATGGTGGGGCGTTGTTCGGGGTCCCGATGCAGCAGGCGCAGCAACAAAGGGATGAGCGGACCGGACTGTCTAGGTGGAGTGATCTCGCCCGAGGCCACGCGGTGTAGCAGGGCGATGGCGTTGTTATCGAGTCCGAACGGCGGTGCGCCCTCAAGGGCGGTGTAGAGCGTGGAGCCCAGGGAGAACACGTCCGACGGGAAGCCGGCACTGTTACCCTGGGCCACTTCCGGGGCCAGGTAGGCCGGTGTCCCGGCCAGGATTCCGGTGGCGGTCACGGTGACGTCACCGACGGCGTGGGAGACGCCGAAATCGGTGATCTTGACCGTGCCGTCGTCGGCGATGAGCACGTTGCCCGGCTTGATGTCCCGGTGCACGATGCCCTCCCTGTGCGCGGCGGCCAGCGCGGAGGCGATCTGGCTGCCGATCCTGGCGACGTGGTCGGACGGCAGTACACCCTCCACGGACAGCGCCGTGGCCAGACTTCGGGACGGCAGGTACTCCATGATCAGGCACGGTTGGCCTTCGTGCTCCACCACGTCATAGACGGCGATCGCCTGTGGGTGCTGCAATCGGGCGGTGATGCGCCCCTCCCGCATTGCCCGGCGGTTGGCCTCGTCAGTCTCGATGTCGCTCAGCCTCGACGGCAGCAACAACTGCTTGATCGCGACGGTACGGCGTAGGCGTTCGTCCTGCGCCTGCCAGACCATGCCCATCGCGCCACTGCCCAGACGCGAGATCAGGCGGTAGCGTCCCGCGATCAGCTCGCCCTCGCCGGTCACTGCCACCTCCGGGGTACTGGTACGTGTTCACCTTGCGTGAGTGCGGCGCCGGCCATGGGCGGCACCGTCTCCATCGCCGGCGCAGGGGATCCAGGTGCAGCCGTACGGTGGTGCCGCGAGGCCGCTATGCAGTTCGACAAGATCTCCCCACTGGGTGCCCGGATTGTCGACTTCCTAAACGATCCGCAAGTGCGTGTGAGAACCGGGACGATCACCGGTCCTCTGGCACGAGCAGGGTCGCTTCTGCGGGACACCGGCCACTAGATGGTTGATTCCGTGAAGATTGTGTGAGGGCGCGTCGTTACCGCAGATGTGGGCGGAGGGCATTCAAGATCAATGTGTGACGAAAGAACTGAACACCCTCCTGACCGCACTGTACGTGTTGAT
>JBOHHF010000034.1:0-3392 GCA_050700495.1 Pseudonocardiaceae bacterium
TAAGCTCAGCAAAACCCACCACCGAGTCCCCGAACACCAACGCCGGCACCTCCGGAGTCAGCGCCACCTGCGCCTGCAACACCTCCGAGAACACCACCACCGGCACATCCAACCCAGTGTCATTCCAGGTATGCAGCACCAGATCCCGCTCGGTCTCAGACAGTATTGATAGTTGCGATACTGGTTGGTGGGGGTTCTCGATGATTCTGGTGAGGAGTAGCTGTAGGCGTTGGGTTATGTGGGTGATGGTGGCCGGGTCGAACAGGTCGGGGTCATAGGCGAGGTCGAGGCTGAGGCGTTTGTTGTGGTGGGCGGCGAGGGTGAGGGGGTAGCTGGTGGTGTCTACTGCGTGGAGCTCGTGGATTTGGAGGCCGTTGTCGGCGATGGCGGCTTGGTCGATGGGGTAGTTCTCAAAGACGACGATGCTGTCGAACAGGGGGGTGGTGGGGGGTAGGTCGGTGAGGGTGTGTAGGTGGGTCAGGGACACGAAGTCAAACCGGCGGGCCTCGACCTGGGTGGTCTGTAGGTGTTGTAGCCAGGACAGCGTGGTGTGCTGGTCGGGGATCGTGACGCGGGTGGGGATGGTGTTGATGAACATGCCGACCATGTCCTCGACCCCGGCTAGCTCAGCGGGTCGTCCGGACACGGTGGTCCCGAACACCACGTCACGTTGGGCGCTGTAGCGCGACAGCAACAGTGCCCAGGCGCCTACCACGATGGTGTTCACGGTCAGCCCGTTGTGTTGGGCCAGCTGTTGCAGTCGGGCGGACTGCTCGGTGGGCAGCTCCATAGACACTGACTGGGAGGACTCGGCCCGGTGGGCCTCGATCGGCGCCCGGTCATAGGCCAGCGGGGTCGGTGACTGAACACCTGCTAGCACCGCTCGCCAGTACTGCTGGGCTTGGGCCTGGTCTTGGGTGGACAGCCAGTGCAGGTAGTCCCGGAACGGACGCCGGGTCACCAGCCGGGCTGGGCGGGCTTCCACGATCGCTGCGTAGTGCTCGGATACCTCACCCAGGACCTGGGCCAGGCTCCACCCATCGAGCAACACATGGTGTGAGGTCCAGACCAGCAGTGCCTGCTCGTGGGGCAGTCGGGCGATCGTCACCCGCAGCAGCGGGACGGTGGTCAGGTCCATCCCCGCGGCCCGGTCAGCGGCCAGCAACTGGCGTTGCTGCTGGTCGGCCGCGGCCGCGGACAGTCCACGCCAGTCGTGGTAGGTCGTGGGCACCGTGACCTGACGGCACACCACCTGCAGGGGTGTCTGCACACCGTCCCAGACCACCCGGGAGCGCAGCACCGCGGTCCGGTCCACCACCCGCTGCCAGGCCAGGCCCAACGCCTGCGGGTCTGACACCCCCGACAGCCGCAGACACATCTGGTCCAGATACGCACCAGAAGAGGAGTCCACCAGGCTGTGGAACACCATCCCGGTCTGCAACGGCGTCAGCGGGTAGACATCCTCGATCCCGCGCCCATCCCCGACCAACTGATCCACCATGGACTGGTCCAACCCGGCCAGCGGGAAGTCCGAGGGGCTGCGCCCGCCCGCTCCCGGCGCCGCGCAATGCTCAATGATCTCCCGCAACGCCTGAATGACGTCGTGGGCCAACCGCGACACAGTGGACTCATCATGCACCTGCCGGGAATAAACCCACGACAGCTCCAACTCCCCATCCGCAACCACACCAATAACATCCAACACATGATGACGGACACTCGTTGGGTCAGCATCCTGACCAATGCCAGCACACCACCTGCGGTAAAGCCCCGCAGAGCCCGCCGCTGCGTCCCACTGACCGTGATAGTTAAACGAGACCTGCGGTAGTGGGTCACCCCCCAGCACACCCGCCGGTGAGTCCGGCGCACTCAGATAACGCAAAGCCCCATAACTCACCCCCCGGTGCGGCACCGCCCGCAACTGCTCCTTCACCGACCTCAGGACCTGACCCCACCCCGAGGCCCTCGACACCCCCAACACCACCGGGAACAACGTGGTGAACCACCCCACCGTGCGAGACAGATCAACCCGGTCCAAAAACTCCTCCCGGCCATGACCCTCCAAGGCCACCACCACCCGCGGCTGCCCAACCCACTGCCCCAACACCACACCCAACGCGGCCAACAACACATCATTGACCTGAGTGCGATACACCCCCGGCACCTGATGCAACAACGCATCAGTGTCAGCCCGACCCAACCGCACCGACACCGCGCTACCAGACCCCACCGTGTTCACCCCGGCCCGATCCACCGGCACCGTGGCCACCGCGGTCTCAGACACCCCCACCCAATAAGCCAGATCCTCATCCAACCCACCACCACGAACATGCTCAGCCAACCGATGCGCCCACTGCCGCAACGACGTCCCCACCGGCTCCAACTCCACCGGATCACCCGCACACACCTGCCAATAAGCCCGCTCCAGATCCTCGAACAAAACCCGCCAGGACACCCCATCCATCACCAAATGATGAACCGCCACAAACAACCTGGGCGCACACCCAGACCCCAACACAAACAACACCGCCCGCACCAACCCCCCACCCACCACATCCATACCGGCCTGACACGCCAACGCGGCCTGCTCCATCGCGACCCGCTGACCCTCCCCATCCAGACCAGACAGATCACACCGCTGCAACACCCCCACCGACTCACCACAGACCACAACCTGACGCCACCCACCCGCAATACCATCCCCCACCCGCTCACCAACACACTCAAACCGCGTCCGCAACGCCTCATGATGCGCCACAACCCCATCCAACGCGACACCCAAAGCACCCTCGTCCACACCCCCAACCAACTCCACAACCATCGACATAGTGAGATGATCCACACCACCCGCCGCGGACTCAAAGAACCAAGACTGAATCGGAGTCAACAACGCCGGACCCACCACCACACCACGATCCACCAACCCAGACCCCACCCCCACACCCACCACCAACCCCGCAACAGTCTGACGCAAGAAAACATCCCGCGCCGTCAACCCCAACCCCACCCGCCGAGCCCGCGACACCACCTGAATACTCAGAATCGAGTCCCCACCCAACTCGAAGAAATTATCCTCGACACCAACCCGTTCCACACCCAACACATCAGCCCAGATCCCGGCCAGCACCCGTTCGGTGTCGGTTCGCGGCGCGACATAACCCACCACAGCAGCCGTGAGGTCCGGTGCCGGCAGTGCTTGACGATCCAACTTCCCATTCGGGCTCAACGGCAACCCATCAAGCACCACAAACGCAGAAGGCACCATATAATCCGGCAACACCCGGTGAAGGAACTCCCGCAAAACCCCAGCACCCGGCGCAACCAATCCCGGTCCCGCCACCACATAAGCCACCAGCCGTTTCACCTCTGGCTGGTCCTGGCGAGCGATCACC
>JBOHHF010000035.1:0-7941 GCA_050700495.1 Pseudonocardiaceae bacterium
GGCTGGGGTCAAGTGGACGGCGGGTCGCTCGGTGGCGTCGGCGGGCTCGGGGGCCGATGCAGGTACGAGGAACGCCTCAAACAGGCCGCCTACGAGCGAGTTGTAAGTGTTGCCTCTGGGCTCGACACTTGCGGGCGATCTCCTCGCAGTGGCTCAGTGATCGGCAGCTGGTCGGGGGTAGTTGAAGCCATTGATGGCAGCGTTCCTGCGCTGAACCCGCCGCGCCGAGCCGCCTATCTCGCTCTCCGGCGCGTGGCGTAGGCGGACCGGCGCTTAGTTGCGTCGGCGGTGCCATCGGCCGCATCGAGCAGGCGCCGCAGCCGTTCGTCTCGGAGCGAGACCTTGGTGCGTCGGTCGCGTAGCGTCGGAGAAGAAGGGCTCATATCATTGTTTTTTGACACCGAAGGCCACGGGTGCGCCCTGGTCGTCGATTCCGATGCCGGCGTACTCGCTCACCCAGTACGGCGCGGCGCCGGGCGCGGTGGATTGGTCCTTTCCGGTTGCGGCGTCGAGCACCACGGGGCCGTTGGAGGTTCTTCCATATACCATCCCGTGCCAGGCCGTCGTCACCCTCGGCGCCACCCGATTCGCGGTCTGGTCCGGGAGTTCCCATTGCAGCCATTTTCCGTTAGTGGCGTCAAAGGCGGTGACATAATCAGAGGGGAAGCAGATCAGGATGGAGCGTTGGTCGTACAGGCAGGGACCATAGGAAGAGCCCAAGCCAAATGGTCGGTTTATTGGAAAGCTCGCCCGCTCCTGGCCGGTTTTGGGGTCGAGGAACAACAATGCGGCGTCGCCGGTGCCGTAGTCGATGCGGTCCACCACGATCAGGGCCGGGTTGGCCGGGATCACAGCGGCCTGGCTGGCGCGCGTGGCTGCGGTCCAACGTTGTTCACCCTTGATCAGGTCCAGTGCGGTCGCCTGCACCATCGACGAATTCTCGGCCACCTTGGAGTCGGTTCCGACGACGATGTCGCCGCTGACCGCGCCGGCCTCGTACTCGTCTCGCTGCCAGAGAATTTTCTGGTTGGAGGGATCGATGGCCACGGTCGTTGCGGCGTCATTGCGGTAGGCGACGACCACGGCGGAGTCGGTGACGGCGACAACGCTGGTGACAGAGCCGGTCCTGTCACCGCCGGAGACCGCACCCGATACCGCGACCTTGGTCGAC
This sequence comes from Pseudonocardiaceae bacterium, assembly GCA_050700495.1. GTDB lineage: Bacteria > Actinomycetota > Actinomycetes > Mycobacteriales > Pseudonocardiaceae. Next base: position 1,172 of record JBOHHF010000035.1, read on the forward strand.
CAGCTCGTCTTCCCGGTGTCTGCATCGACCGCTAGTACCGAGATCGCCTGATGTCCGGGCGTGGTGCCCTTGCCCGGTTCCGCGATCGGAACCGCGACGACGACCGTCTTTCCGTCGTCCGACAGCATGGGGGGCCGGGGGCCGGCGCTGCTGACGAACGGCCCCCGCTGGGCGTTGGGGTCAGAGGGAGTTCCGTCGATGCCGGCCTGCCACTTTTGTTTCCCGGTTAGCACGTCGATCGCGCGCAGCGTTGCGGGCTCGACGATGTAGGCGGTTCGGTCGCGCAGGGTGGTGAATCGGGAGGTCACCTGGCGCGCCAGATTGGACTGCAGGGCGGTGGCCGGTAGCGGCACCGACGCGGTGGTGTCGAACGCCAGCGGTGGATCGGCCGTGATCGCTGACGGTGCCTTGGAGCCGTCGTCGATGCGGCCCACGGTCGAGTCAGCGTCAGACGACGAGTTGCATGCACCCAGCGCCAACGCAGCGACGACGAGCGGCACAGACATTAGGCCTCGACGCATGTCGGTGTTCCTCCGTGTCTCTACCCGGGGGCGCCTACCAGCGGCACGGCGCCCGAACCAGCTTGCTCGCGCAACCTCGCGCTGAGAGGTCGGCGCGCGAGCCTACCGAGCCGGTAAATAACAGGCGGGGCTGGAGGCACTGCCAATGCTCTGCGGATGAGTCACACCGAGCTGACCCGCGCCCGCAGGGTGCGCCCGATGCTCTACCCGCCAAGGCCCGCCAAGAGCATGTTCGGGGCTGACCCTTGCCGGGCGCTGGCGTGGAGAAGGCCGCGCGGGAATGCGGTATCCAGGCGTTGTTCACGGCCGAGTCGATTGCCCCGCAGCTGGTGGTGTTGTGTATGCCCGCTGCCGCACCGCCAATACTTGCATACAATTTGCACGATACGATTCATCTAATCAACTACCATCAGATAACGGTGGAGTCGTTCTTCTCTCCTCCACGCAGATTGTCGAGTTTGGCCGGGTGGCACTGCAGAGCTGCTTGTGGATAGTGGACAGGCTGACGCCACTGGTCACGAGGTTGACGACCGTACGCATTGCCTCTTTTCTCAGCCAGCTGCATCGCCACGACCTTCAACGGTAAAGGCAGATAACTGTATTGCCGACAGCGGGCTTGGTCGGCACCGCCGCCTCCGTCGGAGACTGGATCGTCACTCGCCACAACAACCGCCAGCTGGCGGTGTTCACGGGGGTGGATTTCGTCAAGAACGGCGACACCGCGCTGATTCTGGACGTCGCTCCGATCCTGACCCATCACCCAAGGCCACATGCTCCTATCCTGAAGATCCGACACTGATCAGGGAAGATGCGGTGGCCAGGGTGTTCGTCAGCCATGCCAGCGAAGATCGGACTCTGGTTGGTGAGCTGCATGGGTGGCTGGACAACAAGGGCCACGACGTGTTCCTGGCCGAGGACCTGCGATGGCATCGCCCTCGGCGAGGAGTGGCAGCAGCGGCTACACGAGAGGCTGCGGTGGGCCGACGCGGTGGTCTGCGTGGTCACCTCGGCTTACCTGGCGTCTAGGTGGTGCACTGCTGAAGCTTCGATCTCGTGGTCGCGAGGCAGTCGACTGTTGCCGTTGCGCGCCGAGCCGGGTGTGGCCGACCCGCTGCTGACCTCCGTCCAACACACCGACTACACGCGGGACCCGGCTGCGGCCCGTGCCGCCCTGGACGAGGCGTTACGCCGGGTCGATGCTCCGTCAATCGAGGACTACCACCGCGCCTACGCTGGGTTTGGCGCCGAGTGGCCCGGTGATGCGGAGATCGGCCGTCGGCACATCGTCGCAGCCGACACTGCGGCGTGATCGGCGGCAAAGTCCTCGACGTCTCCGCGTTGGCCGCACTTGTCCACGGTCGGGTGTCCGCTGCGGCGTGGTTCGCCACCGCACGAGCCCTATCCCCGCCGTTGTATCTGCCCACGCTCGCCCTGGCCGAGGGCTCTGACGGCATCGTCAACCTGGTGAGGCCGTCTGTGGATGGGGATGATCGGCGGGTTGATCTCAGTGGATAAGGGCTGTATGTAGCATCACGACAGCGAACCCTGCACATCCCATGACTAGCGCTCCACCCAACGGCGGGAACACTAGTTGCGGACGTTCGCCCTGGCCGTCGTGAACCTGACGAAAATGGGACGCGTAACGCAGGCGGTCACGCTGCTTGGTGATCGGGCGCGGACGCTGACAAACCACGGAGTAGCTCACGGATCGTCGAGGAAGTGGCGGAGGTAGTCGGCCAGGGGTGGGAGACCGACTGAGGCCCGGCGCTGGTCGACATTGTCGGGATCGGCTTGGTGACGGGATTGGTAGACGCCATCCACGTGCTGGATCTGGGTGCCGTAGAGCTGGGGTGCGCCTTCGGCGAGCAGGACCCGGTCGGTGAGATAGGCGATGTGCTGGGGTTGGACCTCACCAGCGGGCATGGCTGTCATGAGGTCCAGGCAGCGCCGTTGAAAGCTCGCGTCATGGTCGGCGTGTTGGGCGAGCAGCCATGCGGCCGAGGCGGCCTGGCGACCGACGAGGCTGTGGCCGGGCCAGCCGTGGCGATCCACAATCCCTGTCAGCCACTGGGTGTTGGCCTGGTCGATGCTGGCGACCTCGTCTGTGGCTTGGCGCTGTTCGGCAGTGATCCCTGCCTGCCGGTGTTGGCGAAACAACGGGATCAGCACCTTGCGGGCTCGCTGGTCGTCGTCTTGGCGACGGAGGAGTTCGTCTGCAAGGTTGGGAAGTTCCACGAGCTCATCCCACCATTCGAGGTTTGGTCACTCCTGCCCGCGCGCGAGTAGGGGAAAACTGTGCGCCCCGTGGGGGTCGTCTAGCCAGACGTACTGGCTGTGGGGATCGTCCAGGGCGGTGACGCCGTAGCGGCTGCGGTCGGGGCGGCCCAGCGCCTCAAAGGCTGTGACGGCGTGTTCGATGGTGTCCCATAGCCGACACCGGCCGCGTTGCACGACCTCCCATGTGCCGTTGCGGTCGGGGGTGAGTTGGGCTTCGGCCAGGGCGTCGGCGGTGTGGGCGACGACGCTGGCGCAGGGCTGGCCACCGGCCAGCCGCAGGCCGGGCAGGTGCAGCCAGAGGAACAGCGCGAGGTCGGCGTCGTCGGTCAGCAGTGTGGCGGGGTTGGTTGTGGTGGTGCCGTAGTGGGCCATCCCGGTGGCGGTGAAGCCGGTGGCCTGCCCCGGCCCCAGCGGGTTGTCGGCGTGTTCGCGCAGCGGCATGAACCACGCTGGGTAGGGGTCGATGTGGCCGGTGACCTCATCAGGGGCGGTCTTGTCCAGCACCAGCAGCGGTCCGGCGGCCCCGGCGTCGAGCGGCGCGACGATCCGGCCGCCGTCGGTGAGCTGCCGAATCCATTCGGCCGGGATCCCGGTGATCGCGCAGGTGGCGATGATCCGGTCGAACGGGGCGTGCTCGCGCCAGCCCTCGGCACCGTCTCCGGTGACCAGGCGCGGGCGGTAGCCGATCTCGGCCAGGTGCTCGCGGGCCGCCTCGACCAACCTGGGGTTGATGTCGACCGAACAAACATTGCTCCCGCCTAGGCGTTGGCACAGCAGGGCGGTGTTGTAGCCAGTGCCGGTGCCGATTTCCAGCACGCGGTGGCCGCTGTGGAGGTCGAGTCGGTCGAGCATGACCGCCATCACGGCGGGCTTGCTTGATGAGGAGGTGGGCAGCTCCTGCTCACCGTCACCGGCCGGGGCGGTTTGGGTGAGCAGCGCGGTGTCGGAGTACACCGCTTCGAGCCACTGGCGTTGACCAGTCAGCAGCACGGCGCCGTCGTCGTCCACCACACGAGGGATGAACAGGTGCCGTGGGGTGGTGGCGAACGTGTTGGCCCACGCCGGGTCGTCCAATACTCCTTGAGCGACCAGTTCGGCGGCTAAGGCGGCGGCGCGGGCTTTCCAGCCGATATCGTCAATGACAGTGTCCACGAGCCTACTCCGCGATCAGTTCCCCGGCGATGGCCTCTGCGATGGGCAACCCACACTCCTCGGCCAACCACCCCCACATCCCTGAGGCGTTGGCTTCCAGCGCCACCCATTCGCCGTCGGGTCTGACCACGAAATCGAACGCTGAGTAAGCGAGGGATGCGGCGCGCAGGTAGCGGGTGATGCCGGCGCGGATGTGCTCGGGCGTCTCGATCACCTCGTACCGCAGCGACTCGTAGTCGCTGCGCCAGTCCACATACGCCTGGCTGCTGCCAGCGTGGATCGCCACAGCGAACAGCCGATCCGCGCCCACGGCCATGACCCGGCACTCACAGCGCTTCTCTTGAAAGGCCTGGAAAAATGCGCCGTGGTGTCCACGCCATCGAGGATGTCCAGATCCTCGGCCGTAAGGCGCCTGGTGAACACGACCGACTCGCCACCGCCCTCCCACACGATCGGTTCGGCCAGCGGCTTGACCACCAGATCCCTATGAGTGGCGGCGAAAGCTCGCACCGCCGCGGGATCGTTGGTGACCAGGCTCGGCGGTGTGGTCAGCCCCGCCTGGCGCAGCAGAGCCAGTTGGCGGGGTTTGTACTCGGCGTCTGCGAGTGCTGAGGGATGCGAGAGCCACCGGACGGGCAAGCTGGCCAGCACCCCGCCCAGCCCGACGCGGGCCTGGGCGTGGCTGAACCGTCGCTCCGGCCCGGACAACCCGTCGGGCAAGTCGAAGTCGCGGGGCTTGCGGTAGTACACGGCTGTGACCTCGGTCAGCCGCAACGTCTGCCCGTCGATAGTGATCTCGCCCTGCCAGCCGCCGTGCCCGGCGTCCAGACGGGCGTCCAGGCTCATCCGTTGCGGGAAATCGGCGGTGTCCCCCAACACCCAGCGGACGCCACGCGCGTCCAGATGCTTACCAACCTCCGCCGCCGACCAGTCACCGGCATCGCCGAGCACCAGCACCGCAGTCATGGTCAGTCATCCGGGACGGTGTAGGAGTCGTCGACGATCTTGTTATCCAGCCCCGTCTTCGACGGGATCTTCCGCTGGGTGGCCGGGGTTCGGTGCTTGGCCCGCACCACCCCACCCGGACCCGCAGTCGGTCGAGGTGTCACGCCACGCAGCACGAATGGCCGCCAGCCGCTGGGCGGCTCATCGCTGATAGGAGGTATGGCCAAATCCATCGGGAATCGGTGCCCAGCTGGCATGAACGGATCACGGTCCACGATGATCACCTCCTTCGTCCGCGCTTACCCAACCAGAGGCTTATCCAATGTCAGTGCACACCCCGCGCAGCGCACCGAAGCCTTCCCGACCACGCGTTCCAGGGTCAAGACCTGGCGCGGCTGCGTGAACGTTCGAGTGGCCTTGGCCCCCTGGCTGAACTTCGGCCGTGATCCTGTCCAGCGACAGCCTGAACAGCTCGCCTCGAACGTGGGTGCTGGGCATGGAGCTGCAGGTCGGTCTCCACGCTCTTGGCAGTGATGGTCAGCTCCAAGGCGTGCGCCAGGTTCACCAAGGTCGCCACAATCCGCTCGGCCACGAGATCAGAGTCGGGCGGACAGAGGCTCAGGGCGAACGAACCGGCCAGCTTGAGCTCATGCATCGGCAACCGGCGCAGGTAGGCGAAGACAGCCAGACCACACTGCTGCTGATCCACATGATTGACCGCTCGTGGACGGTTCATTGCCTGGGGGCACCCGGGGTAACGCTGTCTGAGGCCAGCATCATCACCCTGGCGGAGTCGATCCTTAAAGCGCGCACGGCGGGAGGGCGGCGGCCAGTGAGCTGCACGGCACAAACTGTGGCGGCCCCCACCATGCGGGAGCACTGGGCTCTAGTCTCGGGAGGTGACGGGCCTTGTCAGGTCATCCAGCCACACCGATTGGCCCTCGGTGGTGACGGTGACGACGTACCGGTCGCGGTGTGGCCGGCCAGCGTGTTGCCACCAGGAGTAAGCGCTGATGACTTCGTCGAAGAGCCGGCGTTTCCCGGCTTGGCGAACGGTGTTGTCCTGTATACAGACCCGGGAGTCGGGTGGATCAACCTAAACCGCTCCGGCCGTGCCCGGTCGTTAAACGGAAGCAGCACGCTGATCACGTGCGGTTGCTGGTCAGCTCTCATTATCGCGTGAGCAGGGCTCTCGGCGGTGTCGATCAGGTTCATCAATGGTCGCCGTCATGTCCCCGCGCCCACCCAGCAACCCGCATCCTCGCCAAAGTGAGAATGCTGGCGTCTTTGAACGGAATGAGCACCTTAACCATCTCCTCACGCTCAATCCGGCCGGCGCTGTCTGGTGCTTCCATGGCGGGCGATTGTGACGCTGCGACGGAGCGTGCGGGCCAGCTCGACAGCCACATCCACTCTCTGCAGCTCCAGTCGGTGCGCAGTTCCCCCGCTCGTGACGTGAGGTCAGCGAGCCGTTCGTAGGAGATCGAGGTCCGATCCCGCGCCGGGCTGGGATGGCGGACCAGCCGCGAGCCAACCTCCCGTGACCCACTTCGCGACGCGTTGGAAAGGGTCAAGGATTACGAGCAGAGCGGGCTTCTGCGGGAACGGCACGGTCGAGGAAATCCAGATCATCCCGCTGAAACACCACCTGATCGGCGACGAACGAGATACCTGGAGTCCTATACAACAGCCTCCAGAGAGTCAAGTCAATCTTGGGTAGGAATCCGCCGCGGCCCTGGCCCGGGCGTCAGGGTCGTTCCAAGATCATATGAGGTTGAGGATCTTGAAGGATCGATCCATGACCCGGGTTGTCCATCTGATGGTCTCGGTGATGTCGCGTCTGCCGATGAGGTGGATGGCGCCGACCGCGAGGTT
>JBOHHF010000036.1:0-11465 GCA_050700495.1 Pseudonocardiaceae bacterium
TCCTCGGGCCGCCCCGCCACCAAAACTTGAACCCACCCAAACCAAACCAAACCTGAACCCACCAAACTTTGGACGCTGAGCTCGTAGCCAGCTCAGCGCACCAGGTGCTCGAACGCAGCGAGATTGACCAACGACTCGCCACGTGCCACCCGCCAGTCCCATTCGCGCCTGATCGACGAGGCGAACCCGATCTCCAGCAAGGTGTTGAAGTCGCCATCGGCAGCCTCGACCACCTGGCCCAACACCCGGTCCAACTCGTCGGCGGTGACCGCATGATGGGCCAGCCGCCCCACGAGGTAGATGTCGCCAACCCTGTCCAGTGCGTAGTGCACGCCGTACAGCCGGGCATTGCGCCGCAGCAACCAGCGATAGACATCCTCGTGTGCCTCATCCGGATGCCGGCACACGAAGGCTTCTACCAGCACCCCATGCCGGCCGACCAGCACCCAGCAGGTGGTCTGCAACTTGTTGGTGCCGGGCAGGGTGACGAGGAAGCTGCCCGGCTCACGGTGATCGTGACGCAGCCCGGCCTCGTCCAGCACCCCTGCGATGACCTGATCCAAGCTCGCCGGGCGGCTCACACCGCTCCCTGTCATACCGCGACCTCGCGCGCCAGAGCGTTCACCTGGTAGGCCGCGGCGGCGTCGGCATAGACCCGCAGCAATGCTTCGGTTGTGCGCTCCCAGGAAAACCGTCGGGCATGGTCGGTGGCACCCGTCACCAGCTCCGCGCGACGCCCTGGATGCACGACGGCGGACAGCGCATCCGCCCAGTCGACCGGATGGTGGCTGCCCACCAACTGACCGGACACCCCGTCAGCCACCGCCACCGGCAGGCCGCCCACCCTGGCTGCGACCACCGGCGTCCCGCATGCCTGCGCCTCCAGCGCGACCAAGCCGAACGACTCGTTGTAGCTGGGTACCGCCACCACATCCGCGGCGCGGTACACACCGACCAGCTCAACCCCACCCTGCGGCGGAACGAACACGACCTGCTCCGGGATTCCCAGCATGGCTGCGAGCTGGTGCAGCACGGTGGGTTCGGCCAGCCCGCTACCCGACGGGCCGCCCACGACCAGTACCCGCAGCCGGTCGCGCAGCGCCGGGTCACGATGCAGCATCTCGGCGGCGGCGCGCAACAGCACATCCGGCGCCTTGAGCGGCTGGATGCGGCCGATGAAGGCGAGCACCACCGCGTCGGGTGGCAGGTCCAGCTCAGCGCGGGCAGCGTTGCGGGAGCCCGGCGTGAAGCGCTCCAGATCGACTCCCGGCGGGATGGTGACGGTGCAGGCCGGGTCGGCGCCGTAAAGCTCGACGAGTTGAGCACTCTCAGCCGGGGTGTTCGCCACCAGCCGGTCGGCCTCGGCCACCACCTGCTGCTCGCCGATCACCCGGGTATGCGGCTCCGGCGCATCGCCGTGCGCCAACGAAGCGTTCTTGACCTTGGCCAAGGTGTGTGCGGTGTGCACCAGCGGCACCCCCCAGCGGTCCCGGGCCAACCAGCCGACCTGGCCGGACAACCAGTAGTGCGAGTGCACCACGTCGTAGTAGCCCGGCTCGCGGCGCGCCTCGGCTCGCAGCACCCCGGCGGTGAAGGCGCACAGCTGCGCGGGCAGGTCATTCTTGGCCAGGCCCTCATAAGGTCCGGCACTGATGTGCCGCACGGTGACGCCGGGCGCAAGTTCCACCACCGGGGGCAGCCCCGAGGAGGTGGTCCGGGTGAAGACCTCGACCTCAACGCCACGGCGGGCCATCCGGGTCGCGGTCTGCACGATGTAGACGTTCATCCCGCCGGCGTCGCCGGTACCCGGCTGGTCCAGCGGAGAAGTATGCACGGACAGCACCGCAACCCGCCGCACCTTCCCGACCCACCCCATCACTCGCCCCATCTTGCCGCCATCCCGGCCCGCTTTAGGGTTGGGGCGTGGGTGAGCCGCGGGGAATCGCCGTCGTGACGGGGGCCAGCAGTGGGATCGGGGCGGCCACCGCCCGCGCGCTGGCCGCGGAGGGTTTTCACGTGGTGCTCGGCGCCCGCCGGCTACAGCGTTGCCAGGAGATCGCTGACGAGATCGGCGGCACCGCCGTAGTGCTCGATGTGCGCGATCCCGACTCGGTGGCCGCGTTCGCTGCGGCGGTACCCACGGCGCGGGTGTTGGTCAACAACGCCGGCGGTGCGCTGGGGCTTTCACCGGTACTGGAGGCCGATGAGGGTCAGTGGCGCGGGATGTGGGAGGCCAACGTGCTCGGCACGTTGCGGATGACCAGGGCTCTGCTGCCGAAGCTGATCGACTCCGGGGATGGGGTCCTGGTCACGGTGACCTCGATCGCCGCCTCGGAAGCCTACGACAACGGCTCGGGCTACACCTCCGCCAAGCATGCCCAAGCAGCGGTGCACCGCACGTTGCGCGGCGAGCACCTCGGGCAGCCGGTGCGGTTCATCGAAGTCGCCCCCGGCATGGTGGAGACGGAGTTCTCCGTGGTGCGTTTCGGTGGCGACCAGCGGCGGGCGGATCAGGTCTACGCCGGGCTCACCCCGCTGAGCGCACAGGATGTCGCGGAGGTCATCGCCTTCGCCGTCACCCGCCCCCCGCACGTCAACCTGGACCTGATCGTTCTCAAACCCCGCGCCCAACACTCCGCGATGCGCTCCGCCCGCAATCTGGGTCCGCAGTCTGGAGACAGATTGCAGTAATCCGGGGCGCCATGAGGGCAATCTGCCTCCAGACTGCCTCCAGAACGTGACTCGGACGGTAACCTCCGGCGCTATGGGCAGGCGGCTGGAGGTGCGGCATCGGTACCCGGAGTCGCTGGAGCGGATGCAAGGGGTGCTGACCAACCAGGACTACCTGCGCGACAAGTTGCGCGCGGTAGGCGGTTCGGGGGCCGAGCTGGTGTCTCGGGAGCAGGATGAACACGGCATCACCGTCGTGCTGCGCCAGGCTGTGCCCGACGACGCACTGCCGTCCTTCATCCGTTCGGCGCTGCCCGGGGGCTTGACGATTCGCCGTACCGAGACCTGGACCAGCTCCGGCGGCAGCGTGCACGCGGTGGTCGACGGAGCACCGGGGACGATCACCGGGGTGATGCGCCTGGAGCCAGATCCGGCCGGATGCGTGCTCGGCGCCCAGCTCACGGCTGAGGTGCCGCTGCCGCTGATCGGCGGCAAGGTGGAGACGATCATCATCGACAACATCGGCAAGCTGATGGACACCGAGTATCGGTTCACCCTGGAGTGGCTGCGCTCCACCAGAGCTTAGGGCCGGGGCTTAAGCTGGCCGATCGTGGAGCTCGCCGAGTACCGATCGAGGATCGCGACCGAGGCGGGCCTGCTTCGAGCAGCGGCCGTGTCGGCCGGTGCGGACACCCCGGTTCCGACCTGTCCGGGCTGGACCGTGCAGCGGCTGGTGCACCACGTCGGCCGGGTCTTCGACATGGTCGCCAGGGTGGTACGGGCTGCCGATCCGGAGTCGCCACCGATCCGTGTGGAGCCACCACCGGGCGACGTGTTCGCCGGTTTCGACGACCGGCTGGCCACCTTGCTCGATCTGCTGGCGACCACCGACCCCGCCACCCCGGCATGGCACTTCGCCCTCACCGCCCCTCACACCGCGGCTTTCTGGTCTCGCCGGATGGCGCATGAGGTCACCGTGCACCGGATCGACGCACAGGCCGCGGCAGGCACCGAGTCGGCCGTAGCTGCCGACTTCGCCGCTGATGGCGTCGACGAGGTACTGACCCGGCTGATCCTGCGGGACACCGAGGCATGGGCCGTCGCGTCGTTGTCCGGCGCAGTGTTGTACCACGCCGCGGACGCCGGGCGGTCCTGGACCGTGCGACTCGTACCAGGCCAGCTTCCCCAGACCGCCCCAGAGACGGTGACCGAGCCGGACGCCTCGGTGGTCGGGCTCGCCGACGCTGTATACCGCGCCGCATGGGGCCGCCCGTCAGGGGCCGTGCTCAGCGGTGACACCGCCCTGCTGGATGCCACCCGGGCGAGCTAGGATCCGGGCACGGGAGGCCGACACACCGCGCAGCCGAGCCGGACACGCCGGGGGCTAGCAGGTCTGCTCGTGCGAGGCGTGGTCGTCGTGCTCGACCTGCAGGGTGCTGTGGGTGAGCCCGAAATGCGTGCGTAGCTGGATCGCGGCGGTGTCGAGCACCGAGGTGTCCCCGCAGTGCATCGACCGGGCTTCGTCAACAACGAGGTGCGCGGACACCGCGTGCCGACCCGACGTGATCGTCCACAGATGTAGGTCGTGCACATTGAGCACCCCTGGAACCGCGCACAACACCCGGTGTACCTCCGCGGCGTCGACGCCTCGTGGAGTGCCCTCCAGCAGGACGTGCGCCGCCTCACGGAGCAGGGCCAGCGCCCGGGGCACGATCATCGCAGCGATCACCAACGACGCAACCGGGTCGGCCTGGCGCCAGCCGGTGGTGAGCATCACCATCGCGGCACCGAGGACCGCGATGGAACCGAGCGCATCACCCATCACCTCGAGCATCGCGCCGCGCATGTTGAGGCTGCGTTCGCGGGATCCCCCCCAGGTGAGCACCGCGAGCGCGGCCAGGTTGCCGACCAGACCGAGCGCCCCGAGCACCAGCAGGGGGACCCCGGCGACGTCGGGCGGAGCAGCCAGCCGCGTGATCGCCTCGGCCGCGACGACTCCCGCCACCACGAGCAGTATCAGCGCGTTGAGCGCTGCGGCGAGGATCTCCGCGCGGCCCAGCCCGTAGGTCCGGTACTGACTCGGCGGGCGCTGTGCCAGCACGGTGGCGATCAGCGCGACCGTCAGACCCAGCACGTCCGTGGCCAGATGTCCGGCATCGGCGAGTAGGGCCAGCGAGCCGGTCAGCGCGGTGCCGACGACCTCGGCCAGCAGGACCACGAACGTGATCGCCAGCGCCCAGCCGAGCCGGCGACGGTCCGACGGTGCGGCACCGTGTCCATGAACCCCGTGTCCATATACCCCGTGCCCATGCCCGTGAGCGCCCACACGCCACACCATACATGCATGGTCACGCATGTGTCAGGTCGGCTAAGCCGTCGTCACCAGCGCGGCCCGCGCTGTACCTCGGTCACCGCGGGCTTGACGTCGACCAGATAGACCAGTACGGCCACCAGCCCGAGCAGCCAGAACATCAGCAATCCGGGGGGCTGGAACAGGATCAGGACGGCGGTGCCCCCGCCGGTGATACCCAGCCAGGCCGGCTTGGTGAGCTTGTCGGTTGCGGTGTAGGCATCGGCTCGCTGGAGTGTGGCGTGAATGAACGCGAAAAGCCCGACCGGGATAGCGAGTCCGTAGAGGATCAGGTAGACCAATTGGTCCAGCGACTGCAGCAGCACCCGCCCAGGATACGCAGACAGCCAGGATACGCAGCCAACAGCCAGCCGAGAGAGTCAGAACTCGCACGCCGGCCGTTGCGGCGGAGCCGGCTCAGGACCGTGACGTTTTGTTGTCAGCGGGTCCGCTGGCCGGCCTGTGCGGCGGCACCGCCGGGTTGGCGGCCGTTCGGGCCTCCACCCGAGTCTCGTAGGCGGCCTCTTGGCCGGCCTCGGTCACGGCCTCGGCGACCTCACCCGCAGTCGCCCGCACCTGCTGGGCGGCCGCAGTGCCGACCCGTTCGGCATCCCGAGCAACCTCCTCCCCGACGGATCGGCTGGTCCAGGCAAACCGGGACCGCAGGTCAGCGGCGGCGACGTTGAGATCGCGGACCGCAACCTCCAGCCGCTGCTGGGCGGTGTCGACACCGGACTCGACCGAGTTCAGCGCCTGCTTGACTCGCGGCTGGCTGCGGAAGTCGTCGAAGACTTCCGCACCACGCTCGACGAACGAGACGTAGGCCTCCCGCACAGCCTGCCCGCAGGCACCGGCCAGCGCGCGCAGTTCGGTATGCGCAGCGGCGTCCACCGCACCCAACACAGCGAACAAGGGCGTCTTGACCGCGTCGAACGTGACCGTGACGCCTGCCTCGGCCTGCTTGCGCATCCGGCGCACGTCCTGGGCAGTGGGCAGTGTGGACATGTTTCTCACTCCCTCCTCGGCTGGGCAGCGGTACCGTCCACCGTGGCTCGCGCCTGGGTAAACTGTTCGCGGTGCTCCCGCCGGAACGATTCGTAAACCTCGAGCAGCACCTGCTTCTGCCGCTCGGAGAGGTCGGCGTCGGCGACAACAGCGTCGACGACCGGGCCCCCGGCGCGCTCATCGAGGATTCCCGCTTGCACGTACAGCGCCTCTGCAGAGATCCGCAGGCCGGTGGCGATCTGTTGCAGGATGCGCGCGCTGGGTTTGCGCAACCCCCGCTCCACCTGGCTCAGATATGGGTTGGACACGCCGGCGATCTTGGCGAGCTGGCGTAGCGACAGCTGCGCGATGTTGCGCTGCGCGCGGATGTAGTCGCCGATATCGTGCACCGTCTCGTCAACCCGCTTCACCTGCTCACCCCCTTGGTCCAGTGCTCAGGATAGGCGCCACCGCTAGCTTCTGCAAGCAGACTGCTCGCAAGAAGCCTCGGTATGATCTGAGCCGGCCACCAGCGCATCTGGAGGCAGTTCATCCTTCACAACCACTGGCAACCTCAGTGCCGTGAAGCAACTGCCACCTCACCCAGCGCAAGGGCTGCCTCATCGCGAAGTCAAGGCTTCTGTACACCGTGCACTGCGGTCGCCTATAACAGAACAACCACGCCCACCTCACCGGCCCACAGCATTTGCACTGGTTTCGCCTGTCAACACAGTGCCGCCTGAGCAGCATAACCACGCCTGCGAGCAGCCGTAGCATCTGCTCCTCGACGTCCGTGGACGCTAGTGACTCGTCGTCACCGAGCCTCTCTGTTGAGCCGGGCCAGCTCAGCCAGCAGCTCGCGGTCCTCGCGGATCACCGGACTTCCCACCGGCCCTGGAGAGATAACGACCCGTCGCCCATGTCGGCAACGAGCACCGCGGCTGGCACCGCCGTTCCCGGCCGGATACTGCGCTCGGTGCCGCACTGCTGCCGTTTCTCGTGCTCCACGTGCTCTCAGCCCCTCTGTGTGGCGTCTTCCTGGAAGCACCCAGGACGGGGGAGCGCCGGACTGGTGGAAGCGGGGGATGCATCCCGGATGGGGGATGCACCAGCTCGGTGTTCAACCCGGCCCTGGGGGCCAGGCGGCACGCTAATGGCAGGTGACCGGAGCCAAGGGAGACAATCTGTCCCCTGCCACACCGTGGGCCTCGCGAAGAGCACCTTCAGGTAGGAAGGCCTATCTTGTCGGCCAGGGCGCGTACCTCACTCTTCATCACCGAGTGGTTGCGCTCCACGAGCTCCTGGGTGACGCCGCGGCCGAACTGACCATATTTGACCATCTCCGGCGACTCCTGATACGCCTTCGACAAAAGATGCCACGCGGCAACATTATCCCGCCGGGCAAGGTAACCACGGGAGACTTGGACGAGATAACGTGACCGCGCCGACGGAGAACGGATCGAACCCACATCGATGGTCTCCGCGCGGCGCGAGTCGAAGCAACGTCGGCAAACGCACTGCCTGACGCGTGCCCTGCTCGATCTTCTTGAGCCAACTCTCGCTGCGGCCGCACAGACCAGCGACCACCGCTCTGGACAACCCCCGCCGCCCCCGCAGTATCTTGATCCGCCTGCCCATCGGCAGCGTCGGGTCCAGGTTCATAACTCTCCCATCCCATCGTCTTAGGACGTTAGCCATCCAGCTACGCCGGACACGATCTACCAGCTGAGAGAGCCGATCTGCCCGCAGCACATGGCCACGTACGCCGCCATTCGGAGCCGAATCGCGGTTCTGAACGTCTCACCGAGTGCCATTCGGAGCCGAATCGCGGGACGATGACGTGATTTCGGGTGGCGATAATGCGTACGAGGGGCGGCGCGGAAATCCAGGCGTCGATGATCAAGACTGTCTGATGGGTCTGGGCCCGGCGCGCACCATCAGAGCAGGAATTGGGAGACGGTGTGGATGGCCAGGCCGGCCAGCGCCCCGACCACGGTGCCGTTGATCCGGATGAACTGAAGGTCCCGGCCGACCTGCAGCTCCACCTTTCGGGAGGTCTCCTCGGCGTCCCAGCGCTGCACCGTGTCGGTGATCAGGGTGGTGATCTCACCGCGGTAGTTGGACACCACGTAACTGGCCGCACCCTCCAGCCAGGTGTCCACCTTGGACCGCAGCTCAACGTCTGAGGTCAGCCGCAGACCCAGAGCGACCAGCCCGTCGCGCACCCGGCGCCGCAGCTCGGAAGACGGGTCCTCAGCAGCCTCGAGGAGCATCTTCTTGGCGGTGCCCCACGCCGACCCGACCAAGGTCTGGAACTCGGGGTGCGCCAGCACCTGCTGCTTGACCGACTCGGCCCGCTCGATCGTCACCGGATCGGTGCGCAGGTCCTGGGCGAACTCCATCAAGAAGGTGTCCACCGTCTTGCGCATGGGATGGTCGGGATCGCTGTGCACGGCCCAGGCGAACGCCAGAACCTCCCCGTACAGCTTGTCGGCGACCAGTTCGTCGACAAACCTCGGCGACCACCCGGGCAAGCGCTGGCTGACCACTCGCAACACCGCGCCGTGGTTGTCGCGCACCCACTCGTAGCCCCGCTCGGCGACCAGATCGACGAGTTTGTGGTGCGCCCCGTCGGTGAGCAGCTGCCCGAGTAACCGGCCCAGCGGTGGTCCCCACGGCTGCTCCACAAGCCGCTTTACCACCGCGTTCTCCAGCACCGCCTGGACGTCCTCGTCGCGCAGCACGGTCACCGCACCGCGCACCGCGGTGGAGAGTTCCGCGGTGACCCGCTCAGCATGGCGGGGCTGCGCCAGCCACCGACCGAGCCGAGCACTGATCCCTACCCGGCGCAGCTTGTCCCGCACCACCTCATCGGCGAGAAAATTGGCGCCCACGAAAGCACCGAGGTTCTCCCCGAGCGCGTCCTTCTTGCGGGGGATGATCGCGGTGTGTGGGATGGGCAGCCCGAGCGGGTGCCGGAACAGCGCGGTGACGGCGAACCAGTCGGCCAGCGCACCGACCATGCTGGCCTCGGCCATCGCCCGCACGTAGCCGACCCATGACGCAGCGTCCGCGGCGTTCTCGGAGAGCCGCGCCACCACGTACACCACCGCGGCACCCAGCAGGAATCCCAGCGCGACCGCCTTCATCCGGCGCAGGTCCCGCTGTTTGTCCTGCTCGTTGCTCGTCAACTCCACACTGCCGATTGTGCCCTGCCCGCCAGGATGAGGGGCCCGGCAGGATGAGGGCCGTGCGAACCCACGGACTGGTCCCCCGGCTGCAGCCGTTCACGTCGACGATCTTCGATGAGATGACCTCGCTGGCGGTGCGCACCGGTGCGGTGAACCTCGGCCAGGGCTTCCCGGACGCCGACGGTCCGGCCGGCATGCTCGAGGTCGCCCGGTCGGCGATCGCGAGCGGATGCAACCAGTACCCACCCGGCTCGGGGATCCCCGAGCTACGCGGTGCTATCGCCGAGCATCAAGCAGCACGCTACGGCCTGGTGCACGATCCGGAGACCGAGGTGCTGGTCACCGTCGGCGCCACCGAAGCGATCAGCGCCGCGCTGCTCGCGCTGGTGCACCCGGGCGACGAGGTGCTGCTCGTGGAGCCCTACTACGACTCCTACGCGGCCGCGGTCGCGCTGGCCGGAGCGACCCGGCGCAGCGTGGCGCTGGTCGCCGACGGCGACCGGTTCGCGCTGGATCCCGACGCGTTGCGTACGGCGATCACGCCCGCCACCCGGGCGCTGATCCTCAACAGTCCGCACAACCCCACCGGCACCGTGCTACACCGCGCTGAGCTGGAGGCGCTGGCAACGCTGGCCGTCGAACACGATCTGCTGGTGATCACCGACGAGGTGTACGAGCACCTGGTGTTCGAAGGTGCCCAGCATCTGCCGATCGCGACGTTGCCCGGGATGGCACAGCGCACGCTGTCGGTGTCGAGCGCGGGCAAGACGTTCAGCGTCACCGGCTGGAAGATCGGCTGGGTGTGCGGGCCGGCGCGGCTGGTGGCCGCGGTGCGGGCGGCCAAGCAGTTCCTCACGTTCGTCGGCGGGGCCCCCTTCCAACCCGCAGTGGCGCACGCACTGCGCACCGAGGATGCATGGGTGGCCGCGCACCGCGCGGCCTTGCAGGACAAGCAGCACCGGCTGGCCGCGGGGCTGGGCACGGCGGGATTCGGGGTACGGCGCTGCGAGGGCACCTACTTCGTCTGCGCGGACATCCGGCCACTCGGGCATTCCGACGGCCTCCAGTTCTGCCGCGAGCTGCCCGGGCGCGCCGGTGTGGTGGCGGTGCCGGTGCAGGTCTTCGTCGATGAGCCGGCACCATGGCGGCACCTGGTGCGCTTCGCGTTCTGCAAGCGCGACGAGGTACTCGACGAAGCGATCGCCCGTCTCACCTCGGCCGGACCGGTGAAGCGGGCCGTTCAGTGACTACCGAGACAGATATCCCATATTTCGGTCACAGCGTGTAGTGTAAGGCAGCGGTCGTCCGGGTGATGTGAGTCCAGACTTCTCGCCCGGCCTCCGAACAGGACGTTGGCGCGGCGAACCGGCGCAGGGCCGGCCCCGCGGAAAGGTTGAGGGGGAACCGGTGGCCGCCATCCCCGACGCAGGTGGCGCACAGTGTGCGCACTGTGGGGTGCTGCGTGCGCTGTTACTGGGCGCACTGCTGCGGGTCACTGTGCTCGGGGGCCTGGTCATCGCAAGCTGGCTCCTCTCATCGGGAGTCGCCCAAGCACACGAGGATTCTTCCGCATTCAGCGGGCTCAGCGTGGTAAACGAGGTGCGAACAACCCCGCTGAGCCCGCTGGATGCGGGCGATGACGATGATGGCTCCGACGGTCTGCTCGGTGCGGCGGGCACGATGAGATCGACGGTCGCGGATGTCGTGCGGGCTGTTCCGGCACTACGATCACCCGTCCAGCCTGCACACGTCCCCGTCTTGACTCCCGTCCTCGAACCTGTGTCAAAGCTCGCCGCGCCAGCCGCCCCGAATTCGGGAAACGCACCGCAGCCACACCCAGCCGTCCACAAGCCAGCGGCGTTGATCGCGCCAGCTGAGCCGCCCGCCCCTGTCACAGCCGGAGCCGCCCCCGCCCCGGTACACCGCATGGTGAGCGACGCCCCATCCGTAACTTCGGTCCGCGTCGCCACCCATCCGGTGGCAGACCCGTTGACAGACCGGATTGCCTCGCCGTCAGCACCCGGCAGTGGGCCAACGGCGCCGGTTCCGCCGAGTCCACCGGCAACCACCACCGCGCCATGCGTGGGCGGCAACGCCGGGGGCGGATCGATGACTAAGGGTGACCCTTCTGTCGCACTCAGTGACGAATGCGTGACGACGGGCCTGGCCCCGACGCATTACCGGCTGCGCGCCGGCGCCGACGGCATCACGCCGTCGACTGCGCAGCAGCCCTCCACGTCACCGGACTGATTCACGACTCCCCGGTGGGT